>DIME01000187.1:0-1277 GCA_002425405.1 Candidatus Accumulibacter vicinus
AACGCGGCGAGCTTCTCCTCGAGCACTGCGTGTGCGCCGAGATGGCCGCTGACCAGATGCGAAGCGCCGCTGCCGACGCCCCAGGTCCTGGCACCGGCGCAGGCGGCTTCGACCAGCGCCGGGTCATTGGCCAGGCCGAGGTAATCGTTGCTGCAGAAGCTGAGCAGTGAGCGACCATCAAGCCGGGCTACCGGTCCGCAAGGGCATTCGAGAGTCCGGCGATGGCGTTTCAGACCGTCACGCTGCAGGGTATCGAGTTCGCTTTGCAGTTCTTCCCAGATCATCTGCCGAGTGCAGCCTCGAGTGCAGCGTGGGCGCGATCCACGAGGAATGCGCATTGATCGCGGCTGATCACGTAGGGCGGCATGAAATAGACGGTATTGCCGATCGGTCGCAGCAGGATTTCGTTGGCCAGGGCCTGCCGGTAGAAGCGTTGTGAGAACTCCGGATCGTCGGTGTGCACGTCGAAGGCGGCGATCATGCCACGCTGGCGGAGGTGGCGCACCTGCGGGTGCCCGGCCAGCGCGGCCAGGCAGTGGCCGAGATGCTCGGCGAGGCTGCGATTGGCGTCGATCACCTGATCGTCAGCGAAAATGTCGAGGGTGGCCAGGGCCGCCCGGCAGGCCAGTGCGTTGCCGGTGTAGGAGTGCGAGTGGAGAAAGCCGCGGCTGGTTCGATCGTCATAAAAATCGGCGTAGACCGCATCGCTGGTCATCACGATCGACAGCGGCAGGTAGCCACCGGAGATGCCTTTCGACAGGCAGAGGAAGTCCGGCTGGATCGTCGCCTGCTGATGGGCAAAGAAGGTGCCGGTACGCCCACAACCGACGGCGATCTCGTCACAGATCAGATGCACCTGGTAGCGGTCGCAGAGGCCACGCGCCAGGCGCAGGTATTCCGGATCGTACATCGCCATGCCGCTGGCACATTGGATCAGCGGTTCGACGATCAGCGCGGCGATGCGCGGATGGTGTCGTTCGAGGTGGTTCTCGAGTGCGGCAGCCGCGCGGCGGGCGACCTCGACCGGAGTTTCCCCCGCCTCGGCGAAGCGGGCATCGGGCGTCGGCACGATGCCCGCCGGGCGGATCAGCGGCGCGTNNCAGGCACAGGAATTCCTGCTTGTCCTGGCGACCGCGGTTCTGCCAGGAGTGGAAAGACATCTTGAGCGCGATTTCGGTTGCCGAAGCGCCGTCGGAAGCATAGAAACAATGGCCGAGCATGCCGCCGGCGAGTACCGACAGCCGCTCGGAAAGCTCGACCACCGGCCGGTGCGTGCA
>DIME01000187.1:1315-8405 GCA_002425405.1 Candidatus Accumulibacter vicinus
GCCGGGCGGATCAGCGGCGCGTAGGCGTCCTTGAACAAGGCGACGTCGGTGACCGCAAGCGCACCGATGGTTTCGCCATGATAGCTGCCGGCCAGGCACAGGAATTCCTGCTTGTCCTGGCGACCGCGGTTCTGCCAGGAGTGGAAAGACATCTTGAGCGCAATTTCGGTCGCCGAAGCACCGTCGGAAGCATAGAAACAATGGCCGAGCATGCCGCCGGCGAGTGCCGACAGCCGCTCCGAAAGCTCGACCACCGGCCGGTGCGTGCAGCCGGCAAGGATGACATGTTCGAGTTCATCGAGCTGCTCGCGCAGCGCCGCATTGATGCGCGGATGGCAGTGGCCGAAGAGGTTGACCCACCACGAGCTGATGCCATCGAGGTAGCGCCGGCCGTCGAAGTCATACAGCCAGACCCCCTTGCCGCTGGCGATGGGAACCAGCGGCAGGGCCTCGGACGCATGCTGCTTCATCTGGGTACACGGATGCCAGACGGCATCGAGGCTGCGTTGCAGCAGATCGCGATTGCTCATCATCGGTTCAATGCAGGGTCTGCGATGGCACGTTGTTCTGCTCCGGCATCTCGGCGTGTACGGTATCGCCGTCGATATTCGGATAGAGCGGCGCACCACAATCGTCACAGAATTCGTAGGGAAACTGTTGGTCGAGCGCGACCACATCCTTGAGGCCGGATTTGCGCAAAGCGGTTTCGATCTCGCCGGCGACATCGGTGGTTTCATCCTCGATGCCCAGCAATGGCCAGACGACACCATGAAAAACCAGGTCACCGTCTTTCGGGCCGAAACCGATTCGGTATTCCTCCAGCCGTTTGTCATGGAAGCCGCCGATGACTGCACGCAGGCTCTCGGCGGGCTGCCCGAGGGTGGCCTGCAGAAACGCCACCGAAGCCTTCAGCGAATACGGGCGCGAAGCGCTGTCGGCCGCCCGGCAGGCGGCATGGTAGGCGTCAGCCAGCAGGGGTTCATAGGCACAGCCGGTAAGCAGGGCTTCGAAGCACGGTCCGCCCTGCTTCAACCATTCCTTGAGGGCACTCTCACGGCTGCTCTTGTCGGCCTCGTTCCAGCGAAAGAGGGGCTGACCACGGCGAACCGCCAGCGCACCGACGAGGTAACGGGTATCGGAAAGGAAGCGATTGGTTTCGGGCATGCCCGACGCGTCGATACCGAGGTCGCTGCCGGCCATCGCGGCGGTCCCCAGCCGTTGCATCAGTTGCCAGGTATCGGTGAAGCTGTGCGGCAGCTGATCCGGGCTATACAGATAATCGGCGAGGGCCAGCCGGGCACCCGCAGCAAAGACATGCGCGCCGAGGTGCACCTTCAGCGTCTGCAGGATGCTTCTCGGAATCGTCGCGGTGGGAATCGAAAAGCGCGACCAGGCCAGCAGCGGTGCTGTGAAGAGCAGGATGTCGAACTCCTGCCCGAGATGCGACAGCACGCATGACTCGGCGTGTGCCTCGATGGTGTCTGCAAGATCGTCATGCGCCATGGCATGTGCGTCGAACAGGCGGTCCAGCGAGCCGGTGAAGTCGTCCTCGGCACCGTCATGAAACAGCTTGTCGACGAGTGCGCCGAGACGGTTTTGCCAGAACAGGTCCTCAAGCTTGCTGCCGGATTCGGCAAGGCCGATGGCCAGACGGCTCAATTCGGTGGCGTCAGCCGAAATGCGCTTGCGGGAGGTAAAGCGGTTGCGTTTCATGGTTGGGAGTCTGCAGGACGGTCAATTCATCATTGTACCAAGCTGGCGGGCTTGACGTTGGCGCGCATGCATCTTCATCAGCAGTTCTAAATTTGAATCCGCTCCGCGATGGCCCGGTGCACGCGGGGTGAGGAGGCTGGCCCAAGGGCCTGGAGCATGAAGTCAAACAGGGTGGCCCAAGAGTCGAAGTTGAGAACCATAGGGGGAGTCTTCCAGTACGCTAAAAAAATCCTTCATAACACTATGGGCTTAATTTGGGACTGCTGTTGGATAAGGCTCACGCTTGACGGCCATGCATCGGCCGTCATACACTTCCCAGCGTCCGTTGGATTTCCTATCCTTCGATATTGCTTTTGCCGCCTGGTCAGCCGCTGTCTCTAAACCAAGTCAAAAAAAGGGGGGGGGGTCATGAATTTTGCGCGCGCATGCTTTGTGGTGGCGACGGTCATTGCCTGCAGCTCTGTCGTCGCGCTGCCGACGCAAGTCGACTCGATCAATGGCGCGGCGTCGCCCGCCGCGAGCACCGCCTGGTCAGCGGCGGAAGCCGGATGGTTGTATTCGCCGACCGAGTCCTACTCGTTGTCCGAGGTCAAGACGCGCTTTGCGTCGATCGATAGTCGTACCGTAGTGCTGGAGATTTGGGACGACTCCCCTTTGAACGGCGGTCATTTGCTCCGCAGCGCGTCGACCAGCCTCACCGGAGAGCCGTTCGAAACGTGGTCGTTCGCCGACCTGGATCTGCAGACAGGCGAAGACTATTTCGTCGGTTTTCGAAACATTTCCGGACTCGGCGTCAACTTCACAAGAGACGCGGGCGCGACCAACCTTGGCCGCTACTACTTCTCTTTCGACAATACGGGTGCCTATGAGAGGGAAGCCGTCTCATCGACCATTTCGGGAGCGCAGCCCATCCTGCGGTTTGCCGGAACGCGCGCCGTTCCGGAACCGGCGTCCAGCTTCTTGACGGCGCTCGCCCTGGCGCTCATGCTCGTCCAGGTGAGCAAACGGGCGACAAGCCGAACGCTCGCCGTTCACCGCCGCCTTCCATGATCGAGGCTCTCCGCCCAAGAACCCGGATCGCCGGGATGGCGTAGTCCGGCAGCCACCGCCGGCGCGGAGCGTCCGTTGCGGGAGGGAGGACGTAGCCCCGCGTTAACCAAAAATGGGAAATCCCCCGGCTCTGCTGGGGGACAGGAAAAGTTTGACATTTCAGGGAGTCCATCAGTATGGAGAATCCCGATGGACGAGTGCGAAAGCCTAAGCCACTCCAAGTGGGAGTGCAAATATCACGTAGTATTCATCCCGAAGTGCCGACGCTGTATGAGCAGCTGCGTCGTCACCTCGGGGAAGTGTTCTGCAAACTGGCTGAGAGGCTGTGAAAACTGCGATGAACGCAGACGCGACACGGTGCGATTCTCCCGGCCGTAGCACGGTTTTTCCGACCGTAGCGCCATGCGGGGTTGCTGGCTTGTCCAGACCGGGAGGCCCCGCCGCCTGCGTTACTTCGTGCGACTTTCCTCCTTTCTTGTGCGCCGCAACCTGCCAACACCTGGCGCTGCACCACCGTTGATGCCGGTTCGAGTACGGCCCCGCATCAAAGGCTAGCGCTGGCCATGCTTGCCCGTGTATTGTCTCAAACCATTCCCTGATGTCTCATTAGTTACACGGCAAAGTCTCACACCAACAGCTTTCCATCAACCTGGAAAACCGGCGGCAGGTTGACCAATCTTTAACTTTACATAATAAAAATTATACGAAATGTCTGATATCATAATTTCATGTTTGACAGATCGTAGGAATCAGGCGTCGCCAACTTGGTCCCGCCTGCTCGGTCCCAGCAGGAATCCGAACCTGACGGCAAACAGCGATTCAAAGCTTGACCGACGATCCGGTTTCTTACCACAATCTGGCTCTTCGTCCCTGAAAAGCTAGCCCCATGATTGATCAGACCGTTGACGACTTCAGCCTGCCCGCAACCGGTAGCCGGACCTTCACTCTCTCGGCTTGTCTGGGGAGCCCCGTCGTCCTGTATTTCTATCCCAAGGACAGCACGCCGGGATGTACCACCGAGGCACAGCAATTCCGTGACCTGTACCCGCAGTTCGTGGAGGCTGGCGCCCTGGTAGTCGGTGTGTCTCGTGACAGAGTCAAGTCACACGAGAACTTCAAAGCGAAGCAGAACCTGCCATTTGATCTGCTTTCCGACACCGAAGAATTGCTGTGCACCCGCTTCGCGGTCATCAAGATGAAGTCGATGTACGGTAAACAGGTTCGCGGCATCGAGCGCAGCACCTTTGTCATTGACGGCCAAGGCGTGCTGCGGTGCGAATGGCGCCGCGTCAAGGTGGCCGGCCACGCGCAGGAAGTTCTGGATTTCATCACCCGGCTCTGACATGAAACCCTTACCGGCCTGATCAGGAAAGCGCTCACATGGCCCGCAATACTGCAGCTGCCGCCGCACCAGGCAAGCTTTTCGTTCTCGACACCAATGTCCTGATGCACGACCCGACCTGCATTTACCGCTTCGAGGAGCACGATGTCTTCCTGCCGATGATGACCCTGGAAGAACTCGACAACCACAAGAAAGGCTTGTCGGAAATCGCCCGCAACGCTCGCCAGGTGACGCGCACTCTTGACGAGATCGTCAACAGCGTAGATGGGTCCATCGACCAAGGCATCCCGCTCCATGGACCTTCCCGCAAACTCGCCAGCGGCCGCCTTTTCCTGCAGACCGAGGCAATCACCGGCGGGTTGCCGGCGGGATTGCCAACGGCCAGAGTCGACAACCAGATTCTGGCCGTCGTCATCGATCTGCAACGCCGACATCCCGAACGTCCGGTCATCCTCGTCTCCAAGGACATCAATATGCGCATCAAGGCCCGTGTCCTCGGGCTCTCGGCGCAGGATTACTTCAACGACAAGGTACTCGAGGACACCGACCTCCTGTATACGGGAATGCGCGAGCTGCCCTCTGATTTCTGGGAGGTCTATGGCCAGGACATCGAGTCCCGGAAGAAGGACGGTCGTACGCTGTACCGCCTCAAAGGGTCATTCTGCGCGCACCTGCTGGTCAATCAGTTCCTCTTTCAGGAAGGAGAAAAACCGCTCTATGCCATCGTCCGCGAAATCTCCGGATCGACCGCCGAAATCCAGACGCTGACCGATTATACGCACACCAAGAACAATGTCTGGGGCATCACGGCGCGCAACCGCGAACAGAATTTTGCGCTCAATCTGCTGATGAACCCGGAAGTCGATTTCATCACCCTGCTCGGCCAGGCCGGCACCGGCAAGACGCTGCTCACCCTGGCTGCCGGTCTTACGCAGGTGCTCGAAGGAAGGCGCTACAGCGAGATCATCATGACCCGTGTCACTGTTCCCGTTGGCGAGGACATCGGTTTTCTGCCAGGGACCGAGGAAGAAAAGATGGGGCCGTGGATGGGTGCTCTCGAAGATAACCTTGAAGTCCTCAACAAGAGCGATGACGATGCCGGCGACTGGGGCCGTGCGGCGACCCGTGACCTGGTTCGCAACCGGATCAAGATCAAATCGCTCAATTTCATGCGTGGCCGCACCTTCCTCAACAAGTTCCTGATCATCGACGAGGCGCAAAACCTGACGCCGAAGCAGATGAAAACCCTGATCACGCGTGCCGGACCAGGCACCAAGGTGATTTGCCTCGGCAACATTGCACAGATCGATACGCCTTACCTGACCGAAGGCAGTTCCGGGTTGACCTACGTCGTCGACCGCTTCAAGGGCTGGCAGCACGCCGGTCATATCACCCTGCAGCGAGGCGAGCGTTCCCGCCTCGCTGACTACGCTGCTGAAGTGTTATAATTTTTTTGGACATCAACGGGGCCGTGTCTGGTGACACGGCCCGGTCGTTTTTGGCCATCGATCCATGCTGCCGGCTCCGAGCGTAAGGATCCTGTGCTTACTGGAGAGTCGATTGAAACGACGCAATTTCCTTGCCGCTTCTGCGCTTCTTTCGCTATTGGCCCCTTCGTCGGTGCTTGCCGCCAACAAAAAGAAGGCGGCTGCTCAGGATGCTGCCAAACCGGCAGCCAAGTCGACAGCCAAGCCTGCCGGCAAAACCGGCAGTAGAGATACCACCAGAACCAGCGGCAGCAGAGACAGCACAAGAGCCCGGCACAGCTACCGGCGGCCGGTCGTTGAAAAACCATCCACCCCTCCGGCTCTGGCGTCTAGCCCAGCACCGACCGCCGCAGTCGAACAGCGCAACGCCATCAGTCTGCCCGATGAGCCGCAGCCCAACTGGCGGACCTACGAGATTACTTCGCAGATCACGCTCAACCAGGTCAAAGGCAAACTGCGATTGTGGCTCCCACTGGCTCAGTACAAGGACACTTCCTGGCAACGCTCGCTGGGTCACTTCTGGCGAGGCAACTTCGACAGTGCCGGAATCTACCGTGATCCGGTGGCCGATATGGAGGTGTTCTACGCGGACTGGAAAGAGAGCAGTCCGACACCGCAATTACAGATCAACAGTCAGGTGGCCAAGCTCGACCGTCACTTCGACATCACCCGCCGCGGCAGCGCCGCCGAACGCAGCGAAGTGCTTCGGCGCTGTCTGCAATCGAGCAATCTGGTTCCGATCGATGGACTCGTGCGCCGCACTGCCGAGCGCGCCATTGGCCGAATCAAGGATCCGGTTGCCCAGGGTAAGGCGATCTACGATTGGGTGGTCGAAAACACATCATTTGATCCAGCCCAGAGCGGCATTGGCAGAGGCGATGTCGAGGCCATGCTCGACAGTGGCCAGTTGAGCGGCAAGAGTGCCGACATCGCCCTGCTCTTCGTCGGCCTGTGTCGATCGATCGGAATTCCCGCGCGCCCGGTCTTCGGGCTGCGCGTCGACAGTTCGCGGCTGTTTGCGGGCCTCGGCGCAACCGGCAACCTGCGCACTGTGCAGCATTGTCGGGCCGAATTCTACACGCCAGGCTATGGCTGGATTCCGGTCGACCCCGGTGATGTGCGCAAGGCCATTCACGACGAACACCTGGGCAATGGCGATGCGAAACTGGTCGTCCTCAGGAAGCTGCTGTTCGGTTTCTGGGAGATGAACTGGATTGCCTACAACGCTGCCCAGGATGTCAGTCTCCGAGGCGCCAGCGGCGGCGGGCCCCTGCCCTTCCTGGTCCTGCCGCAGGCGGAGGCTGCCGGTGTCCGCTTCGACAGCACCGACGTTCAGCGCTTTGTCTACACGGTCAACGCCAGCCGCGTCGAAGGCTGACATCTGCCTGTGCTCAATACGATCCCGGCTTGGCGAAACTCTCGAAGCGCGTGTACTCGCCCAGGAAGGTCAGGCGGGTGGTACCGATCGGGCCGTTACGCTGCTTGCCGATGATGATCT
>DIME01000074.1:0-144 GCA_002425405.1 Candidatus Accumulibacter vicinus
CGGTGCCGAGGCTGGCGATCTGGGCGGTGGTGAGGGCGGCGAGCTGTGCCGTTCTGATCCCGGCGATCTGGCTGCTGCCCAGGACGATGGCGATCTGGCTGCTGGTCAGGGCGGCCACCTGGACGGTCTTGAGTGCCGCGACAT
>DIME01000074.1:470-12898 GCA_002425405.1 Candidatus Accumulibacter vicinus
TGGTCAGGCCGTTGACGAGCTGGTTGGTGGTGAGCGCGGCGACCTGCGACGAGGTCAGCGCCGCCACCTGGGCGGTGCCCAGGGTAGCAATCTGAGTGGTGGTGAGGGCGGCGACCTGGCTGCTCTTGAGCGCTGCGATATCGGCGGTTTCCATTGCCGTCAACTGACTGGTGGTGAGACCATTGACCAGCTGATTGGTGGTGAGTGCGGCGACTTGCACGGTGGTCATGGCCATGATCTGGGTGGTGCTGAGGCCGGCGGCGATCTGGCTGGTGGAGAGTTCTCGTATCTCGCTGGTCGTGAGTGCAGCGATTTGTCCGGCATCCAGAGTACTGATCTGTGTGGTCGTAAGGGACGTAATGATTGACATCTATTCTTCCTCGGAGACTTTTCTTGCCCTGAAAAAAGTCTTGAAAGTAAATTAAATTAATGCGCAAGGGCGTTTTTTGGGATGCCGGTCGAGCACATCGAAACGCGTCAGACGATTAGATCATCGGCTTGCGTCAGGAAAACTTTAGCCAACTATTTCACGGATTCAGTCTTTTTTGCCCGTGCCCGAACATTGGCCGTGCAGGGTTTTCCACGCCGGCCAGCAGCAGGAGGCCGAGCCTGCCTGGTCATGATTGGCCTGCTTCCGGTTTCGCATCGTGGGGTGCTGCGGCGTCTGCCACTGCTCATTGAGCGGGCTGGATACTCGCGGGTGGCGCGGTAATTCCCAATGACGCAAGGTCCAGGCCGGCCTGTTCGAACTGGCTGCGCAGGGCTGCGACCTCGCTGCGCAATCGTGCGCGGGTCCCGGCGTCGGGGGCGACCACGGCCAGCGTGATCTGCTTGCCCTGGATGTGCA
Source organism: Candidatus Accumulibacter vicinus (assembly GCA_002425405.1). Classification (GTDB taxonomy): domain Bacteria; phylum Pseudomonadota; class Gammaproteobacteria; order Burkholderiales; family Rhodocyclaceae; genus Accumulibacter; species Accumulibacter vicinus. Next base: position 1,318 of record DIME01000074.1, read on the forward strand.
GCCGGGCATCGACCTCGCCGAGCTGGGGAAGTGTCAGACGCAGCCGTGTCTGCCACTTTTCGCTGTTCTCGCCGGAATCAGCAGCGCCGTCACCCCTGCTTTCACGGGGGTCAATTTCGTTGGCAATCTCCCAGCGGATTTGCTGACCGGGCCAGATTTGTCCCTGCCATGAAAAATTCTGGGTCGCAAAGGCTTCGAGTTGCTGCTGGACGATCGCCTGTGCCTGCGGGGCGACGGGCTGGGAAGGCGGTGCGGATGGGGGGGGCTGGGGCGTTTGGGAAGACTGGGCCGACTGGCTGGTAGCAGGGATCGGATCTGCCGGCCTGGCCTGCGCTGGGTTGGCCTCCACGGCGGTGTCTGACACGGCGAGTAGTTCGGCAGCCTGGGGTGATTCCTGCACGGTCACGACCGGGGGGGGCGCGAGCCGGGGCGTCGTTGTTTGCTGCTCTGCCAACACGGGAGCCGGTATTCCCTCGGGTTCCTGCAACAGGGGCGCCGCTTGGCTGGTGGCGACGTTTGGGTCGGTCGGCCTGGCCTGCGCGGCCTCTCCGGCGGCGCCTGTCATGCCACGAAGTTCGCTGGCCAGGGACGATTCCTGTGCAACCGTGACCTGGGCAGCCGCATCGGGTGGTGCGGCCACCAGGGGAGCCGCCTGGCTGGTGGCGACGTTTGGGTCTGCCGGTCTGGCCTGCGCGGCTTCTCCGGTGGCGCCTGTCATGCCGCGAGGTTCGCTGGCCCGGGACGATTCCTGTGCGGTCGCGACCAGGGTGGCCGCGAGCCGGGGAACTGCTGCTTGCTGTACCGTCACCAGGGGAAGCAGCTTCCCCTGTGGCTCCTGCAGCAATTGCGCCTTGCTGTAGCGGCCCTCGACCCATCCTGCCTGATGCGATTCGTAAAACATGCCGCTCTCGCTGATCGCTTGCTTGAGCAAGGGTAGCAGCTCCTGGGCGTTGGCCGGTGGGCGGGCGGCGATCGGCTGATTGCCGTTGAGCGGCAGCGCCACGGGGCCGGCGTTGCGTGTGCCGCCAAGCAGATCGCTGATCAGTTGCCCGGTGCGGCTCAGACTGGTGGCGGCCGCTTCGACACCCCGCTGGCCGCTGTCGGATACTGCTTTTGCCAGCACCGCCAGCGTCAGTTTGCCGTTGCTCTCGGCGACCTCCAGCTCGATCGCGTCGCCGCTCCTGGCGGCAAAGGGCAGGGCGAGGGTGATGCTGCGCTGGTTGATCAGCGCGCGGTACGAGCCGTTGGGCAGCAGCGATTGGATTTCAGCCAATAAGCGCTGTCCGACAACGAGGCCGGAAAGCTTGTCGGTAATCTCCTGTCCCGGCGACGCCGGCCGCAGAGTGAGATCGGCAGTCGGCTGCAGGCGGTTGGCGACGTCGGGGCGGATCATGGCCGTTTCCCTCCCCTTCGCGGGGGAGGGGTTGGGGGGAGGGAAACGGCCATGAATATCTTGTGATCGGATGTGTCTCGAAAAATCATGGCCGTGCGTGACAATTGCTCAAACTTCTCGCAGAACGACGCGCAGTTCGTTCAAGCGGGCCTCGACCAGCGGGCGGATGCGCGCATCGCAGCGCTGGCAATTCTCGATCAGCGTACGTGCGCGCATGGCCGCCGCGGGTGCGAGCTGGCTTGTCAGGTGGTTTGGCAGACTGTCGGTCAGGGCTCGGCGGTCGGCCTCGTGCCTGGCCAGCAATTCCCAGTCCCCGTCTTCGGCAGCTCTGAGCATCGCTTCGGCAAGCGCCAGCAGGTGCTCGAGCGCGCTCAGCGAGGAAGTCATGCAACGGCTCTTTGTTGCGCCTGGGGTGAGATTTCTCGCCAGGCACCATGAATCTCTTCGAGCAGGGCAGCGACTTCCTCGAGCGCGCGCAAATCGTTGTCGAGGTTGGCGCGCAGCAGGCGCAGTACCATGTAGTCGTAAAGGGCATAGAGGCGCTCGGCGAGCTCGCCACCCTGTTCAAGGTCGAGGCTGACCTTGAGGCCGTTGCCGATGATGTCGATGGCTTTGGAAATGGCTTCCCCTTTGGCCGCGATCTGTTGTTGCTGCATGGCGGCGCGGGCCTTGCCGATAGCGGTCTGGGCGCCGGCGAAGAGCAGCAGAATCAGCCGGTACGGGTCGGCCACCTCAATGGCTGCATCGATACCTACCTTCTGATAGGCTGAAATCGCGTTGCGTGCATTGCCGAACATTGCGGACTCCTGGCGAACGATTAACTATTACTGTACTTGGGCAGATTGGCGAGTTGCTGCGTCAGGAAAGAGCTGGTCGTGGTCATTCCTGCGATGAGCGTGTCGAGTGAGGTGAATTGCTTGCGATAGCGCGCTTCGATCTGGACCAGCCGATCCGAGATCACGGTCGATTGCTTGCCGAGGTTGCTGATCGACGAATTGAGTCCGTCGCTACGAGCGGCAATCAGGCCACCGCTGCCGACCAGTCCGTCGGCAGCGCTCTTGACTGCGCTGCCGTAGGCGGCGACCAGGTTGGCGACGCCGTTGAAATCCTTGCCGATGGCCGTGTTCAGTTTGGCGGCATCGACGGTCAGCGTGCCGTCCTTCTGCAGGCTGACACCGATGTCCGACAGACGTTGCAGGCTGGCGCCGGCGAGTGCGGAGGGAACCTCGCCAAGTGCGGTGCGGAAGGAATTCTGTGCCGTCCGCAGCGTGCTGTCGCCGTTGAGCGTACCGGCTTTCTTGCTGGTTGCATCGTAACTGCCGAGATTCCTGGCGGTGCTCTGGAAATCGTTGATCGCCTTGACCAGCGCGTTGACGCCGGTGGTCAGGCTGGTATTGTCCTTGCTGATCGTCAGTGTGGTGCTGAGCGAGGTCGCGGGCGCTTCCGGGCCTTTCAGCAGATTCAGGGTGATGCCGTCGATCGCCGTCGTCACGGTGTTGGTGGCGGACGACACCGCAACGCCATTCAGTGTGAAGGTGGCGCCGAGCGCGGCGTGCGTCTGGGTAAAGGTATCCGCCGGCTCGACTGGATCCGACCGGGTGCTGGCAGGGGCGGCGCTCCCCGACAATTCGATGAACTGGTTGCTGCCGCCGGCGTTGCTGGTCAACACCAGCTGCTTGCCTGAGGTGCCGTCGACGACTTTTGCCGTCACGCCTGCGCTCGCGCTGTTGATTGCGTCGCGCATCATTTCCGGGGTGGAGTCAGCGGCAATGGTGACATCGGTGGTCTTGTTGATATTGGACCCGTCGCTGTCACCGAGTTTGATGGTCAGCGTGCCGCTGACCGGCAGGGTGCCGCCGATCCCGGAAAATACGCCGATGTCCGTGCTGACGCTGTGGTGCCTGGCCTCTGGAGCGACGTAGGACAGGCCCGTACTTCCAGAAATCTTGATGACCTGGTTGCTGCCGGCAGTATCGCTGGTCAACAGGAGTTGCTTGCCATCGGTTCCATTGATCACCAGCGCCGCAACGCCGGCGTTGGCGGCGTTGATCGCGTCGCGGATGGCCTCCGGCGTGGCGTCATCTGCGATGGTGATGTCGGTCGTCTTGCTCACCGTGACGCCGTCTGCCGTGCCCAGCGCAAGGGTCAGCGTACCGCCGTCCGGGAGGGTTCCGTTGGTCCCCGAAAAGGGCGAACTGGCTCCACCCGGGGTGGCGATGCTGTGCTGTGTGGCGAGTTGGGTCACTGCCAGACGATAGGTGCCGGCGACTGCGCTCGATGTCGTGGTCGCCGAAGCGATCGTCGCGTCGGCCACCGACGTTCTCAAAACCGTGAATTTTTGCGCTGCCGTCGTGCCACTGACGGGCACCAGATTTCCTGCCGCCGTCTGCATGGCTGAAATCGTCCCCTGCAGCGATCCGAGTGCCGAAATCTTGGCCTGAAAGCCGGCCTGCTTCTGTGCCAGAACGGTCAGCGGTCGTTTTTCCACCGCCATCAACTGGCTGACGATGCTGTTCACATCAAGGTTCGAGCCGAGGCCCGGTGACGAGACCGTCATGATTTTCTCCTGCGGCTGTGAGCTGCGAACTGCAAGCGAGGCAACTGGTCAGACCGACTGTTTGACAAATAATCCCTTGATGCTGTCGAGAGCCTTGGCAATGGCCAGCATTTCCTGCGAAGGTACCTGGCGAATCACTTCCTTGGTGGCGCTGTCGATGATCTTGACCACCAATTGCCCGGAATCTCCGTCCACACTGAACTCCAGATTGTCGTTGATCGGCTTGACGAAATCGCGGACGCTCTGGGTGGCTGCTTCAAGCTGCGCCCGGTCGGGGGGCTGTACCGGCAGCAGGGTCAGCGTGGGGTCAATGGTTCTGGTTTCGCCCGCTGTTTTGACGTCACGTGCCGCAGAGCTGACAACGACCAGATTGTTCTGGGGGGGTAGTGAAGCGGCAGTGGATGGAATGTTCATCTCGGACTCCTTAGAAACAGACGCCAGGGCGCGACCGCCTGATCACGACCGCGCCCCTGATCTTAGCGCTATTTGACGGCGTTTGCTTAGCCGCGTAGCAGCGAGAGTACCCCCTGCGGCAGCGAGTTGGCCTGCGCCAGCATCGCCGTACCGGCCTGCTGCATGATCTGCCCGCGGCTCAGGTTGGCGGTTTCGGCAGCGAAGTCGGCGTCAAGAATGCGGCTGCGCGAGGCCGTCAGGTTTTCCGAGGTGGTCGCCAGATTGCTGACGACGCTGGCAAAGCGGTTCTGCAGCGCACCGAGGTTGGCCCGACTCGAGTTGATGTTCGCCAGCGCCGAGTCGATCATTGCGATGGCATTTTGCGCACCGGTGGCGGTGGTCAGATCAACGCTGGCGATGCCGGCGCCAAATGTGGCCGTGGCAGCCGTATAGGCTGAACTCAGTCCGGAGCGTGCAATGTCGGAACCACTCAGGGTGATGCCGGCACTATTCGTAGTGTTTAGCGTGATGTTGCCTCGCGTAATGATGGCATTGGAAGATGCGGCATTGGCGGTTTCGTCGGCACCTGCGCCGAGTTGATCTGCGCTGAAGCCGGTGGCGGTTGCCGTAGCGGTTGCGTGCGCCAGGTTGCCACTGATGGTGATGGCTTGTCCCTCGCCGGCCGACAAGGTCAGGGTGCCAGCGGCATTGGTTGCCGTAACCCCGGTCTTGCTGGTCAGTGCATTGATCGCGGCAGCCAAATTGTTCCCTGGCGTCGCGGCAGCATCGGCGGCAACTGCGCCAATATCGTAGCCATTGATCGTCAGATCTCCGGCAGCCAGGGCGGCTCCGGTACTGGCGCCGGCAGCGACGATGTTGCTGTTGACGCCGGCATCGTCGCCGACGGTCAAACCGGTGTTCGCGACATCAGCCCCTGTACCACGGCCGATCAGGCTGATGTTGCGGCCATCGGCAGCGGTCAGCGAGACCGCGCCCGTCGAAGTGCTGAAAGTGGCGGTGACGCCGCTCTGGTTGGAAACGGCATTGAATGCTGCGGCGACGTTGGCGCCCTGGGTGATGGCGTCTGCTCCTGCCGCGATGGCACCCAGTTTGACGTTATTGACATAAATGAAGTCGGTGCTATCGCCAGCGATGGCAGCCTGTGCCGTGTTCGCGACGCCGGTCAACGTGGTGGCGCTTGCCTTGGCCGTCACTCCGGTCTGGCCCGACACGGCGTTGAAGGCCGCCGCTTTGGAGATGGCGCTATCGTTGCTTCCCGCTGCGGAAAGGCCGTCCCGCACGCTCGGTCCGATGCCATAGCCATTGACGGTGATGCCGCCGGCGGCAATGGCCCCGGTGGCGACTGCGCCGGCGGTGGTCGAACTGAACGAGGAAGTCGTGCCGACGCCCAGCGCATCGGCTTTGGCGCTGGCAAGCGAACTGATCGTCAGCGCTTCGCCGCTGTTCGCCCCGACCTGGAAGGACTGCGCGTTGAAGGTGCCGTCGAGCAGCTTGACGCCGTTGAATGCGGTCTGACTGGCGACAGTATTGATCTGCTGCACCAGCGTGTCGACTTCCTGTTGCAAGGCGGCGCGGTCGGTGGCGGTGTTGGTGGCGTTGGAGGCCTGTACCGACAGCTCGCGCATCCGCTGCAGCGAGTCGGTGATGCTCTGCAGGCCGCCTTCCGCGGTCTGCGCCAGCGAAATGCCGTCATTGGCGTTGCGCGAAGCCTGGTTGAGGCCGGTGATCTGTGAACTCATCCGCGTTGAAATGGCGAGGCCGGCGGCGTCGTCCTTGGCGCTGTTGATGCGCAGGCCCGAGGACAAGCGCTGCAGCGAGGTGGAGAGCGAGGCTTGCGACATGTTGAGGCTGCGTTGCGAGTTCAACGACGCGACGTTGGTGTTGATGACTTGGGGCATTTTCCTTCTCCTGACTGAGTCGAATAACTTCGGGTTCCCGGTGATCTGCCTCTGAGGTGTCTGCCGGCCCGTCCTGTGTGGCGATTGTTTCGCTGACACTTTTTCTTACGACTCGCCGCTGGAAAACTTTAGCGGGCAATATGCAAATTTCCGAGCATCGACTCCAGGCCGTATTCGAACAATTGTTGCAGGGGGGCGCCCAGATACGACAGGCCGACCACCAAGGCGGCGAATCCGAGCGCGATGGTCAGCGGAAAGCCGATGGCCATCAGGTTGAGTTGCGGTGCGGCGCGGCTCAGAATCGTCAGGGCCAGGTTGCTGATCATCAAGGCGACGATGATGGGCAGTGCCAGCAGTAGACCCGAAGAAAAGATGATCGCGCCCGCGTTCGCCAGTCTCCTCCAGGAGTCCGCTGTGAAACCCTGGGTGCTGACGGGAAGCACCGTAAAGCTGTGCGCCAGGGTGGCGACCACCATCAGGTGGCCGTTGATGGCCAGGAACACCAGCAAGGCCAGAAGTCCCATGAATTCCGAAATGACTGCAGTCTGGCCGGCGGTCTGCGGGTCATATGAAGTGGCAAAGCCGAGACCCATCTGCAGGCTGATCAGGTGGCCCGCCATGTCCACCGCGGTGAACACCAGGCGGATGGAAAAACCCATGGCGAATCCGACGAGCAGTTGTTGCGCCAGGATCAGCAGGCCGGTTCCCGACGCCGGATCCAGCGGCGGCACGCCGGGCAGTACGGGCACGATGGCGATGCTGATCGCCAGGCCGAGCAGCAATCGGACACGCGTGCTCAGGGCAGGATGGTCGAATGGCGGAGCCGCGGCGAAAACGGCCAGAATGCGCGCCAGCGGGAAGAAGAAGGCCACCACCCAGGCGTTGATCTCGGCAGCGCTCAGGCTGATCATGCGGCGTTCAGCCGATCAGGAGCGGAATGCTCTCGAACAGCCGCCGCACATAGTCGACCATCAGCTCGAGCATCCACGGGCCGGCCAGAAGAAGGATCAGGTACATCCCCACCAGCTTGGGAATGAAGGAGAGAGTCTGCTCGTTGATCTGGGTCGCTGCCTGAAAGATGCTGATGATCAGGCCGATCAGCAGCGCGGCCAGCAACAACGGTGCGGACATCAGCAAGGTCATCTCGACTGCCTGGCGCCCGATATCCATGACCAGCTCGGGGGTCATGTGGCAAAACTCGCGACCAGCGATCCGAGCAGCAGATGCCAGCCATCGACGAGCACGAACAGCATCAGTTTCAAGGGCAGCGCCACCAGCACCGGCGACATCATCATCATGCCCATCGACATCAGCACGCTGGCAACCACCATGTCGACGACCAGGAACGGGATGAAGATGATGAAGCCGATCTGAAAGGCCGTCTTCAGCTCGCTGGTGATGAACGCCGGGATCAGCAGGCGCATCGGAATGTCTTCGGCCGATGCGAAGTTCGCGGTCTTGGTCATGCGCGCGAAAAGGGCGATGTCGGCCTCACGGGTCTGTTTGAGCATGAACTTGCGCAGCGGCACCGCCCCTCGATCAATGGCCTCGAGGTAGCTGATCCGGTTCTCCGACAAGGGGAGATAGGCATCGCTGTAGACCGTGTCGAGTACCGGGGACATGATGAAAAAGGTCAGGAACAGCGAGAGACCGATCAGCACCTGATTCGGCGGCGAACTCTGGGTGCCCAGCGCCTGCCGTAACAGCGAGAGGACGATGATGATGCGTGTGAAGCTGGTCATCATCAGCAGCGCAGCCGGCAGGAAAGTGAGTGCCGTCAGCGTCAGCAGAGTCTGGATCGACAAGGTGTAGGTCTGGCTGCCACCGGTGCCTGGCGTACTGGTCAGCATCGGCAGCCCGCCGGCCTGGGCCCAGGCAGCCCCTGGCGCGACGAGTGCGAGCAGAAGCATCCAGGGGAGGTGCTTAACCGCCTTCATTCTTGCGCTCGGTGATCTGTTTCAGCCACTGCGCAAAATGCCGCTCGCCATCGCCGGCAGGGTTGAGATCGCCTTTCGGCAGCGTGTGCAGGGTCCGGATCTGGCCAGGCACGAGGCCGATAACGATCCAGGTGTCGCCGATTTCAACGAGCACGATTCGCTCACGGGTGCCAATCATCAGACCACCCACGACGCGCAAGGGGCCACTGCTGCCGAATCCGCGGCCCCCATTGAGCTTGCGCAGCAAGAACGCGGCGAGAAACAGAACGCCGATGACCAGGACCAGAGCCAGAACGGTCTGCAGCAACATGCTCGCCGAAACGCCAGGCGCTTCGGCAGCCTGCGCGAAGGCGCTGCCCGCATGCAGGGCGAACAGCAAACGGCCCACCTCGCGGGTGCCGTGACGGCCAATGGGTTTGCAGTGACGAATCAAGAGGGTCGGCCAGACTGGGAGACGAGCCACTATCTTAAAGCAAGTGGAGAGAAGGTCAAAACGTCGTGATCGGCCAGAAAAATGTCCGGCAGAGACGCTCAGTGTCCGATTTTGCGCGCCCGTTCGGAGGGGGTCACGATATCGGTCAGACGAATGCCGAATTTGTCGTTGACCACCACCACTTCGCCTTGTGCGATCAGCGTGCCGTTAACGAAGACATTCAGCGGTTCACCTGCCATGGCGTCCAGTTCGACGACCGAACCGTGGGCAAGTTGCAGGAGGTTCTTGATGGTGATTTTGGTGCGCCCGAGTTCGACCGAGATCTGGACGGGAATGTCCAGGATCATGTCGAGTTCGTTCATCATCGAAGTCTTGTGGTCCGAGTCATCGAAACTCGGGAAGATGTTGGCGGGTTGTGCCCTGGCGGCGGGTGTTGCGTCAGCCATGGCCTGTTCAGCCATTGCCGCCGCCCAGTCATCTTCAGTGTCGTCAGTCGTCGGAGACGCGTAATCGTTGGTTTCTTTAGCCATTGCTTTCTCCCACGGAAGCCTCCGCGATTTCGGAGGTCATGAAACGCTCGATCTTGAGCGCGTACTGCCCACGTTGCTGTCCGTAGCGGCATTCCAGCAGGGGGACTTCGTCGACCAGCGCGACGATTTTATCGGGGACTTCAAGAGGGATGACGTCGCCGATTTTCAACCTGAGAATCTCGCGCAGGGTCACCGTCTGCTTGGCCAGTTGGGCCGTAATTTCGACTTCAGCATGTTTCAATTGATTGCGCAACATGATGATCCAGCGTCGATCGGTTGACAGCTGGTCGCTCTGCATGGAGCTGTACAGCAAATCGCGAATCGGTTCGATCATCGAGTAGGGGAAACAGATGTGCATGTCCGCGCTTGAGCCGCCGAATTCCAGCGAAAAAGTCGTTGCGATGACGATCTCGGACGGTGTGGCAATGTTCGCGAACTGCGAGTTCATTTCGGAGCGGATGTACTCGAATGCGAGATCGTAGACCGGCTTCCATGAGCGGCCATATTCGCTGAATACAACTGCCAGCAGTCCATGAATGATGCGTTGTTCGGTGGCGGTGAAATCCCGGCCTTCGACACGCGTGTGAAAGCGGCCGTCGCCGCCGAACATGTTGTCTACCACCAGAAAGACCAGACTGGGGTCGAAGACAAACAGGGCCGTACCACGCAATGGTTTGGCGGCGACCAGATTCAGGTTGGTCGGTACCACCAGGTTGCGGGTAAACTCGCTGTATTTCTGCACACGTATCGAGCCCACCGAGATCTCGGCGCTGCGATGCATATAGTTGAAAAGACCGATGCGAAGGTAACGGGCAAAACGCTCATTGACCAGCTCGAGCGTCGGCATGCGCCCCCGGACGATCCGTTCCTGCGTTCCGAGATTGTATAGACGGGGACCCTCGCCAGCCTCTTGAATCTCTTCGGGTTCGTCGGCTTCGCCGCTGACGCCTTTGAGCAGGGCGTCGACTTCATCCTGGGAGAGAAAATCGGCGCTCATTGCAGTTTATTGAATGATGAACGAGGTGAATAACACCTCTCTGATTGGCCCGTCACGGCTCTTCCCTTTGCCGGCCGGGTCGAGAACGCCGTTCATTTTTTCCATGATCTCCCGCGCCAGCTTCTCCTTGCCTTCGGTACTGATCAAATCCGAGGCTTTCTTGCTCGACAGCAGCAAGGTCAGGTCATTGCGCAGCTTCGGCATGTACACCTTGAGCTGCTCACCTGTCTGCGGATCGTCGACCTCGACCGACAGGACCAGTTGCAGAAACTGATCACCACGTTCCGGGACAAGATTGACGGTGAAGGCATCGAGTGGGATATAGACTGGCGGTGCATTCTTGTCAACTTTCTTCTTCTTGACCGGTTTGACTTTTTCCACGGCGACTTCGCCGTCATCGTCGCCCTGCTCCGGGGAATGCCTCAACATCAGAAAGGCGGTTACCCCGCCGATGCCGAGAACCAGCACCAGGATCGCGATGATGATGAACAGTTTCTTGTTGTTCTTCGCTGGTGGGGCGTCCACGCCCTCGGTTACGGGCTTTGCATCCTTGGCCATGCGGCAGTTCTCTCCCTGGGTGTGCAGCCTGGTCCATGCCGATAAGCGTGCTTCGTCCCGGCTGGGCGGCTATTGCTACGCGAAAATGTCGATCAGCCCGTGGCCGCGCTGGGTGACGAAGGTCTTGCTTGACAGGCCGTTGGCGGAATCGCTGCCAAGTATAGCGTTATCAGCCTGTGGACGGGGCCGGTGCGACGATTCCTGCTGTCCGTCCGGCTGCTGACGGAACGACTCGCTGCCGACACTCACCTGCCCGAGAGCGATTCCTGTACCGGCGAACATCTCGCGCAGGCGTGGCACCGCCGTTTCGATGGCGCCACGCACATCGGCATTGGGCGAGACAAAGTGAGCGGTAGCGCCGTCCTTCTCCAGGTTCAGGGTGATCTCTATCGATCCGAGTTGCGGTGGATGCAGGGTCAGGTGGGCGAGCTGCTTTTCATTGCTGGCAAACCACAACAGCTTCTGACCCAGGTCGCCGGCCCAGGACGAGTCCCGCAGCGGTGTCCGAAGGTGATCAGTGATGTGGTCGGTGACTGCTGCACCACTCATGGCGTTGCCGGGGACGGCTGCGAGCGTGCTCGGGCTGCTGGCCGGATCGCGCAGCTCGGTCGTGTTTGGCCCGGGCTCAGGAGGGGGGGGCATTGTCGAGAGCATGTTCGGCTGACTGGCTGGATCGCGCAATTGGGGCGTATTCAGCCCGGACTGTGCGGAGGAGGGTATCGCCGCGAGCGTGCCCGGACTGCCGGCCGGATCGCGCAGTTGGGGCGTATTCAGCCCGGACTCTGCAGGGGAGGGCATCGCCGCGAGCGTGCCAGGGCTGCCGGCCGGGTCGCGTAGTTCGAAGGTGTTCAGCCCGGACTGTGC
>DIME01000074.1:13195-13360 GCA_002425405.1 Candidatus Accumulibacter vicinus
GGACTGTGCAAGGGAGGGCATCACCGCGAGCGTGCCCGGATTGCTGGCCGGATCGCGCAGTTGGGGCGTATTCAGCCCGGACTCTGCAGGGGAGGGCATCGCCGCGAGCGTGCCAGGGCTGCGGGCCGGATCGCCCAGTTCGAACGTGTTCAGCCCGGACTGTGC
>DIME01000074.1:13649-35871 GCA_002425405.1 Candidatus Accumulibacter vicinus
GGACTGTGCAAGGGAGGGCATCGCCGCGAGCGTGCCCGGACTGCCGGCCGGGTCGCCCAGTTCGAAGGTGTTCAGCCCGGACTGTGCGGGGGAGGGCATCGCCGCGAGCGTGCCCGGATTGCTGGCCAGATCGCCCAGTTCGAAGGTGTTCAGCCCGGACTGTGCGGGGGAGGGCATCGCTGCGAGTGTGCCCGGGCTGCTGGGCGTGCTCGTCCCGGATTGCTTGGCGGAGGGTACAGTGAATTGAGTAACGGCAAATTTTGCCGGTTTGTCGTCGGCAGCCAATAAGGCCGATGCCGATTGCTGCCGGTCATCGCTGCTCTGCGCCCTGATTTCCTGGGTATCTGGCCCGATTCTCGCGGACGTCGATGGCAGTGGTCCCTCGGTGCCGATTGGCAAAGAGAGGGCCATCTTGGAATTTCCTGCAACTTCTGAAAGGTCTGGCGATGGCAGGTAACCAAGCGTGGCCAGGAATTGTGGGTCGGTAGCAGCGGCCCCTGTGCCGGCGTCGGCAATGATCATCTCGTGCTTGTCCGGCTTGTCGTCTTCGGGCAGTGGACTGGCGGCAGCGACTGGCAGGCCGAGTAGAATGCTGGCAAAGTCGAGGCCTGGGTGCTGGGGGTCAGTCGCCGGAGGGCCTGTGTCCTCGACGGACTTTGCCTGGAGGCGTGGCTGGAAGGACGTTGAAACGACGGCAAGGGTCATGATCGGTCACTTTCGGAAGGAGCTGCAGCCATATGAGCAAGCATCGTGCCAAAGTCGGGTCAGCGATCTTCCTCGCGGCTTTTGTGGCGGGCAGCAAACTCGTCCTGGGTCTTCTGCTCCTGGCGAGATTCCCAGCGTGCTTCGCTGGCGCGATGGCGTTCGGAGAGCGCGTCAAAGGCTTTCAAGCGCTTCTGCTGCTGCCGCCACTCTGCCTGACCGGCGGCAGTATGCGCCTCTTGCAAGCTGACGGACTGAAGCTGTTGCGTGATGGCTTCATCGAGCCGGTTCAGGAATTCCTGGAAATTGCGCCATTCGGGTTGCCCCAGCCCATCCTGGGCAGCTTCCCGGAAGCGGGTGGTGTATTCCTCCCGATACTGCAGCAGCATTTCGAGCTTCTTCTTGGCGTCACGTTCGGCCGCCAGCAGACGAGCGAGCGACTGTGTTGCCTCGTCGTGACGATTGCGCATCAGATCGAGCACCATCTGCAGGGAGAAAGGTTTGGCCACGCCGAATTCTCCGATTAATGTGAAAGCTGCGCCAGCGATTGGCGAATCTCCTTTCGCTCGCAGGCGGGAGAAGGGGGTCGGGGATCCTCGGGAGAAGCTGGAAAAGTCATGACCGTTAGGTTGATCTCAAGGTCGTGTCAGCGGCTCATGCCGTCGGCTCGAACAAGGCGCGCAGACGCGCAACGCTGTGGGTAAAATCCGAGCGCTGGCTGAGGTTCTGTTGCAGCAATTCCTCGAATCGCGGATAGATGGCGATTGCCTGGTCGAGCTGCGGGTCAGAACCCGCGGCATAGGCACCAACGCTGATCAGGTCGCGCGATCGTTGATAGCGCGAAAAGAGGCTCTTGAATTTGCGGATGTACTGCAGATGCGCTGGACTGACGAGATTGACCATGGCGCGCGAGATCGATTGCTCGATGTCGATGGCCGGATAGTGGCCCGCATCGGCGAGCGTCCGTGACAGAACGATGTGGCCGTCAAGGATGGCTCTTGCGGCATCGGCGATGGGATCCTGCTGGTCGTCACCTTCGGCGAGTACGGTGTAGAAGGCGGTGATCGAACCTCCGCCTTCGAGGCCGTTGCCGGCGCGCTCGACGAGTTGCGGCAAACGTGCGAAAACCGACGGCGGGTAGCCACGCGTGACCGGGGGTTCGCCGATGGCCAGGGCAATCTCGCGTTGTGCCATCGCGTAGCGGGTCAGCGAGTCCATGATCAGCAGCACCTGCCGGCCGCGATCCCGGAAGTATTCGGCGATACATGTCGCGTAGGCCGCGCCCTGCATGCGCATCAGCGGGCTGACGTCAGCCGGTGCGGCGATGACGACCGAACGGCGGAGGCCTTCCTCACCCAGGATCTGTTCGATGAACTCCTTGACTTCACGTCCGCGCTCTCCGATCAGCCCGACGACAATCACCTCAGCCGCAGTATAGCGAGCCATCATGCCGAGCAGGACGCTCTTGCCGACCCCCGATCCGGCGAAAAGTCCCATCCGCTGGCCGCGGCCGACGCAGAGCAAGGCATTGACTGCGCGTACTCCGACATCGAGGGGCTGGTTGATCGGTGCCCTGGACATGGGATTGAAGGGCCGACTCTGGAGCGGGCGAAGGGAGTTCGCGTGCAGAGGACCGAGCCGATCAAGCGGTCGGCCGGCGCCATCAAGGACACGGCCGAGCAGCGACTCACCGACTGGAACCAGTTTGGCACGGTCGATCCAGCGCCGGCGTGCCGGGGGTGGCCGACCGACCTGCGGGGGCGGGTTGGGTGTTTCGAGGGCGACCACCCTGGCTCCCGGCGAGAGACCGTAGACATCTTCCGAGGGCATCAGGAAAAGTCGCTCGCCATTGAAGCCAACCACTTCTGCCTCGATCGGCGAGCCACCCGACGGAACGATTCGGCATGAACTGCCAAGGGGTAACTTGAGCCCCGAAGCCTCCATGACCAATCCATTGATGCGGGTCAGGTGGCCGCTCGGCAGCAGCGAGCTGACCTGGCTGGCGGTCTGTCGGCAGCCATTGAGGAAACCTTGCCATGCGGCCAGGTGCTGGTTTTCAGTGCGATCAGTCATCGTCTTTCCTAATGGACTTCATTCCCGGGCCTTTAGCCATTCCTGGCTGACGCCGATGGCTTCAATGACGCGTCGCCAACGCGTTTCCAGGGTGGCGTCGACCTCGCTGGCACCGAGTTCAACTCGGCAGCCGCCAGCGCTGAGCGTCTTGTCGTCGATGATTCGCCAGTTGGCATGGGCGAGCTGCTCGCCCAGATGGCTGCGAACCAGCGCTGCGTCATCCGGGTGCACGAACAGCAGAGGCTGACCATGATGCGGGTGAAGGGCGGTGACCGCTTCCCTGACCACCGGCAAGATCAGCTCCGGTTGAACATGCAGACTCTGGCGCAAGACCTGATTGGCAATTTCGATCGCCAGGACCAGCAACTGCTCGGCCACGTCCTGATCAATGGCGGCCAGTGCCTGTTGCAGGTGGTCCATCAGCGAAGCCATATCGGTTGCCACCGCCTGCGCTGCTTTGATCCCTTCGTCATAGCCGGCCGCGTAGCCGGCTGCGTAGCCGGTACTATATCCCGCGGTGTATCCCGCGGTATGCGCTTCGTGATGAACGCGCTCGATTTCCTCAGCGGTGGGCAGCGCCAGAGGGGGCTCCTGCGGCGGTGTTTCGATTTCGCCTGCCACCTGCGCTGCCTCGGCCGGGGGAACGTCCAGCCGAACGTCCGGGGGCGTCACTGGCGGCCGTTCGGCATCGAAAGAAGCCAGTTCCCAGCGCTGGTAGGCGGTCATCTTCTCCTTCGGGATCGGGTTGCTCATTGCCGTTGCAGGCTCACAGCATTTCCTCGCCACCCGCGGAGCCAAGTACGATCTGGCCTTCGTCGGCGAGGCGGCGGACGATCTTGAGGATTTCCTTCTGCTCGGCCTCGACTTCCGAGAGGCGAACCGGGCCGCGCGAATCGAGATCTTCGCGCAACATTTCCGAGGCACGCTGCGACATGTTCTTGAAAATCTTGGCACGTAGAGGCTCGCTGGCACCCTTCATGGCCAGGATCAGCGATTCCGACTGAATTTCTCGCAACAGTAGCTGAATGCCCCGGTCGTCGAGATCGAGGAGATTCTCGAAGACGAACATTTCGTCGAGAATTCTCTGCGCCAGGTCCGGATCGTACTCGCGGATCGAATCCATGACCGCGGTCTCATTGGCGCTGCCCATGAAATTGAGCATCTCGGCGACCGCGCGCACGCCACCCATGGCCGACTTCTTGATGTTGCCTGATCCCGAGAGCAGGCGCAGCATCACGTCGTTCAGCTCCCGCAGCGCTGCCGGCTGAATGCCTTCGAGAGTGGCCACACGCAGAACCACGTCGTTGCGCAGCCTTTCCGAAAACTGGTTCAGGATATCGCTGGCGTGATCGTGGGCGAGATGGACGAGAATCGTGGCGATGATCTGCGGGTGCTCGTTCCTGATCAGATCAGCGACCGTCGGTGCATCCATCCATTTCAGGCCTTCAATACCATTGGTGTCGCCGGGTTGCAGGATGCGCGAGATCAGGTTGGAGGCCTTGTCGTCACCCAGCGCCTTGGTGAGGACCGAACGTATATAGGCGTCCGTATCGACGTGCACCGCAGCCGATTCGTCGGCTGTTTGCTTGAACTCGGTCAGCACTTCGTCGACGCGCACGCGCGGCACCGATTTCAACGCCGCCATGGCATGACCAAGCTTCTGCACCTCCTTTGGGCCGAGATGCTTGAGCACTGATGCGGCGTAATCCTCGCCAAGCGAAATCAGCAGTATGGCGCTCTTCTCGACGCCGTCGTCAGCTGCCATTGCTGCCCATCCATTCCTTGATGATGTTGGCCACCAGTTTCGGGTCCGCTTCCGCCAGTTCGCGTGCCTTCGCGAGCTTGGCCTCAAGCAACTCGGCGGCGGTCGGGACGTGCTCCTGCACGGGTTCTTCGCCTTCTTCCTCGTCAAGCACGTCAATCTTGCTGCCGACGGTGGCGGGGCTTTCGGCAGGGGAGGGGAGCATGGTCTTGAGCAGTGGCCGCACGACGCCGAGCAGCAGATAGGCAATGATGCCGGCAAGGGCGCCGTACTTGATCAGATCCTTGATCAACGAAATCATTTCGGGGTCACGCCAGAGTGGCATTCCTTCGTCCTTTTCGATGACAGTGAACGGGGCATTGGCCACTGAAATGGTATCACCGCGATCCTTGCTGAAACCCATGGCTTCCTTGACCAGATCGCTGATCTGCTTCAGTTCGCCATCTGGCAGCGGCTTGTTGGCCAGTTTCCCGTCCTTGCCGATTTCCTTGCGCTGATTGACCACCACCGCCGCCGACAGGCGTTTGACGGTACCGACCGATTGCTTGACATGGCGGATGGTCTTGTCGATCTCGTAGTTGATCGTCGAGTTCTTGCTGGTGCTGATCGGCTGGCCGACATTGGCGATCGACGCCTGCACTCCGGCCGCGTTGAGTTGCCCGGGCAGCGGCGGGGTGGGCGTGGTCGCGGCCCCGGCACCCGCGACCGGTGGTTGTGTCAGCGGCGCGCTGGCCGGTACCGGGGGTTGATTGCTCAAAGCGCCGGGAACTCCCTGTGCAGTCGGGCTGGTGCTGGCGGTTTCGCTGGTCTGTTGGCTGCGAATGCTGATCTCCGGCGGAGTGACATTCGGTCGATGCGTTTCGGCAGTCTGTTCCGCCTGCGAGAAGTCGATGTCGGCGGCGATCTGGACACGGGCATTGCCGGGGCCGACGATCGGCGCCAGAATATCTTCAACGCGCTTGATGATGCTTGCCTCGACTTCCTGGATGTACTTGACCTGCGTCGGGTCGAGGCCGGCCTCGAGCAGCTTGCTCTTCATCTGCGACAGCAGCGTGCCGCTCTGGTCGAGCAGCGTGACGCTGGCTGGTGCCAGCTGCGGAACGCTGGCCGCGACAAGATTCTGGATGCCGGCGATCTGGCCCGCATCGAGCGATCGTCCAGGGTAGAGGTTGAGCATCACTGATGCCGATGGCTTCATCTCTTCGCGCATGAAAACACTCGGCTTCGGTATTGCCAGGTGCACGCGCGCGGCCTGAACCGCCGCAATCGATTGAATGGTGCGCGACAGCTCGCCTTCCAGACCGCGCTGATAATTGACCTGTTCGGCAAACTGGCTGATGCCGAATTTCTGGCTCTCCATCAGCTCGAAACCGACCGCTCCGCCCCTGGGCAGCCCCTGTGAGGCCAGCCGCAGGCGCACATCATGAACGCGACTGATGGGCACGAGGATGGCGTTGCCCGAGTCGTTGAACTTGTAGGGAACGTTCATCTGCTCCAGGGCGGCGATGATCGCACCGCCATCCCGTTCGGAGATGTTGGAGAAAAGTATCCTGAACTCGTTTTGTCTGAACAAGGTTCCCGCCGCAACGAGCAGGGCGATGATGGCCGCGATCGAGACCATCAGCAGTACTTTCTGCTTGTTGCTCAGGCGCGCCAGCGCCTCGCGAACGCGATCCAGCGGATTGCCCGCGGCTGCTGTCGGAGTGGTTTCGGCTGTCGCCATGCTTGTGATACGGTGATGAGCCTGCGATCAAGCAAGCAAAAAGCGAAAAAGGCTGATAATTGCAATGCTATTGTAGCCGTTTATTGTACGGGAGCTGCCAACCGATGAGCGAAGTCGCGCCACTGCCGGGTCATGAAGCACAGGAGCTACAACGGGCTTTCGACGTCTTCAACCAGGTTTCACAGGCACTGACGCAGGCGTATCAGGGGCTGCAGCGGCGTGTCGAGTCGCTGACGGCCGAGTTGGCGGTCGCCAATGGCGAATTGCGCCGGCAATACGAGGAGAAGGAGGCACTATCCGAACGTCTTTCGCTGTTGCTCGATGCCTTGCCTGCCGGTGTGGTGGTACTCGACAGCGCCGCCTGTGTCAGCGAGGCCAACCCGGCGGCCTGCGAGATGTTTGGAGCAGCGATCATCGGTAAGTCCTGGCCGGCCGTGCTGGAGGCCAGCCTGGTGGCAACCGAAGCGCCGGGAGAATGGCATTTCGATGCGCGTCGCCTGGCCATCGTCGAGAGTCCGCTCGATTCGGCTGGCGGGCGCATCCTGCTGATCCATGATGTGACCGCGGCGCACGGCCTCAAGGCCGAACTGGAACGTCATCAGCGCCTGGTGGCCATGGGCGAGATGGCAGCGACGCTGGCACACCAGTTACGAACCCCGCTGGCGACGGCCTTGCTCTACAGCGCCAATCTTGGTCAGGCAGATCTCAGCGATTCAGCGCGCATCCGTTTTGCCAGCAAGACGACGGCACAACTGCAGCGCCTCGAGCGCTTGATTCAGGAGGTACTGCTGTTTGCCCGCGGGGAGAGCATCGGCTGCGATACGATGTCTGCCGAAGAACTGCTGGGCGACGCCGCGCAGACCGTGCAGCCGCTGTTTCTCGAGAAGCAGGTTGCCTTCCGGGTGATCTGTAGCGCTGCCAGGGTCATTGTCACCGGCAGCCGAAAAGCCTTGGCCGGAGCTTTGGTGAATCTGCTCGAGAACGCTTTGCAAGCCTGTACGGTAGGCGGGCAAGTCACCCTTTGGGCAAGCGAGTGCGGTCGGCAGTTGCGAATCGGCGTGCGTGATACCGGTTCCGGGATTGCACCCGAGGTGCAACTACGCGTTTTCGATCCGTTCTTTACCACACGAGCGCAGGGCACCGGACTCGGTTTGGCCATCGCCCTTGGCGTGGTGCGCGCACACGGCGGGACCCTCAGTGTCAGTTCGGTCCTGGGCGAGGGTTCGGATTTCGTGATCTTTTTGCCGATCGAAACGGCGGCAGCGCAGCTGCACTAACGGCCATGACTTTTACATTAAGGAACAGGGATACAATGGCTCAAGGATTGCCGATTCTGGTGGTTGAAGACGACGCTGCTCTGCGTGAAGCGATCTGCGACACTCTTGAACTGGCGGGGCAGACGGTGATCTCTGCGGGTGGAGGTGACCAGGCGTTGCAACTGCTCGTCAGGCATGCCGTGTCGCTGGTCGTCAGCGACGTGCGCATGTTGCCGGTCGATGGCATTGCCTTACTCAAAGAAATCCGCAGCCGCTTCCCGTACCTGCCGGTAGTCCTGATGACCGCTTTCGCCGACGTCGACCGCGCTGTCGAAGCCATGCGGGCAGGTGCCTGTGACTTTCTGCTCAAGCCTTTCGAGCCAAAGGCGCTGCTCACACATGTACTGCGCTATCGCTTGCCGGAAGCACCCGGTGATGACCGGGTGATCGCCATCGATCCGATGACCAGCAATCTCTTTGCTCTGGCCAGGCGAGTTGCACAGACCGACGCCACGGTCCTGCTGAGCGGGGAGAGTGGTGTGGGCAAGGAAGTGGTGGCGCACTATATTCACCAGCACTCGGGGCGCAGCAAGGGTCCGTTCGTTGCCATCAACTGTGCGGCGATTCCGGATAGTCTGCTGGAAGCGACGCTTTTCGGTTATGAAAAGGGGGCCTTCAGTGGTGCTCAGCACGCACAGGCCGGAAAGTTTGAACAGGCGCAGCATGGGACCTTATTGCTTGACGAAATCACCGAAATGCCGCTTGGCCTGCAGGCCAAGCTACTGCGTGTTCTCCAGGAGCGCGAAGTCGAGCGTGTAGGCGGCAGCAAGCCGGTCAGCCTCGATATCCGTATCGTCGCCACCTCCAATCGGGATATTGCCGACAGCGTGGCGAAGGGCCTGTTTCGCGAGGATCTGTACTATCGGCTCAACGTCTTCCCGCTACTGATTCCGGCCCTGCGGCAACGTAGCCAGGACATCATTCCCCTGGCGCGTCATTTTCTGGCCACCCACGGCGGTCGATCGGGTCGTCCACACTTGCGCCTGTCCACCGCCGCCGAGGCCGCCCTGCAGTGCAACGCCTGGCCTGGCAATGTCCGTGAACTGGAAAACATCATCCAGCGGGCGGTCATTCTTGCCTCTGGCGACATCGTTGACGTCGATGCCCTGCATTTCGCGCTTGAACGTCGCGTCGATCCGGCGGCGGGGAAACTGACCGAAATCGTCCCGCCGGTGAGTGCCATACCCTCCCGGACCCGACCAGCCGAAGACTTGCGGGACATGGAGCGCGAGCATATCCTGCACACACTGGAGGCGGTGGGTGGTTCGCGCAAACTGGCCGGGCAGCGTCTCGGGATGCCTGAGAGAACCCTGCGTTACAAGTTGCGACAGTATCGCCTCGAAGGCTTTCTCAAGGAGGACTGATGGAGTCGGGTCGATGGTCGAAGGAATTGGCGCACTTTTTGCTTTGAGATCACGGAACGCGTTTGGAGAAGTGAATGGATACCCAGGGTATTGATCAGATGTTGAGCATGTTGCGCGCGAACTCGGCGGCGGCCAGCGGGCGTGTCGCCGAGGCGCAGAATACCACTAACGGTGGGACCGATTTTGCCAAGGTATTGCAGGCTTCGATAGCCGAGGTCAATCAGACGCAGCAGAAGGCAGATGCGATAGCGGCAAATTTTGCCACCGGCAACAGCAGCGAGAACTTGCACGATGTGATGATCGCCCTGCAAAAGGCCAACATCTCTTTTCAGGAAATGATTCAGGTCCGCAACAAGCTCGTCTCAGCCTACCATGACGTAATGAACATGCAGGTCTGACACAAAACAACTTCACGCGGCGCTTGTGTTCGCGAGTCACTGTCCCCATAATGGCAGGCATGGTTGTAATTCCGGCAACCCGGAAGCGTTCTGGACGCGGGTTCGATTCCCGCCACCTCCACCACTACGGGGGTGTACTGGTTTCGACAGGGTGACAGATGGTGAGCAGGCAACCCGAAAGGCGACGGACGTAATCCGAGCAAAACCACAAACGCCAACGATGAGCGTTTCGCACTGGCCGCTTAGGCCTGCTGAGGACGTAGCCGTCCAATAAACAGAACGGCTATCGGCGGGGGCTTCGGCCCCCGCCGTCGCTTCGGCTTCCGCTTCGCGATGGCACGGCCATCGAAGCACGCCTCCCCCCGTTTTGCTCAGCCGCCGCCCAAAGGCCCAGCGTGGCCTCCTCATTGGGCTTTTCACACGGCGCTTGATCCCTGGCTTCTATGGCTAACGCTATGCGCCATGCTGAAACCATGGTCCAGTCACCATAACGGCCTTGGCTCTCTTGGCGCCTGGATGTCTCCGATCCCCCTGCGGTTCAACGCAGCATCCCACGCTCCTCGATGAAGGCGATGATCTCGGACAGACCCTGGCCAGTCTTCATATTGCTGAAGACGAACGGCCGCTCGCCGCGCATGCGTCGGCTGTCGCGATCCATGACCTCCAGCGAAGCGCCGACCCGTGGCGCGAGATCGGTCTTGTTGATTACCAGGAGGTCGGACCGGGTAATCCCCGGCCCGCCTTTGCGCGGGATCTTGTCGCCGGCAGCGACGTCGATGACGTAGATCGTCAGGTCGGAAAGCTCCGGGCTGAAGGTCGCCGCGAGATTGTCACCACCCGATTCGACGAAAACGATCTCGATGTCCGGGAAAGCCGTCGTCAGGCGGGCGACGGCTTCGAGGTTGATCGACGCATCCTCGCGAATTGCGGTATGCGGGCAACCGCCGGTTTCGACGCCCAGGATGCGTTCCTGCGGCAGCGCCGAATGCTGCACCAGGAACTTCGCGTCTTCGGCGGTGTAGATGTCGTTGGTCACCACGGCGAGGCTGTATCGGTCGCGCAGCGCCAGGCACAGCGCCAGGGTGAGTGCGGTCTTGCCGGAGCCGACCGGGCCTCCGATGCCAATGCGCAGGGCGGGACGTCGGTGCATGTGAATTTGCTTTCTTTCAGGATCGGAAAAGTCTCGAATATTGTGTTTCGTGACGGCTTGACGCCAGAGCCAGGCCGGGGGCGAAGTTGCTCCAGCGTTCTTCGGGGAGTTCGAGCGCCTGCCGTACCACCGCCGGCAGGCGGCTACCCAGCGCCAGAAGGATGCGCTGCCCGGCAGCCTGGCCGAGCGGTACTGCCTTGAGCGCTGCCATCATCTGATTTTCGCACCAGGACCATAGATAAGCGGTCAGCGAATCAACGATGGAGATTTCCCAGGCGGCAGCGGCCAGCGTCCAGCCAACCGGAAAAGAGACTTCCGGGAGTGAGTCGAAGGCCGGTGGCAGTGGGAAATCGTCCAGATCGTGCAGCAGGCGACGTAGCGAATAGCCCATCTGGACGGTCTCGGCACGCAACTCGGACGATTCGCGGCTGGCCAGAAAGTCGGCGTTGAGACGCTTGACTTCGCAATCATCAGCGGCAACCCAGGCTCGCTGCAGACAGGCGGTCAGCGGCGCTTCAAAGCGGCCGATACCGTTCTCGAGCAGCTTCGCGATCCATTCCAGGGCAGCCGCCTGATCCTGCACCAGACCGGCTTCGACAGCCCATTCGAGGCCTTGCGAATAGGTGTAGGCGCCCACCGGCAGTGCCGGGCTGGCCAGCTGCAGCAGCCGCGACAGCGCGAGACTCACTTGAATTCGTGAATTTTCGCCGGCGAGCGATCCGGGCCGTGGTCGTGACCGCCCGCCTGCGCTTCGCCGTGAGCATATGCTCCTCCTTCCGGATCGAATGGCGCTTCGACCTCACTGACCGCACAACCGAGACCCAGCAACATTTCGGCGAGAACGTGGTCCGCCTGAAAAAGCAGGTGGCACTCGCCAAGCTGCACCGGCACATGCCGGTTGCCGAGATGGTAGGCGGCGCGGATCAACTGCAGGGGGTGGTCGCCGGCGCGGACTTCCAGCAGCGCTTCCGGTGCGGCCTCGACGGCGATCACGCGGCCATTGCCGGTGAGCAATCGGTCGCCATGGCGCAGCACGGTGCCGGCCGGGAAGACATAGCCCAGCTCCTCGCCGCTGGCCAGAGTGACGCGTTGTCGGCTCTTGCGGCGAGCATCATAAGGCAACACCATGCGGTCACTGGCGGGCGTCTCGCGGTCAGCGAAGGATTCGGCGAACAGCATGTTCAGAACAGGAAATAGCGCTGCGCCATCGGCAGCACGCTGGCCGGCTCGCAGACCAGCAGCTCGCCGTCGGCGCGAACGGCGTAGGTTTCAGGATCGACTTCGATCTTCGGTGTCGCGGCGTTGTGGATCATGTCGGACTTGCCGAGTGCGCGCGTCCGGCGAACGGCAAAGAGCGGCTTGGCGAGGCGCAGCGCCGCGAGTTCCGGATGGTCGAGCGCCGCCTGCGAAACGAAGGTCACCGAGGTCTTGCGCGCACCGCCGAAAGCTCCGAACATCGGCCGATAGTGCACCGGCTGTGGCGTCGGGATCGAGGCGTTGGCGTCGCCCATCGCAGCCGCCGCAATCATTCCGCCCTTGAGAATCAAGGAGGGCTTGACGCCGAAGAAAGCCGGTTTCCAGAGCACCAGGTCGGCGAGCTTGCCGACCTCGATCGAACCGACGAGATCGCTGATGCCGTGCGTGATCGCCGGATTGATGGTGTACTTGGCGAGGTAGCGCTTGACACGGAAGTTGTCGTGCGTGGATTCGACCTGACCGGTCGGCGGCGGCAGCTGACCGCGCTGTACCTTCATCTTGTGCGCTGTCTGCCAGGTACGGATGATCACTTCGCCGACGCGTCCCATGGCCTGCGAATCCGACGACATCATCGACAGCGCACCGAGGTCGTGCAGGAGGTCTTCGGCGGCGATCGTCTCGCGGCGGATGCGGCTTTCGGCGAAAGCGACGTCCTCGGCGATCGCCGGGTCGAGGTGGTGGCAAACCATCAGCATGTCGAGATGCTCATCGACGGTATTGACGGTGTACGGGCGCGTCGGGTTGGTCGAGGAAGGCAGGACGTTGGTCTCGCCGACGGCACGCAGGATGTCGGGCGCATGCCCGCCGCCGGCGCCTTCGGTATGGAAGGTATGAATGGTTCGCCCCTTGAAGGCGGCGAGCGTCGTTTCGACGAAACCGGATTCGTTGAGCGTGTCAGTGTGGATGGCCACCTGCACGTCCATCTCGTCGGCCACCGCCAGGCAGTTGTCGATCGCCGCCGGGGTGGTGCCCCAGTCCTCGTGCAGCTTGAGGCCGATGGCGCCGGCGCGTACCTGCTCGCGCAACGGTTCCGGCAGCGAGACATTGCCCTTGCCGAAGAAACCGAGGTTCATCGGGAAAGCGTCGGCCGCTTCGAGCATGCGCTGGATGTGCCAGGGTCCCGGCGTACAGGTTGTGGCGTAGGTGCCGGTGGCCGGTCCGGTGCCGCCGCCGAGCATGGTCGTTACTCCCGACATCAGGGCTTCATCGATCTGCTGCGGGCAGATGAAATGGATGTGGCTGTCGATGCCGCCGGCGGTGACGATCATTCCTTCGCCGGCGATGATCTCGGTGCCGCCGCCGATAGGGATGGTCACGCCCGGTTGAATGTCCGGATTGCCGGCCTTGCCGATGCCTGCGATGCGGCCGCCCTTGATGGCGATGTCGGCCTTGACGATCCCCCAGTGGTCGACGATCAGCGCGTTGGTGATCACCGTGTCGGCAACTTCGGCCGCAGGCTTCTGACCCTGCCCCATGCCGTCACGGACCACCTTGCCACCGCCGAACTTGACTTCCTCACCGTAGATCGTGAAATCGTCTTCGACGGCAATCCACAGTTCGGTATCCGCGAGACGTATGCGGTCGCCGATGGTTGGGCCGAACATCTCGGCATAGGCCTGCCGCGAGATTTTGACGCTCATGACCGAATCCTCATGGTAATTCTCCCATTACCTGGCCATTAAAGCCATGGACTCGGCGCTCGCCGGCCAGCGCCACCAGTTGTACGCTGCGCGTCTGACCGGGTTCGAAGCGCACCGCGGTACCGGCGGCAATGTCGAGCCGGCAACCGCGCGCTGCGATGCGGTCGAAAACCAGGGCGGCATTGGTTTCGGCAAAGTGGTAATGCGAACCGACCTGGATCGGCCGGTCACCGGTGTTGGCGACGCTCAGGCGGATTGTTGCACGATCGGTGTTGAGTTCGATCTCGCCCGCTGCAATCTGCATTTCTCCGGGAATCATCGTTCAGATCCTCAAATGATCGGGTGATGCACGGTGACCAGCTTGGTGCCGTCCGGGAAGGTTGCTTCGACCTGGATGTCGTGGATCATTTCCGGCACGCCTTCCATCACGTCGGCACGACTCAACAGCGTTGTGCCGTAGCTCATCAGCTCGGCGACCGTGCGGCCGTCGCGGGCGCCTTCGACGATCGCGGCGCTGATCAGCGCCACCGCTTCCGGGTAGTTGAGCTTCAGGCCGCGCGCCCGGCGTCGTTCGGCGAGCAGAGCGGCGGTGAAGATCAACAGCTTGTCCTTTTCTCTCGGCGTCAGTTCCATGCGTCTTCCTCAAAGCGATTCAGGTGCTCCAGATGCGTGGCACGACGGCTGCTTTGCCGAGCGCCGCCGGGCGCAACCGTTTCCACACTTCGCTCAACCAGGCGCGTGCCGCTTCGGTACAGGGCGCCAGGCAACGCGCCACCAGCACCTCGGGTAGTGCCGTGACCCCGGTCAGCAGGCTCGCGGCGGCCGGAACCGCCAGGCAGGCGTCGAGCCATTCTCGCGGCACCACCGACCCTGCAAGCAGCAGGGTCGCGCTGACCGGTTGGCCGGCCAGACCGGCAGCCGCGTCGAGCCAGGCCGAGCCGCCGGACAGCCGACCGCGCTCGACCCACAGCGGTCGTCCTTCGCTTTCGATCCGCGTCGCTAGGTCGAGTTGCCCGTAGCTGAAGCATTCGCCGGCAGCCGTTCGACCCAGGCAGAGTATTTCCCAGCCGCAGAACATGCCACCGGCGGCCAGTTGGACGTGCGTGTGCATCTGCGCGTCGGCACCGTCGAAGACGATCGTCTCCTGTGGCAGCCATTCGATGACGGCTGCGCGCCCAACGCGTACGTTCAGCACATGCTGCGCCGGCCGCCCCCCCGAACGATACCACTTGCCGGCGCCTGGGGTGGTCAACAATGCATGCGCACCGTCTCCCGCGGCCAGCGAGATGTCCAGTCGGTCGCCGCCGGCGATGCCCCCGGGCGGATGCAGGACAATCGCATGACAGACAGCCGGACCCTCCGGGTAGAGCGCTTTCTGTACGCGCAGCGGCCCGAAATGCTCGCGCTGTACCAGCAGCGTGGTCTCCGCACGACGCTCGAAACCGAGCGCCAGCCGTGCCTGCCAGCCGGAACGTGCCGCTTCTTCGATGACCGCCGCCGGTGCTACCGTCGGACCGCCAGGGCCACCAGATCCCCATCCCGTTCGATGCCTGTTCACGATTCGTTCTCAAGCCCCAGAAAGCACTTGGGCCAATCTCGTCGGATTGGCCCAAGTGCTTGTTTCCTGGTGCCCCCAGTCGGAATCGAACCAACACCTGATGATTACAAATCAACTGCACGACCTTCATGCTACGGGGGCAAAAGGCATCTCTGGGACGAATTATAGTCGACCTTGATGCTTGCTGTATCATCTCCGGATTCCTGGCCAGGCGCAAACAGCTTTGCATCGCCATCCCGCTGTTAGAATGACCTGACTGTTTTTTCGGTAGGACCCCATGCCATCTTTTGCGAACCCCTCGGAAATTGCTCGCGAAACCCTTCGTCTGCTGGCTTCTCGGCGCATTTCTCCCTCTCCCGAGAACTATCGGGACATCTATAACGAGATTGCGGGTACCTCCGGCAATCTCGCGGAAAATTTCCCCAAACGCGAGCTGCAGGTGCTACAGACCGCTCTGCCCAGAGAGACCGCCGTTCAGCAAAAGCTGGTCAAGCGATTCGAACAGGCATTCAAGGGCAAGAACTGGGATGAACTTCGCGACGGGATGGCCGATTTGGTCAAACAGCTCGCCAATGAGCATGAACTGCCCTGGAGCGAGTTGTTCCGCGACTTCCTGTGCCAGTGGGAAAACAAGCAAGCCGGACTGACCGTGGCGCGCAAGCGTGAAGCGCTCGAGCGAGTGCTGGCAGCCGCTACGGGCAATAGTGAACTGCTGTTCGGACGACTGCAGGGCCTGGTCAAGTCATGGTCGAGCAGTGGACCGGCCGATGGGGAAATCCCTCTGATCGAGCCCGGAGCCATCGCAGGGACTGAGGTCAGCTTGCCACTCGTCGGTGAGGTCGGCGCAGACAGCTTAACGCGTGCGAGCGAGTCGTCGAGTGAGCTCCGCGACATCTTCGCGTACACCCTCGAAGTGATCATCGCGACACAACTCTCTGATGAACCGGAGCTTGCCGCCGATGCTCGCATGCTGGTACACAAGACCCGCAGCGCCACGTCATCTTCTGCGCTGCAAGGCTTGCTGGCGGGTGTCAAGCGCTTCGCATTCCGTCTGGAGATCCTTGCAGAGGATCGTACCGAACTGCGCGCGGGTTTGCTCAATCTGCTGCAATTGCTGATCGAGAACGTGGGCGAGCTGGTCACCGAAGATCGCTGGCTGGCGGGACAGATCGAAATCGTCCGCGACATCGTTTCCAACCCTTTGAGCATCCGTGCCATTGGCGATGCCGAGGGTCGGCTCAAGGAAGTCATCTTCAAGCAGAGCCAGCTCAAACGCAGCCTCAACGAAGCCAAGGAAAGCCTCAAGCAGATGCTGGCCGGTTTTGTCGATCATCTGGCAGAATTCGCCGATTCGACCTCCGACTATCATGACAAGCTCGAGCTCTGTGCGCACCGGATCAGCATGGCTGAGGACATCACACAACTCGAAGATGTCCTCGCCGAGGTGATTCATGAGACACGCATCATCCAGCTCAACGCCCAACGCTCGCGTGACGACCTGCGCACCGCGAAACGGCGTGTCAGCGAAGCCGAAACGAGAATCGGCGAACTGCAGCTGGAACTCGACCGAGCCAGCATGCTGGTTCGTCATGACCAGCTGACCGGGACCCTCAACCGTCGCGGGCTTGATGAGGCGTTCGAGAAGGAGGTTGGGCGTGCGCAGCGTCGTCAGTCAACCCTCTGCGTGGCCCTGCTCGACATCGATAACTTCAAGAAACTCAACGACACGCTCGGTCACGATGCCGGCGATGCAGCCCTGATACACCTGGCGACCGTGATTCGGGAGACGATGCGTCCGCAAGACACGGTCGCCCGATTTGGCGGCGAAGAGTTCATCATCATCCTGCCGGATACGTCGGTCGAGGATGCGCAGACGGCCATTGTCCGTCTGCAGCGGGAACTGACCCGACGCATCTTCCTGCACAACAACGACCGACGACTGATCACCTTCAGCGCCGGCGTGACCCACCTGCAGCCCGGCGATACGCAGGGATCGGTCACCAAGCGCGCAGACGAGGCCATGTATGCGGCCAAACAGGCGGGGAAGAACCGGGTCATGATCGGCTGAGCTGCAGATTCCGGCAGCGCGGTGGTGCACGGAAGATGCTTGTCAGTTTGGTCCACCCGCCACCGGCGATGGGGTGCCGGCCAGATGCCTGAGTACTTCGCCGGCGGCCAGCAGACCGAAAGGCGCCGTCACGCAAACCGACGAACCGAAGCCGGCACAGCTCAGGCCAATGAGCGTCCGTGGCTGCTCGCAGGAACTGCCGCGTCCAGGGTAGCGGAGGGGTTCGCTGGAAAATACCGCCGGGATCCCGAATTTCTTCTTCGCCTCGCGAGGGAAGCCGTAGTCTTTGCGCAGTAGCGAGCGCACTTTGGCGAGCAGCGGATCCTGGATGGTGAATGCAAGATCGGCAATCCGGATGCACCCTGGATCGGTCTGGCCACCGGCGCCACCGGCAGTGATCAGCGGCACTCCATAACGTTTCGCCCAGGCGATCATCGCCGCTTTGGTGCGCACCTGATCAATGGCGTCGATGAGGTAATCCAAGTCTTTGCCAAGCAGCGCTTCAACGTTTTCCGGCGTCACGAAATCCTCGATTTCGCTGACCACGCAATCCGGGTTGATGGCACGGATCCGTTGCGCCATGGCGCTGACCTTGGCTTTGCCGAATTCACCGTCGAGCGCGTGTACCTGACGGTTGACGTTGGACTCGGCGATCATGTCGAGATCGATCAGGGTGATCCTTCCGACCGCCGAACGCGCCAGGCCTTCGACCGCCCATGAACCGACGCCACCGATGCCGACCACCGCGACATGGGCGTTTTCGAAGCGCTGCAAGGCATCCACGCCATAGAGGCGGGCAATGCCGCCGAAGCGGCGCAACCGATCGACAGCCGTTTCGCTCATGGCGTCTCCGGGGTTCGCCGGACGCTCCACCGGCATGGCTCGATCGATTCGCGCCTCCCTCGCTGTCGGCAAGCGGCGTGACGGGTCTGGTTGTGCATGGGGCGTATTTCCGGCAAGAGGTGCTGCCGAGTGTAACCGAAAGCCAGGGCGCAAGTGCATGCCGCCCGAGGCAGTCGGTCAGGCGCGTTCCGGCAGCGTTTTGTTCGCATCCAGATCGTGCGGAATTGTCTGCATTCAGCTGGCCGCAAGATGCCATGCTGGGCTAAACTTGCAGTTTTTGTTGATCAGGAGTTCACCTCACATGCCCATTGTCACCACACCCAGTGGCTTACAGATCGAAGAGATCATTGTTGGCAGCGGTCCCACCGCCAGCGCCGGTCAGCACGTCATCGTGCACTACACGGGCTGGCTGGCCGATGGCAAGAAATTCGATTCGAGCGTCGATCGCAACGAACCCTTCCGTTTTCCGCTCGACGGGAAACACGTCATTGCCGGCTGGGAAGAAGGAGTGCCGGGGATGAGCGTCGGCGGCATCCGTAAGCTCACCATTCCCGCCGATCTCGCTTACGGTGCCCGTGGCGCCGGAAAATTGATACCGCCAAACGCGAAGCTGGTATTCGAGATCGAGCTGCTCGATATCGCCTGAGAATGGCCGACAGGCCACGCAAGACACCAGGACCGCCCTCCGGGACACGGTCGGCCGAAGCGGGGATCGGTCGGCCCTTGCCCGGTGCCCGCATGACCTGGCACAAGCCGCCTGCGGCCCGTGTGGCTGGCGCGCCAGCGCACAAGACAGAGCCCGAGCGTTTGCTTCGCACCAGCACATCGCGCTCCGCGCCCGTCCCGGAAGCGGCGGGCAAGGTACCGCCTGACGGCGTACGCATCGCCAAGCTGATGGCCGAACGCGGTCTTTGTTCGCGCCGCGATGCGGATGAATACATCGTGCGGGGCTGGGTTTTCGTGGAGGGACGGCGGGTCAGCGAACTCGGAACGCGCGCGCATCCGGATGCCGTCATTACCCTCGACCGGCAAGCGCAGGCGAATCAGCAAAGCCGATTGACGATTCTGCTGAACAAACCGGTAGGCTATGTCTCGGGCCAGCCGGAACCCGGCTGCAAGCCGGCCGTGACCCTGATTCGACCAGAGACACAGTATCGCACGCCGGACACGCCAGCTTTCCATCCGGCCTGTCTGAAAGGACTGGCACCCGCCGGCCGGCTCGACATTGATTCGACCGGCCTGCTCATCCTGACCCAGGACGGGCGAGTGGCACGCCAGTTGATTGGCGAAAACTCGATGATCGACAAGGAGTATCTGGTACGTGTCGCGGGTCATCTCGATGCCGGAGGCCTGGCCCTGCTGCAGCACGGGCTCAGCCTCGACGACCGCAAGCTGAAGCCGGCCCGGGTCGAATGGCTCAACGACGATCAGCTTCGCTTCGTTCTCCATGAGGGTCGCAAGCGACAGATCCGGCGGATGTGCGAGCTGGTCGGGCTGCGCGTGACCGGCCTCAAGCGCGTGCGCATCGGGGCCGTCAGACTCGGCGACCTGCCGCCCGGTCAATGGCGCTTTCTGCGCCCCGACGAAAGGTTCTGACGGGTCCTGGCTGCGCGCATCCGGTCTGTCGACCGTTCAGAGAAAGACCGGCTCGGGCGTCAATTCGACGCCAAAACGCGCGCGCACATCGGTCTGCACGGCCCTTGCCAGAGCGACCACCTCGGCTCCCGAAGCGCCGCCGCGATTGACCAGCACCAGTGCCTGCTTCTCGAACATTCCCACCCGGCCGAGGTTGCGGCCTTTCCAGCCGCTCTGTTCGATCAACCAGCCGGCGGCGAGTTTGATGCCGCCATCGACCTGCGGGTAACGCGGCAGACCCGGAAACCGGCTGGCCAGTCGCTCACCGGCCGCCGTGTTCACCAGCGGGTTGTGGAAGAAGCTGCCGGCGTTGGGCAATACCGCCGGATCGGGCAGTTTGCGGCGGCGGACCTGGATCACTGCCGCCGCGATTTGCCGGGCATTCGGGTTGGCGATCTGTTGTTGATCGAGCTCGCCAGCCAGATCGGCGTAACTGGTCAGGGGCTGCCAGGTTTTCGGCAGGCGGAGAGTCACGTGCGTGATCACCCGAGAACCGTCGAGGTGCCAGCCCTGTTGTTTGAAGACGCTGTCGCGGTAGGCAAAACGGCAGGCTGCGCGATCGAAGTGCAGCGTCTGGCCGCTTTGCATGTCGCAGGCTTCGAGCGACAGGAAACGATCGGCGATTTCCAGGCCGTAGGCGCCGATGTTCTGGATCGGCGCTGCGCCGACCGTGCCGGGAATCAGTGCCAGATTTTCGAGGCCCGGCCAGCCTTGCGCGAGTGTCCAGCTCACCAGTTGATGCCAGTTCTCGCCGGCTCCGGCGCGCACATACCAGGCGTCGTCATCCTCGGCGACCAGCTGCCGGCCACCAATTGCCATGTGCAGCAGCAAACCGTTGAAGTCGCCGCAGAGTACCAGGTTGCTGCCCCCTCCGAGAACAAAGCGGCGCGGCCCGTCGCTGCCGGCGAGTTGCGCCAGTTGTCCGGCAGCGGTGATCTCGGCATAAAGCGCGGCCCGGCCGGGCAAAGCCAGTGTTGTCCGCGTCGCCAGTTCGACGTCACGTGTCACGAAATCCGGCAGTGGCCGGTCACTCATCTGGCGGGCAACTTCAGAGCAGCGGCGCCAGCCAGCGCTGTGCCTCGCTGACGCTGAAACCGGCACGCTGCGCCCAGTCTTCGAGCTGGTCACGAGCGATCTTGCTGACCGCAAAATAATGCGCCTGCGGGTGCGCCAGATAGAAACCGGAAACCGCTGCTGCGGGCGTCATGGCGAAGGATTCGGTCAAACCCATGCCGGCATTGCGTGGCGCATCGAGCAATTCGAAGAGCGGGCCCTTGGCGGTATGATCGGGGCAGGCCGGATAGCCGGGCGCCGGCCGGATGCCGCGATAGTGCTCACCGATCAGCGCCTGGCAGTCGAGCATTTCGTCGCTGGCGTAGCCCCAGTAGTCGCGCCGTACTTTTGCGTGCAACCATTCGGCACAGGCTTCGGCCAGGCGGTCGGCGATCGCTTTCAGCAGGATCGAACGGTAATCGTCATGGGCGGCGGCGAATTCGGCGAGCTTTTCCTCGATGCCGAAACCCGCGCCGACGGCAAAGGCGCCGATCCAGTCCGGCGTGCCGCGCTCGGCCACATAGTCGCTCAGGCAGTAGTGCGGCTTGCCCGCCGGGCGCTCGTGCTGCTGGCGCAGGTTGTGCCAGCTCAGCAATTTCTCGTTGCGTGATTCGTCGGCATAGATTTCGATGTCGTCACCGACGGCGTTGGCCGGGAAGAGGCCGAAGACGGCGTTGGCACTCAACCACTTCTCGCTGACGACTCTTTCCAGCATCGCCTGCGCGTCACTGAACACGGTCCGGGCGGTCGGACCAACCAGCGCATCGTCCAGGATCTTCGGGTAACTGCCGGCGAGATCCCAGGTCTGAAAAAAAGGTCCCCAGTCGATGAAATCGGCGAGGGTGGCGAGGTCGACATTGCGCAGCACGTGCAGCCCCGGCATTTTCGGCGCCGTCGGTCGATAGCCGGGATCGTTGTTCCACACGAAGCGATTGTTGCGTGCCGTTTGCAGCGTCACCAGCGGGATGCCCTTCTTGTTGGCGTGCTGCGCGCGCACTTTGGCGTAGTCGGCAACGATCTCGTCCCGAAAAGCCGCGGCATGGTCGGTCGACAGGAGGCGGGTGACGACGCCGACCGCGCGCGAGGCATCGGGGACATAGACCACCGGTCCGGAATAGTTCGGCGCGATCTTGATCGCCGTGTGCGCACGGCTGGTCGTTGCCCCGCCGATCAGGAGCGGTACCGGCGAGCCACCATCGACCGCGTCGGCGAAACCGAGACGTTCCATTTCGGCCGCGACATGGCTCATTTCCTCGAGCGACGGGGTGATCAGGCCGGACAGGCCGACCGCCTGCGCAGCATGTTCCCTGGCGGCGTGCAGGATCTTGTCGCAGGAAACCATGACGCCGAGGTCGATGACCTCGTAGCCGTTGCAGCCCAGCACCACGCCGACGATGTTCTTGCCGATGTCGTGCACGTCGCCCTTGACCGTGGCGATCACGATCCGCCCCTTGCTGCGGACACCGGTGCGCAGTTTTTCGGCCTCGATGAAGGGAATCAGGTGCGCGACCGCCTGTTTCATCACGCGTGCCGACTTGACCACCTGTGGCAGGAACATCTTGCCGGCGCCAAAGAGGTCGCCGACGACGTTCATGCCGTTCATCAAGGGGCCTTCGATGACTGACAATGGTGGCTTGCCTTCGGCTTCCAGCGCTGCACGGCATTCCTCGGTGTCGGCGA
>DIME01000067.1:0-205 GCA_002425405.1 Candidatus Accumulibacter vicinus
TCGGGGTCGCTGTCGTTGGCCAACAGACCCGGTGCCGCGATCGCCAAGGTCCGGCCGACATGCACCGAGTAGGCATCCGCCACCGCCACCGGTGCGGCATTGCCCACATGGATGAGCGCTGTAGCGGTCGCGCTGCCGCCAAATCCATCGCTGATCGTGTAGCTGAACGTCGCGTCGCCGACGAAGCCCGCGTTGGGCGTGAAGG
>DIME01000067.1:576-14947 GCA_002425405.1 Candidatus Accumulibacter vicinus
TCAGTGCGCGGCCGGCATGAACAGAGTATTCGTCGGCGTTCGCGTCCGGTGCGTGGTTGACCACGTCGATGCTCGCCAGCGCGGTGGCGGTACCGCCATTGCCGTCGCTGACCGTGTAGGAGAAACGGGTGGTGCCCGCGAAGCCCGGTCGCGGCGTGAAGGTGAAGCCGCCGTCCGGCGTGCTGCTGAGCGAGCCTTGCAGCCCTGCCGTGTTGGTGGCGCTGACCCGCAAGGCGTCACCATCGGGGTCACGGTCGTTGGCCAGCAGGCCGGGCGCGCTCAGCGTCAGCGCCCGATTGCCGCGCGTGCTGAAATGGTCGTCGCTCGCCACCGGCGCGGCATTGGTGACGTGAATCACGGCATTCGCCGTGTCCGAACCGCCGAATCCATCGCTGATCGTGTAGCTGAACGTCGCGTCGCCGGCAAAGCCCGCGTTGGGCGTGAAGGTGAAGCTGCCGTCCGCGCGTGGGTTGCTGATCACGCCCTTGCCCGACAGGCCGGCGACGTTGAGGACCGACACACTCAGGGAATCGCCGTCAGGATCCTTGTCGTTAGCCAGCAGGCCCGGCGCGGCCACCGTCAGTGCGCGGCCGGCATGAACGGAGTATTCGTCGGCGTTCGCGTCCGGTGCGCGGTTACCCACATTGATGTTGACCGTCCCCGTGGCGACGCCGCCATGACCGTCGCTGATGTTGTACTTGAAAGCCGTTGCTCCGACGAAGCCGGCGGTCGGCGTGAAACTGAAGTGCCCGTCCGCAAACGCCGACAGTGAGCCCTTCAGGCCCGTGATGTCAACCGAGGTCACGCTCAGCGCGTCGCCGTCGGCATCGGTATCGCCCTCGAGCACGCCCGGCGCCGCGACGGCCAGCGTTTGGCCGGGGTGAATCGAGTACGTTTCATTGTCGGCGATCGGTGCCTGGTTTACCACATTGATGTTGACCGTCCCCGTGGCAGCACCGCCATGACCATCGCTGACGTTGTACTTGAAACTGGTCGCGCCGATAAAGCCGGCGGTCGGCGTGAAACTGAAGTGCCCGTCCGCAAACGCCGACAGCGAGCCCTTCAGGCCCGTGATGTCGACCGAGGTCACGCTCAGCGCATCGCCATCGGCATCGGTGTCGCCCTCGAGCACGCCCGGCGCCGCGATGGCCAGCGTCTGGCCCGGGCGCATCGAGTAGGTGTCATTGTCGGCTACCGGTGCGTGGTTCACCACATTGATGTTGACCGTCCCCGTGGCAGCACCGCCATGACCATCGCTGACGTTGTACTTGAAACTGGTCGCGCCGACAAAGCCGGTGGTCGGCGTGAAACTGAAGTGCCCGTCCGCAAACGCCGACAGCGAGCCCTTCAGGCCCGTGATGTCGACCGAGGTCACGCTCAGCGCATCGCCGTCGGCATCGGTGTCGTTGCCCAGCAGACCCGGTGTGGCGACGATCAACGCCTGGTTGGAGCGGGTGGTATAGCTGTCGCCATTGGCGACCGGGTCGCGATTGATCGGAACCAGGGCCAGTGCCGGAGAGATTGCAGCGGAAAAAGCGCTTGCGCCGAAGGGGCTGGGATTCGATAGGTTGTCTGACGCGCTCGTATCAGGTAACGACGCCAAACCCTGGCTCGCCGCGGAGGTCAGTGCGCTCCGCGAATTGGCGCCGTCGTCGCGCGAGCCGGTCGTCTCATCACCACCCTCCCGGAAGAAATGCACTGCCGACGTCGTTGTGTCGCCGTTGAACAACCCACCGAGGCGATTATGGCCATCCTTCTTCATGAACTCTCCTTGCGAGACAGTGCGTCAACCGAGCATTGGAAGATGGGTCACCGCATTGGAAGAAGCCGCAAGCAAATTTCGCACCATATAAAAGATGATACTAATTTAATGCGCCTTACCATTCGCGGCTGGGTGCTGATGTAAAAAATCCCGACAAAAGATGAGAAATTTAACGGCACGATTGGGAGTATATGAACCTTCATCAAGGGGCGTCAATCTCGAATTTCGCCCCGGTGGCCCTTGAAAAGTCATTCGGATCACGCCCGGCTCAGTGTCTCACGACGGGTGATGGCAGCTCGTCTTGTTTCAGTCTCGTTGCGCAGGGTCACTTCCACCCCGTACCTAGCAAGCGATACGCTGGTCGGGTACCGATGCCGATGTCGGCGCGGCGGCGGAATCGGCGCCGCCAGACGCTCGATCAGGTCGAGCCAAGTGGCAAGGTGTGTCTGCACGGTGCGATAGCGCACGGTACGTTCGGGCCAGCGACGGCGATGGAGGTGCGAGCGTGCGCGCAGGCGGTAGCCATGGGGATTCGGGTCGAGCACTCAAGGGGTCAACCTTCGCGGCGCGATGCACTCAGGCGGCGGCGCGCGCGCCCTCGAGCGCTGCGGTCCGCAGTAGCCGGCTTGGCCCGGGGGATACCTCGGGCTTGTCCTGGCATGCCGCGCGTGAGGATTTCGGGGCCAAGGCGGTCTTTGACAACCTCATAATGTCCTGGTCACGCGCGGGCCCCAGGTCGTTGCCGGGAGGGTGATCGAACGCCCGCCGTGAGCGATCTCGGTGCGCGGCGGTTTTGCCATGCCGGCCGGTGGCGTTTTGCCGGTCGGTCAGCCGACGGTGCCATCGCATGGCAGTCAGTACCGTCGCTGATCCGGCGCAGGCGCTTTGTCTTCGACCGGTATTCAAGAGTAAGCTACCGGTGGAACCGTTGCGAGCTTCGAAGGAGGTCGTCGATGTTGCATTTTCTCAATCAATTCACGATTCGGCAGAAAATCCTCGGCCTGATCTTCGTTGCGCTGCTTGGGGCGGCGAGCACGGGCTTCGAAGGGATGCGCGGTACCGCCACGATGAGCGAACTGGCAGACAGGATGTATACCGACCAACTGCAGCCGATCGCCTGGGTGGCGGTAGCCAATCAGAACGCGATTTACGTCAATCGCGCCGACTATCGCCTCGCCGTCGAAACCGAGGCGGCGCGCCTGCGTGAAGCCGCGGGCAACCGCGAACGCTTCGAAAAAGAGATGATGCGCTTGCTCGACCTCTACCGCAGGGCCGATCTGACGCCGGCCGAGGCGGACGCCATGAAGCGCTTCGACGCGGCTTGGCGAGCGATGAATACAGTCTGTCAGAAAATTGGCGATCTGGCGCGCGGCGGTGTCGAGCGGGACCTCAAGCCGGCGCTCGATCTGATGGCCGGCGAATGCCGGCCGAAGTTCCAGGTTGCCGACGACATCCTGAGCGAAATCGTCGAGATCAATCTGGCGCGCTCGGAGCAGGCGATCAAGGGCCTTCGCCAGCAGGGCAACGACGTGCGCGACGTGGAAATCGCTGTTCTGGCCGTTACTGGCGCGCTGTTGCTCATCCTCGGGATGGCCGTCCTGCGCAGCACACTGCGCCAGTTGGGTGGCGAGCCGGCACGGGTCCGGGACGTCATGAAACGGCTGTCGAATGGCGATCTGTCTACCCTGCTGCCGATCGAACCCGGCGATACGGAGAGCATGGCCTGTTCGATCAATACGATGATCGGGACGCTGTCGCGCCTCGCGGTACGCGCCGAGGCCATCGGTCGAGGCGATTTTTCCGAGGATGTCCCCCTGCTGTCCGAAAACGACCAGCTCGGCCAGGCGATCGACAATATGAACCGCATGTTGCGCGCAACCAAGCTGGCGGATGCCGGCCGCAACTGGGTCAAGGACGGTTACAACCACTTGTCGACCGAGTTGACCGGCGGGCTTTCGCTACAGCAGTTGGCCGACACGGCGATCCGTGTCGTCGGCCGCTATCTCGCGGCTGGCCGCGGCGTGCTTTACGTTTTCCGGCCGCAGGAGAATTGCCTCGAACTGCTGGCGAGCTACATGTACACCCAGCGCTCCCGCCTGGGGAATCGCTTCGCGGTCGGCGAAGGTGCGGTTGGCCAGGTGGCGCGCGAACGGAAACCGATCATCCTGACCGCCGTCGACCCAGATGGCGCGCCGGTCGTTACCGGAACGCTGAGTGCGCTTCCCTGCTATACCTACACCTATCCGTTGCTGCGTGAAGACGTGTTGCTGGGCGTCGTCGAACTGGCCAGCTTCGAGCGTTTCGACGAACTGCAGTGCGAGTTCCTGCTTGGTGCGACCGGAATAGTCGCGTCCTTTCTCCATGCCGCCGAACAGCAGGAAAACGTTCGCCGCTTGCTCGTGGTGGCGGAGAACGCGGAGAAGGAGGCACGACAGCAAAGCGAGCGCCTGCAGGAAGCGAACGCCCGCATGGAGGAGCAGCAGCAACAGTTGCAGCAACAGGCGGAGGAGTTGCGCCAGAGCAATGTTCAGCTCGAGGAGCAGCAGCAGCAGGTACAACAGCAGAGCGAGGAACTCGAACAAACCAATTCGCAACTCGAGCAGCAACAGAAGCAGCTCGAACAGAGCAACTTCGAATTGCGCCGCTCGCGCGAGGAACTCGACGCCAGAGCACAGCAACTGGAACTCTCCAGCCAGTACAAGTCGGAGTTTCTGGCCAACATGTCGCACGAGTTGCGCACACCGCTCAATGCCATCATCCTGCTTTCCAAGATGATCGCCGGTAACGCCGGTGGTCGCTTGAACAACGACGAGGTGAAGCAGGCGGAAGTCATACACCGGGCGGGAGAGGATCTGCTGCACCTGATCAACGATGTGCTCGATCTTTCCAAGGTGGAGGCCGGGCACATGGAACTTCACCCTGCGCTGGTCGACAGTGCGGCGCTGAGCGCGAGTTGCCGCGACCTGTTCGAACACGCCGCGCGTGAGCGCGGCCTGACCTTCGATGTCGCCGACCACATCCAGGGCGGCTTCGTGAGCGACGTGGACAAGATCGGCCAGATTCTGCGTAACCTGTTGTCCAACGCGTTGAAGTTCACCAAGAAAGGAGGCGTCAGTCTGCGGCTCGAACGTCGTTCCGGCGACGCGCTGCCGATCCGGATAGATGTCCGCGACACGGGAATCGGGATTCCCCCCGACAAACAAGCCTTGATCTTCGAAGCTTTTCGCCAGGCGGACGGCTCGACCTCGCGTCAATACGGCGGCACCGGCCTGGGCTTGACGATCAGCCTGCGCCTTGCACAGTTGCTAGGCGGGACCATCGAGCTGGCAAGCACACTTGGCGAAGGCAGCGTGTTCAGCCTGCGGCTACCGGAAGACCCTACCAATCAGCCGCTTGCCGCAGCGGCACCGCCCCCCGCGCCGCCGCCGACGGTGGCCGAGGAGCGGGTGATCGCTCCGCTCGATGATCGCGAACACTTGGCTCCAGGCGATCAGGTGATCCTTCTGATCGACGACGACCTGGCTTTCGGCAATGCCTTGCGGCAACTCAACCGCAAACTTGGTTACAAAACGCTGCTCGCGGCGAACGGGGCTGACGGCATCGAGCTGGCGCGCCGGCATCGACCAGCGGGTATATTGCTCGACCTCGGCTTGCCGGATATGGATGGCAGTGAGGTCCTGCATGCCATTAAGTCGAGTGATCTGGCGCCTATTCCGGTGTATGTCGTGTCGGCGCGCGACCGCGACGCGGCACTTCTGCGCCAGGGAATCGTCGGCTATCTGCAAAAGCCGGTCAACGCGGACCAGCTTGCTCGTGTCGAAAACGAGGTGATCGCGGCGCGAGCTGCCGTCCTGGTGGTCGGCAGCAGCGGGATAGACGCCGCCGAAGTGTTGCGCATCATCGGTCCGCGTTTCGGCCAGGTGCGGCAATGCGCCGCCGGTGAGGCGTTGCGCGCCGCGCTGCGCGAGCACCGCTGGCGCTTGGCACTGGTCGTGTTGCGCGAGCGGGGTGCCGACGAGGGAGTGACGATTGCCGAAAGCATCCGCCAGGCGAGCCCGGAGACGGCGATCCTGTTTTTCTCCCCGCAGCCGGTGAGCGAAGCGGACGAGGCGCGCCTGCGCGTCTACAGCGACAGCATCATCGTCAACACGCCGCAAGCCGATCAGCGCTTGTTGCGTAATGTCGAACGTTTTCTGCTCGAAGTGCCGCAAGCGGCGCCCAGCACGACAGTCGAGGATGGTCACCAGCGTCTCGCCGGGCGAAGTATCCTGGTGGTCGACGACGATCCGCGCAACCTGTTCGTCATCACGGCCGCCCTCGAGCAGAACGGCGCCAGCGTGCGTAGCGCGGTCAACGGGAAGCAGGCGCTGGCGCTGCTGGCCCAGGCCGCGGTAGATCTGGTCATCACTGACATCATGATGCCCGAGATGGATGGCTATCAGACGATCGCCGCCATTCGCGGCACACCCGGTCTGGCCAGCATCCCGATTGTTGCCTTGACCGCCAAGGCGCTGCCGGAAGACAAGAAGAGCGTGCTGGCGGCGGGCGCCGACGACTACCTTTCGAAGCCGGTCGACTACGAAGTCCTGGTCAACATGGCGGCCCTATGGTGCGCGAAGCGCTGAGTCCGGCATGAGCACCGCTCTGCTGTCGGCTGGCCAGACAAACCGGGTCGGCGTTCTCGGTCGTCTCACGTCGGCGGCCGAACAAGCCGAGTTGTTGTCGTTGTTGGCCGCGTACGAGGCAAAGGCGGACGGCGAGCCTTTCGAAGTGGACGTCTACGACGCCGAAACCTTGCCCGCGCCACTTGTCGAGGCGCTGGTCCGGCTGGTCGACCTTGGCCGGCGGCTGACGATCGTCGCCTATCGTCCACTGCTGGCGCATTGCCTGATGCGCCTCGGTTTGCCGGTGCGACAGGTGGCCGGTCCGAGACCGCCGGCGCCTTTGGCCCGTTGCCGGGCGCTGGTGGTCGGAGGCTCGGCACAGAGCCTGGACAAAATGCTGCAAATCGTCAACGGTCTACCGGTCGGCGAGACCACGGTTTTTGTCGCGCAGCACGTGCGGGAAGACCAGATCAGCCTGCTCGACCGATTGCTCCAGGTGCGCACCGACTATCGGGTGGTGATGCCACAGCACCTGATGGCGGTCGAAACGTCGACCATCTATGTCGCGCCGCCGGGGCGCCACCTTAAAGTGGCGCATGGGCTGGTCTATCTCACTCGCGACGGCAAGGTCAATCATGCCCGACCGTCGATCGATGTGCTCTTCGAATCGGTCGCCGGCGAGTACCGCGAGCAGTGCCTGGGGGTTCTGCTATGCGGTTTTGGCAATGACGGGGTCGCGGGTTGCGCTGCTCTCAAGGAGGTCGGGGCCTGCGTCGTCGTCGAGGACGGCGACGAGTGTGGCGCGGCGCGCGTGCTGCCCGATGCCGCTTGGGCGGCGGGGCGTTTCGACCACGTCATGAAGTGCGCCGGGATAGCCAGCTTCGTCGCGGCTGCGATCGCCGGGCTTCAGGCGGCGCCAACCGGCCGTCTGCTGGATTTGTTTCTCGAAGCGCTGTGGCGTCAGTACGACTACGACTTGCGTGGTTACCAGCGGGACAGTCTGGAAAGGCGACTGAAGAACCTGATGGGACAGTTCGGCTTGCCGGGCTTTGCCGATTTTCAGCGCGCCGTCCTGTCGCAGCGTCCGCTGTTCGAGCGCCTGGCGGCAGAAATCTCGGTCGGCGTGACCGGCTTTTTCCGCCACCCCGAGCAATTCCGGCTGCTGCGCGACGATGTCCTGCCCTACCTGGCGAGCTTTCCGGTCCTCAAGATCTGGTCCGCTGGCTGTGCCACCGGCGAGGAAGCCTTTTCACTGGCGATCCTGCTCGACGAACTGGGGCTCTTGCCGAGAACGCGCCTCTTCGCCACCGATCTCAACGCGTACTACCTCGATCTCGGCAAGAGCGGTCTGTTTCCCGTGGCAAGTCTGGCCGATAGTCGCCGCGACTACCTGGCCAGCGGCGGGCCGGGTTGCTTCGACGATTACGTCGAACACAACGGCCGCTGTCTGAAAGTGCGGGAACGCTTGCGGCAATCGGTCCTGTTTCACCGCCACTCATTGCTCAGCGAAGGAGTGTTCAATGAATTCCAACTCATCGTCTGCCGCAACGTCATGATCTATTTCGATGTGGAAAACCAGCGGAAGGCCCTCGCCCTGTTCGCGCGCTCACTGCATCCGGACGGCTTTCTCGTGCTCGGTCCACGCGACGGCCTGATCCATATGGCCAGCGAGCATGGCCTCGTACCTCATTCGACTGGCGGGCACATCTACCGCCTGCGGAGAGGGGGCGCGTATGCCTGAGGACTTCCTGATCCTGGTGGTGGACGACAACGCCAATAACCGCTTCGCGCTACGGGCACTGCTTTCCCGCTTGACCGGCAGCGAGGTGATCGAGGCTTCCTCGGGCGAGGAGGCGCTGATGCAAACCGTTGCGCGTGACGTGCACCTGATTCTGCTGGACATCCAGATGCCCGGCATGGACGGCTTCGACACGGCGCGTCACCTGCAGATGACGGAGCGCACGCGCAACATCCCGATCATTTTCCTGACCGCGGTGTTCAAGGCCGACGAGTTCGTCAGACGGGGATTCGCCCTCGGCGCAGTGGATTATCTGACCAAGCCGATAGAGGACAATCTGCTGCTGTCGAGGGTGCGCTTCTACCAGATTCTGCATGCTCGTGAGAGCCATCTGGCGGCGACGGTCGAGCAGTTGCGACAACAGGAACTCGCCCTGATCGCGGCCTTGAACCGCGCCGAAGCGGCAAGTCGGGCGAAGAGCGCCTTTGTTTCGAACATGAGCCACGAACTGCGCACGCCACTCAACGCGATCATCGGGTTTTCCGAACTGATGGCCAAGTCCAAGACGCTCGGTGAGACCGACCGGAA
Organism: Candidatus Accumulibacter vicinus; assembly: GCA_002425405.1. Lineage (GTDB taxonomy): Bacteria > Pseudomonadota > Gammaproteobacteria > Burkholderiales > Rhodocyclaceae > Accumulibacter > Accumulibacter vicinus. Next base: position 9,269 of record DIME01000067.1, read on the forward strand.
GAACCTCGAGATCATCAATCGCTCGGGCGATCATCTGCTGGCCTTGATCAACGATGTGCTCGAAATCTCGAAAATCGAGGCCGGGCGGGTCGAGCTTCTGGAGGGAGCAACCGACGTCGGACGGCTGCTGCGCGATGTCGTCGATCTGCTGCAACCGCGTGCCCTGCGCGCCGGACTTGCCCTGACGGCGGACATCAAGCGCCTGCCGGGCGCCCTGCGCGTCGACGCGACCAAGCTACGGCAAGTACTGCTCAATCTGCTCGGCAATGCCATCAACTTCACCCGGCAAGGCAGCGTCACCCTGGCCGTTGCTGGAGAACCCGCCGAAAACGGTGCCTGGCGACTGGCGGTCGAAGTACGTGACACGGGAATCGGCATCGCGCCCGAGGACCAGAAACGGATCTTCGAGCCCTTCACCCAGATCGTGACGCACCCCACCTCTTCCGGTACCGGCTTGGGGCTCGCCATTACGCGGCAGTACCTGACGATGATGGGCAGCGAGCTCGAGGTGGAATCGACTCCTGCTGTCGGCTCGACCTTCCGTTTTGTCCTGCTGCTGCCGGTGCTCGAAGAGGGAGAGATGGCGCCGGACGAGGACGGCCCGACACCGAGCGCGCTCGATCACGGCAAACGCATCCTGATTGCCGATGACGATCCCGATGCGCGCCAGTTGCTGGTCCAATTCCTGAGTCCGCTCGGCTTTGTCCTCGCCGAAGCTGCCGACGGCATCGAGGCGGTCGAACTGTCGGCGAGTTTTGCTCCCGATCTGGTCATCATGGACTGGCGAATGCCGAAACTGGATGGCTTGCAAGCCGCGCAGCGGATCAAGGCTCAGCCTGGCGAGCCGCGGCCAAAGATCGTGGTGTTTTCGGCTAGCGCCCTCGAAGAGCAGCGGCGCACGGCGATGTCGGCCGGAATCAGCGATTTCCTGCGCAAACCGGTGCGGGAGAGAGAACTGTTCGATGTGCTGGCCGCGCATCTCGGGCTGCATTTCCGATATCGCCAGCCGAACGAAACCCGTCCCGCCGCGGCCAGCGCGGCGGCGGAAGCCGCCGTCGGCATCGCCGATCTGCCGCGCGAGGTCAAACTGGCCCTGCGTGAAGCGGTGGCGGAACTGAACCCGGACAAGGTTCGGGCAGTCCTGGCACGGGTCGAAGGCGATCAACCGGAACTTGCCGGACGTATCGGACGAATGAGCGACGAGTTCCAGTTCGAGGAGTTGTGGGACCTGTTGCAGGAGGACTGAGCTTTTGTCAGGTCCGGAAATTGGCCATCGTGTTGCGCAGGCCTCCTGCCAGGCCGCTGAGCGTGCGCGCTGCTTCGGCAGTCTGCTCAGCTGCCGAGTTGTTCTGCTCGGAGGCCTGCGCAACCTGTTCGACACGCTGCGCGATCTGCTGGCTGGCGATCGATTGCTCCTCGATCGCACCACCGATGTCGTTGACCACCGCGACTACCTGCTCGACGCTGCCGCGGATGCTGCGAATTGCCTCGCCTGCGGAGTTGGCCAGATCCACGCCACGGTCGACCTGCTGCACGGCGGTCTCCATGGAGTGCAGGGAGTTGCGGGTTTCCTCCTGAATCTGCATGACCATGGCGTTGATCTCGCTGGTCGCCTTGCCGGTACGTTCGGCGAGCTTGCGCACCTCGTCGGCGACCACGGCGAAACCGCGCCCCGACTCGCCGGCCCGAGCCGCCTCGATCGCGGCATTGAGAGCCAGCAGATTGGTTTGATCGGCAACCTCCTTGATCACCTGCACCACCGTCGAGATCCGTGACGAGCTTTCATCGAGCACACTCATCGCGCTCGACGTGTGGCGGACGCTGTCTGCGATGCGGTTGATCTCCATCGTCGCCTGCTCGATGATACCGCCGCCGCTGGCGGACAGTTCCGAGGCCTGCGTCGCCGTCTTCAGGGCTTCGCGGGCGTTGGCGGCAACCTGGCTGATGCTGACCGACATTTCCTCGACCACCGCTGCCATCGACGTTGTCGAGTCGCTGGTCGCCCGCGAAGCGCCGGCGACCTGCTGCGACGAACTGGAGAGCGTTTGCGCTGCCCTCTCCGTGTCGGCGACCGTCGACACAATGCTTTTTAGCATCGAACGCAGCCGTGATTGCATCTCCTGCTGATGCGCCATCAGACTGTCCGTGTCACCGGCGCGCAATGTCAGGTCCTGGCTCAGATCGCCGCCGGCAATCCGCTGCACGAGTTGCAGCGCGTACTCCGGCTCGCCGCCGAGCTGACGGGTGATTCGACGCGTGACAAAGGCCGCGATGCCGACGGCCAGCGCCACGGCCAGGGCCAGCAAGCCCCACATCAACGTTTCGGCAAGCATGTGTGCAGCCTCTACCGCCTTCTCCGCGTTAGCTTTGCGCTCCTGCTGAAGGGTGATGAATTTCTGGCTTTCCGTAGCCAGTTCACGCTGCACGGCGCGTGCGTCGCCCTGAATCAACTCGCGCATCGCATCGATCCTGCCTTCCCGGGCCAAGGCGACGACCTGCTCGTTGCTGCGTAAATAGCGCTCATTGAGCGTTCTCATGCTGCCGGCCAGTTGCCGCGTGTCCGGGCCGCGCTGCGTCTTTTCCAGCTCCTCGGCCAGCTGGCTACTCTCCTTGCCCGCCTGGGCAACGCGTTCGAGTTCCTTGTCGCGCTCGTCGGCGGCCACCACCAGCGCGCTGAGTTGATAGCGGCGCATGCTGTTCACCCGCTCCGCAATCTCTCGCGCCAGGGATTCGTTACGGCTTGCTCTGACAAGGTTGGCGACACTTTCGTCGATCAGGGAGAGCTGCACCTCACTGACGACGACAAGGACTACCATCACGGTGCAAACAACGGCGAAACCACTCCATAGCAGCGTCTTGATTTTCATTCAAACGGCCTTTCGGAAGAAGTACGACAGGATGTCTGGCTGCCGCCAGACGGCTTCGGCGTTGAAAAGTCGCTGCCCACCCCGATCAGCACAAGACCCGATAGACGTACCGGTACGCCGAGGTCAGGGAACACGCACGGTAGCGCAGGAACCGGCGCCGATCGAATTGACCGAAGGAGCGGTAGCACAAGTTCCCTCCGAAGGATAGGAAATCCAACGGCACCATCGAGAGTATATGAGCCTTGATCAAGGGGCGTCAATCTCCGATTGGCTCCCAGGAAGCTCATGAAAAGTTAGCCGAATCCCGCCTCGCTACGTGAACTGCAGAATGGCTCCGTGTTGATGCGCAGCGCAGTGCCGGACGAAGGCTTGCAGGTCGCGGTAGTTCTCCAGCAGATATGCAGTGGCGTCGCCAGAGTTCCTGCTCCAGAGGTCTTCCGGGTAGACACCCTTGAAGTTAACCGATTGCAGGGTCTGGAGCAACTGAACCTCAGTGATGTCCTTCAGCGCAGCATCGAGTGCGGACATCGTCTCGCTCCGAACGTAGAGTGCGTGCCCATACCCGACTTCGAAGTCCCCGATCTTGCCATCGCCCGCGAACATGTCTGGCGCCTGTGGCGCGCAGTACCGGATGCACGCTCGCAGACCGTCCCACGACTTGTCCACGTCGAGCGCTCTACGCTCTCCTTCAGAGAACCTGATGGACTGTGGAGTTGGTAACGTCTGCCTCTTGCCAAAGAGGCGCTGAATGAGCGAATGCTTGCTGTCCGAGGCGAGTTGCTTCAGGTAGTTGGTGTCGTCATCTCCATCAAGCACGCGCCAAACAAGTGGTGGATCGGCCCGGACACGGCCGAGGTTCTCGGTACTGATCGAGTAGGCGAGTAGACAGACACCCATGACGTTGAACGCGAGGCCTAACGCTCAGCATGCAGCGCCGTCCGCTGCATGCTGTTGGACGAAGCCGCTACGCGGAGGAACCTGAGGCGCTGCAGTCGTGTTGAAGTCAAGATGTGACCTCGCCCCTCACCCGAGGGATATTGATGAAGAAAGCGAGGTTACCGCAAATGTGAGCCGAGACCTCAGCGCTGCCCGGCCGCACTCGGGACTGCAGTTTCCCCAAGCTGAGTGGTGCGGCCGCCCGGAAAGCGGTGGCCGGGACGCGAAAACGGCCGCTTTCGGAAGATCGGCGCCGCGCATGCCCTGACAGGCCGAGACTTTCCGCTCCCGCGCCAGCGGCGTTCATGCCTATGAGGCCAATCCAGAAAAGATATTTGCAGGGGGGGAGCCCCGCGCTCCGGCCCGGGCTCGTCCAACAAACGGATCAGATCGTGGCTTCGCACGATCGATCCTTATTCGTTAGGCATCGCATTCTCGGTGTAGTTGAATCTGAATGCACAGTTCCTGCGTACCGGAAAGAGAATAAGCCCGATGGTGGGGCTAGGAGACCATTATGGACACTGCAATTGTCGACGAACTTAGCAAGCGCTTCATCAGGTACCTAGAGACCGGGGATGAACCGCAGAGTGTGTTTGCCCCTGACATCTTCTTGGACTTCACGCTTCCGACGTGGCGCATTCAAGCACAAGGACTCAGGGACGTGCATGACATTCGGATGAGGGGTCATCCGACATCGGGCACCGTGCCGCGCTGGAGCGTTCTACCGACGCCCAACGGGTTCGCCATGGAAGCCGAGGAGCGTTGGACAGACTCTAAAGGTGATTGGTACTGCCGCGAAGCGTTCTTCGCTGAAATTCGGGAAGGGAAGATCTCCCGATTGGCCGTGTATTGCACGGGTGACTGGGACTCTGCCCGACAGGCTTCACATCGTGCACAGGTCACGTTACTGGTTTCGTAGCAAGGGTACACCTCCGTGACGCCCAGGGCAACAAGGATCGGCGGGTGCCGTTGCCGCAAGCGACCCATCAACACCTGCGCCGCTTCTGGCGGGTGCCTCGTCACCCGGTCTTGCTCTTTCCCCATCGCCCCGGCGGCCTGAAAGGGGCGGCCACCGCGACGACGCCGATGGAGGCGGGCGGTGTGCAGACCACCTTGCACAAGGTGGTCGAGGCCTGCGGCCTAAAAAAGATCACGCCGCACAGCTTGCGCCATAGCGACGCGACCCCTCTGATCGAGGTGCAGAAGTTCCTCGGCCATCACTCGATTCTCACCACCGCCCGCTATACCCCCTGACGGAGCAGACCCAGCATCCCGCGCTGGAGCGGATCAACGGTCTGATGGAGGGCTTCTCCCTGACCTGGGGGCGGATCAAGTGATCCGCCTGGCTGCGATCATTCAGACCTTCGAGGCGGATTTTCTGGCGCAATACGGGGACCGTCTGACGCCGGCTCACGGTCAGGCGCTGGCGGCGATGAGAAATTGCCGCACGCAAAGCAGCGTCCAAATGCAGGTTCAATGCACGGCAGGTGAACATCAGAAGCGGGTGCCGCATTCCTGCGGCCATCGCCCCTGCCCGCACTGCCCACATCATGAGAGTCCGCAATGGCGGGAGCGTCAGTTGAAGAAGCCGTTGCCCGCCGAGTACTTTCTACGGACCTTCACCCTGCCCGCCGAATTCAGAGCGCTGACCTGGGCAAATCAGGGCGTGGTCTAACGTCAGTTCGGGATAAAGAAGCCAAAAATTGTGAAGGATCTCGGCATCGACTTCGTGACCCAGGTCAGGAAAAACAGGAAGCCCGTCGCTCTCGATCCCTTCGACCAAGCGATGCTACGGCAACGATTCCTCGTCGAAACCGTCATCGACGAACTGAAAAACCTCTGTCAGATCGAGCACCCCCGCCATCGCTCGCCCATC
>DIME01000073.1:0-7068 GCA_002425405.1 Candidatus Accumulibacter vicinus
ACTCCGGACGAGATCGTCGAGCAGTCGCTGCGCCAGGTGCTGCTGTGGGACAAGGTGAAGGACCAACTGAAGCGCAAGGCGACCGAACTCTCCCTGGAGGAACAGCAGAAACTCTGCATCGCGCGCCTGCTGCCGGTGAAGCCGAAGATGCTGTTGATGGACGAGCCCTGCTCGGCGCTCGATCCCAAGGGCACCGAAGCGGTCGAGGAACTGCTTTGGGAACTGCGCGGCCAGTATACAATTCTCATCGTCACCCACAACATGGCGCAAGCCCGACGCGCCAGCGAGGAGTGCGTGTTCATGCTGATGGGCAAGGTGGTCGAGCACACACGCACCGATGAAATGTTCGTCACCCCGGCGCACAAGGAAACCGCGGACTACATCGAAGGGCGGTACGGATAGACGATCGTGGGAGCCGGCGTCTCCTCGACCGGCAGCGCCGGGCAGCATCCGTTACAGTGCAGTCAAGGGCGGTGCAGGCACCTGGGTTCACCCAGATTCGCCGGCGAACACCAGCCCGATGTCGAAGTCCCGGCGCTTGGTCGGTTGGGGGTGAGGCATGCACCCCAATGGTGACGGGCGGGGATCGGTGTTAAGCTTGGCGCCATGGAAATCGACTTGACCTGCCGAGCTGCCGTTCAGGGGAAATGAGCGAGCGGGATTCTGGACTGCCTGGGTCGCCGCCCGCCATGATGGGAATGGCGCTTGAACTGGCGGTATCGCCGGGCGGCCACGTCTATCTCGAGACCGTACCGTGCGAGCTCGACCTGCCGGATGCCGCCGTCGCCAGGCGTATCCGCAAAAGCTTCGCGGCTGGCGGTGCGGCCGGTCTGCTCGATCTGGGGGCGATCGAACTCGCCAGTACGTTACCCCCTTCACTCGCCTACGGGCGCGAGCTGGCTCACCTCTTCATGGCACGGCTATGTGCGGTTCCCGACCTCGAGAGCCAGTGGGCGAGCGCCGAGTTGCCCGCCCCTCGCGACGATCTGGCGCGCCTGGCAGCGGCGGCGCCACCGCTCACCGGCGCCGAATACCTTGATCTCGAGCGGCTGGAGGTGCTGTGGGCGGATCTGCGAACCGTCGCGCGGGAAAAAATTGCCGCTGCCGGTGGCAGCCCCCACACTTGGTTGAAGGAGACGCACCCGAGCTGGAACCTGGTGGGTCGGGTGTGTTTTCATCTGGCCGAGAACAAGAATGACGAGCGCGCACCGTTCGCTTTCCTCGCCACCTGTGCCGCGCGCTTGTCACAGCAGGCCAGGGTGCAGCATCGACCGCTCGCTGGTGCGCTGCAGGAATACGCCGGCGCCGGCGAGCGCAACGCCCTGCTCGGGTTGCTGCTGCCGATCCAGAAGGCTGCCGAGCACAGCCCATGGCTCAAGTCGCTGGTCGATTCGGGCGCCATTTTTCATCCGCTGGCCTGGACTCCGGCCGAAGCTTACCGCTTCCTGCAGGATGTTCCGGCCTTCGAGGCCAGCGGCGTGGTGGTGCGCATCCCGGACTGGTGGCGGCCGCGCCTGCCGCCGCGCCCGCAGATCGACATCCGCCTGGGTCATCAGGTCGCCGGGCTGGGCCTCGCTGCGATGATGGACTTCCGGGTCGATCTGACGCTCGACGGCGAAGCCCTCTCGGAAGAGGAGTGGCAGCAGGTGCTGGCCGCCGGCGACGGGCTGATGCGCCTGAAGGGCCGCTGGGTGGAAGTCGATCGCGAGAAGTTGCAGTCGGTGCTCGAACACTGGCAAGCGGTGCGGCGATCGGCGGGCGAGGGCATCTCCTTCCTCCAGGGCATGCGCTTGCTGGCTGGCGCCACCATCGACGGTGACGCGGCGGGCGCCTTGCCCGCGGGCACCGCCGAGTGGTCGAAGGTGATCCCCGGCGAATGGATGAGGAGCGTCCTGGAGGGGCTGCGCGGCACACAAGCGGGTGCTGACCCCGGCCCCGAGCTGAAGGCGCAATTGCGTCCCTACCAGCAGGCTGGCGTGCATTGGCTGTGGTGGCTCAATCGCCTCGGGCTCGGCGGCTGTCTGGCTGATGACATGGGGCTCGGCAAGACGGTGCAGGTGCTGGGCCTGCTGCTGGTCCTGAAGCGCGAAGGCGATCCGGGACCGCACCTGCTGGTGCTGCCTGCTTCGCTGATCGCCAACTGGCAAGCCGAGATCGAACGCTTCGCGCCGACCCTGCGGACGCTCATCGCGCACGCTTCGGCGTTGCCCGCCGGCGCGCTGGCGGCACTCTCCGCCGCGCAGTTCGGCGACGGTGGCGTCGACCTGGTCATCACCAGCTACGGGACGCTGACACGCACCGCCTGGATGGCCGAAGTCCGCTGGTCGCTGGTCGTGCTCGACGAGGCGCAGGCGATCAAGAATCCGGGCACGCGGCAGACCCGAGCGGTCAAACGGCTGCCCAGCCGCGTGCGCCTGGCGCTCACCGGCACGCCCGTGGAGAACCGGCTCGGTGACCTGTGGTCGCTGTTCGATTTCATCTGTCCGGGACTGCTCGGCTCAGCGCAGGCGTTCAGCCGATTCGCGCGCCGCCTCGCAGAGGACGAGCACGCCGGTTACGCGCCGCTGCGCAAGCTCGTGCAGCCCTACATTCTGCGGCGTCTGAAGAGCGACCGGCAGATCATCGCTGATCTGCCCGACAAGACCGAACTCAAGGCCTACTGCCCGCTGACCCGGGTGCAGGCCGCCCTCTACCAGGAGTCGGTGGCGACGCTGGCGCAGCAGATCGCAACGCTCAACGGCATCCAGCGACGCGGCGTGGTGCTCGCCTTCCTGATGCGCTTCAAGCAGATCTGCAACCACCCCTCGCAATGGCTCGGTGACGGCGCCTACGCGCCCGGCGACAGCGGCAAGTTCTCGCGCCTGCGTGAGTTGGCCGAAGCCATCGCCGCGCGCCAGGAGAAAGTCCTGGTGTTCACCCAGTTCCAGGAGATGACCGGGCCGCTGGCGGGATTCCTGCAGGAGATCTTTGGCCGACCAGGCCTGGTGCTGCATGGCGGAACGCCGGTGAAGGCGCGCCAGTCGCTGGTCGAAGCCTTCCAGCGTGAGTTTGGTCCGCCGTTCTTCGTCCTCTCGCTGAAGGCGGGTGGAACGGGTCTCAACCTCACCGCCGCCGCGCATGTCATTCACTTCGACCGCTGGTGGAACCCGGCGGTGGAAAACCAGGCGACCGACCGCGCCTACCGCATCGGGCAGAAGAAGAATGTCCTGGTGCACAAATTCATCTGCCGTGGTACGGTGGAAGAAAAGATCGATGCCCTGATCGAAACAAAGCTGGGGCTGTCGAACGAGATCGTCGAGGGCGGCGCCGAAACGCTGCTGACCGAAATGAGCAGCGACGCCCTGCTGCGGCTGGTGTCGCTCGACCTGGAGAGCGCCCTCGACGAGATTTGAGCAGACCGACCGCACTGACACCAACGCATTGAACGAGGCCATATGGGACGTTACTCGAATGGCGGCTGGGCACCCTATGTCCCGGTTGCCGAACGGCGGCGCCAAGCCGCCCGCAAAACCAAACAGTTGGGCAAACAGGGTCACATCTGCCAGCCCATCACGCTCCAGGGCCGCACGATTGCGCGCAGCTTCTGGGCCAAAGCCTGGTGCGACAACCTGGAGGCCTATAGTGACTACGAGAACCGCCTGCCGCGCGGACGGACCTATGTGCGCAACGGCTCGGTGGTCGATCTGAGGATCGCACCGGGCAGGGTCAGCGCGCTGGTCTCGGGCTCCGCGATCTACACCGTCGAAATCACGGTGCGGCCGCTGGAACCAGCGCTCTGGCAGGCGATCATCAAGGAATGCGCTGGCCAGATCGGCTCGCTGGTGGAACTGCTGCAGGGCCGGCTCTCGGACGCCGTGATGGCGGTTGTCACCCGCTCTGGCAGCGGGCTGTTTCCCACCCCGAAGCAGATCGCCTTCGACTGTTCCTGTCCGGACGGTGCCTACCTGTGCAAGCACGTCGCCGCCACACTCTACGGGGTCGGCGCTCGCCTCGATCAGCAACCGGAGCTGCTTTTTCTGCTGCGCCACATGGACCCGCAGGAACTGATCCTGCAGGCGGCCAGCGTGCCGGTGGCGCGGTCCGGACTGGAGCAGGGGCAGCGGCTCGATAGCCCGGATCTCGGAAGCCTGTTCGGCATCGAACTGGACGAGGTGTCGCCGTCGGGTGAACTCACCTCGGCACACGAATCGGTCGCACCCGGAACGGGAGAGACCGCTGCCAAGCCCAGCACTCGCACCGGCGCCCCGGCGAAGCCCGATTCGCGGCCGCCCGTCCTGAAGGCCCCGCCTGTGCCAGCCAGCAAGAAGCCCGTCATAGAGACCGTGACGATGTCACGCAACAGCGTCAAACGGGTCACTGCGCGTCAGTTGACCGCGCGTGGCATCCCACACTACATGCTGCAGAACTGGCTGACTGCGGGCGTACTGGAGCGCACCTCGGTGCGCGGCGAGTACCAGACCACGGCGCAGACCGAAGAGCGTATCGCGCGTTACCTCAATCGCTCGAAGTGATCAAGTTGTCGTAATGACGGCTGGTTCCGGCGTCCAAGGCGACGAGTTGGAGTCCGTCCACCATGCGGGCGAGGCGTGCGGCGTTTTTCTTTCGATGCAGGCTTTTTTCCACGCCGTGCTCCAGTTCACCAAACACTACGGGCGAGAGTATGAGTTCGGACAGAGGCGTTTTTTCCAGTCGGCAAGCCCACATCGCCGCCAGGCCTGATGCCCGCCCGTGCGCTACCGCTCTGGGAGAAGATCGACGCCACCCTGGGCGAAGACGACCCGCAGACTCAACAACCGGCGCCGGAGTGCGAATTCGAACAGCGTATCGCCTGGCAGGTGCGGGCAGGAAGTCGCCATGCGCAGAGGTCCAGACTGAAGCGAGACGAGCCGTCATCGCCCGTCGTGGGACGACTCGTGCCTTGCAAATCCGAGATTGACGCTCCTTGATGGAGGCTCATATACTCTCGTCGGTGCCGTCGGATTTCCTATCCTTTGGCTTGTTCTTCTGGTCCTGGAGGTCGTCGTGATGCGCCAGTCGCTGCGTGTGTTTCGTGTATTGTTTCTCGTCGCCGTGGCGGCGTTCTTGCCGTCGGCACACGCCGCTTTGGGGGATGTCAGCTACGACCCGCACCCCGCCTTGATCGATGAGGACGAGGTTGCCCAGTTCGACGCGTTCAATCTCCTTGCGGAGGCTGTCGTCACATCCAGTGGCGGCGCGTCGGCTCGCCAGGACTTCGAGCGTGGTTTCACCAACGCGCAGGTGCTCACGGACTGGGTGCGGCTGGGCGACAACCGGGTGCGCTTGGGTTTTGGCGACAGCCTGGCGCGGATCGACTGGCGCAGCCGAATCGGCCAGATCGATCCCGGCGCCACAGCGTTCGGGCTATTCCATCCGCACGGCACTTACGGCAATGCGCCGGGCGTGGCCGGCGACCCGCGCAACTTTATTGCCGACCACTACTTCCTGACCGCCGATGCCGTTCCGGGTGAAGCGAAACCCTATTTCGTGATGCAGTTCGAGCGGCCGATCGTCTTTGTCGCGCTGTCGGTCAGCGACTACACCAGTGACGTAGGCGGCAGCAGCCGTTTCGATCTGCTGGTTGGCGACGACCTGGCAAGCGCCGTGGCGCTGCCAGAATACGGTCACAGGCGGGATTTCACCTTTCCGTCGGACGAGCTGATCGACGGGGGCTTCTTCCACGTGGTCGGCAACGGCAAAGGGGTTTGGTCGCCCAGCGTTTCCAACCGCTATCCCCGCTTCAATTTCGCCGTCCTGCGTCTCGATCCGGCCGACGCAACGGTCGGTTTCGACAACCTGATAGTGGTCAATGCGGTTCCCCAGCCAGGCGTCCTGGCGCTGCTGCTTGCCGGACTTGGAGCGTTGGCCGCGACCTGGCGTCGGCCAGCGGCAAGGACATAGACCAAGTCGGGCGCGCGCCGGCGACGCTGCGGGTGGTGGCGGCGCATCATGATTGCTTCTGGCAGGCTGAGAGGCTGGTTTTTGGCAGGGGCGTAGCGACCGTCGCTTACCTGTCACAGGTGCTGTCGGGACGCGATTCGAGGCCTTGTTCCTGCACCTCCGGATGCCAATTCCTCGATTAGCGCCACAACATATACTCGCGGTGGTTCTCATGCTGCCCTCGACGTCGACATGACGCTGGCGCCGTGAAGCGGCGCGTACGATTCGAGCCCTTGCCGGGTTCGCCGATTTTCCGGAGGGGTAGGGGAGATGCGCGCACTTCAGCGTCACCCTGCCGGGCGGTGCCGGGTGGGGATTGCAAGATCTGACCCGCCCCTGACTCTGCCCCTGTGACCCGTCAGCCGCTCCGTGTCCGGCGGCGGCGCGGCGCTTCGGTCGGTTCCGGCAGGTCGCGGAGGCGCCGCACCCAGAGCGCGATGTCCGGGTCCATCCGCGCCAGGACCGCTTGCGGGTTCCTGGCTTCGTCCACTTGCGCCAGCGTGCGCAGCAGGGCTGCTTGCTGCGGCGCTGCGGCGGCCAGTTCCGGGGTCAGCAGTCCCGCGATGTCGCGCAGCAGCCCTGGATCCCGGCAATCCCGGGCGAACGCTGCGATGATCCCCGCAAGCGCAGAATCCTGAGCGCTGTCGGCGCCAGGCGCGGCAGCCAGGCGAAGCACGCGCGGCAAGATGCCGCGCGCCGCCGCGAAGCCTGCCGCCCGACCTTCCGCCGCCGCCACCCGTGCGATGGCCGCACCGATGGCGCCGCCGCCGAAGAAGTGAGAACCAGCCAGTCGGTGCGCATGAGCAGCCAGCAGTGCATCCAGGCCTTCCCAGGCACGCGCACGGGTCGCGGCCGCCAGCAGATTTCCGAGCCAGGGCGTCCACTCGAGCCTCTGCGCTTCTTGCGGCGTTTTCTCGTGCCTGTCCACCCAGCTGGCAAAAGCCTGGATGGCTTCGGGTGAGGACACGTGCGTGGCCGCCTCGATCGCGGCGATTGCCGCATATTGCATCGCCCAGTCATTCGATATCGATTGCGCCAGCGCGAACGACCGCAGCGCCTCGGACACCGCCGCTCCGTGCCGACCCAAGGCGCCGAGCGAAAAGGCGGCAA
>DIME01000073.1:7420-9968 GCA_002425405.1 Candidatus Accumulibacter vicinus
GGCGGCAAGTCGCAGGGCTACGGCCTGCTCGCGGACATCCCCCGCCCGTGCGGCCAGATCGGCAGCCTCCCGCGCCGTCGCAATGGCATCCTCGTGCCGACCCGACTGGCCGAGCGAAAAGGCAGCATGCCACAGGGCTACGGCCTGCTCGCGGACATCCCCAGCCCGTGCGGCCAGCTCGGCGGCCTCGCGTGCCGTCGCGATGGCCTCCTCGTGCCGACCCGACTGGCCGAGCGAAAAGGCGGCATCTCGCAGGGCTTCGGCCTGTTCGCCGACATCCCCCGCCCGGGCGGCCAGCTCGGCGGCCTCGCGCGCCGTCGCGATGGCTTCCTCGTGCCGAGCCGACTGGCCGAGCGAAAAGGCGGCATACCGCAGGGCTACGGCCTGCTCGCGGGCATCCCCCGCCCGGGCGGCCAGCTCGGCGGCCTCGCGCGCCGTCGCGATGGCTTCCTCGTGCCGACCCGACTCACCGAGCACCCAGGCACGACAGCGGAGCGCCAATACTTGCAGGGACTCGGGCAATTCGGACGGGATGGCCGCTCCGGCCGTCGCCCAGCAGCGAAACGCGCCGGTCCTGTCGCCGCTCAGATTGAACAGCAGAATACCCCGTTCGACGTGGAGCAAGACCTGTGCCGCCGAATCCACATTTGCTGCGATCTCTTGGGCCAGCCGCTTGTCTGCTTCCGCCACCAACCAGAGGCGCGCGAGCGCCTGGGCGGCGATGATCGCGCCGGCGGCCCTGGCGATGGGAGTTTCCGGCTTCCAGCGGTGGATTTGGTGGGCGATGTCTTCGGGGCGATCCTCGAGATCGTGCAGAATCTGCTCGATCGGCACCGGAATCGCTTCGCCGCAGCAGCGTGCGAGCCGTTGCAGGCGCGCGCTGAAATGCAGCAGGTAGGCGTTGAACGAAGCGCTCGGCGCCCCGCTGTCGCGCGCCAGGTCGGCGAAGATCCGCGCTTCGGCGGGCCGGCCCGCGCTCAGGTGCTGCATGGCCTGCGCCTTCTGTTCCGCGCGCGAGTAGAAGGCGCGCAGGAAGTCGAGGATGGTGGCGAGCGGCGTTTTCAGCGCGAGCTGGTGGCCCTGGCGCAGGCGGTAGAAATGCACGAACACGCGGTCGGTAACGCGGTACAGCGTTTCGCGGCCGTCCAGCGCGGGCAGGCCGCGAATGATGTCGGCGCGCTGCAGGCCCTGCATCACCCGGGCGATGTCGGATTGCCCCCCCGCGTTGACGCGCTGGGCCAGTTCGGTCTGCGACGCCGGCTCGCCGCCCCGGACGAGCGCGTCGAGCAAACCCTGGGCCAGACCGGGCAGGTCGTCGATGCGGCGCCGGTAATAGTCGGCCAGCTTGTCGGCCAGCGCGTTCATGGTGCCGGCCACCGACAGCGCATCCTGCGTTTCCAGCACGTCGGCGAGGAGTTGCGCCAGGCGCGGGTTGCCGCCGATGAAGTCGGCCACGGCGCGCGCCTTGGCCTCCGCCGCTGCGTCGAGCGGCACCGCCTCCTCCGCCTTGCGGCCACGGTTGAGGTAGCGGTTGAAGTAGACGATGCAGGTGTCGGGCGACCAGGGTTCCAGGCGGATCGACTGAAAGGCCTGGAACAGGGGGCGCTCGTAGTCCATGTCGACCGAGCCGGTCGCGGTGGCGATCAGCATCAGCCGGTTGTTCCGCCGATCGAGCCACTGGCGCAGGCGCTGTTCGGCCGCCTCTTCCTTGAAGACGCTGGCCAGCAGGAGGTCGAAATTCTCGATGACGACGATGGCCAGGCCCTGGCCCGCCGGCAGGAAACGGTCGAGTTCGCCTTCGAGCCGCCTGACCGCCTGCTCCCACTGCCGGGCCTCCTGTTCGGGGTCGGGCCACTGGAACATGGCTCCCGACCAGCTTTGATCCTGGCCGGTGCGCAGGTCGGCGATCCGCTGGGCGATATAGGCCGGCAGCGCGTGCGGATTGCGCGTCAGGTTATGCTGCTCCTCCGGCAGGAGCACGAAGGGGATCGGCACGCCCTGCGCGGCGGCGAGCTGCGCGGTCTCGATCTGCACCAGACGCGCCACGAAGGACTTGCCGAAACCGCGCGGGCCGTAAATCAGGACGTGCTGCAAGGCGCCGGGCGCGGCGGCGAGGCTGCGCCGCACAGCGTCCATCACCCGCTCCGTTTCCTTCTCGCGGCCCGTGGCGAGCATCCGGATGGCCTCGTCGGTCATCCGATGGGTCATGAAAGTCTGAACGAGCGAGGGAGCAGGCGAGTCCGTCATGTCAGCCGCGACCGTTTCCACCACAGCCTGGCCAGACGCGAGGCGGGCCGCCAGGTCCGGTTGGCGTCGGCGTCTTCGCTGAAGTGGATGAAACCGTCTTCGACCAGCATGTCCAGAAACCCGGCGAGATCAATGCGGGAGTAGCCCTCGGCCAGCTCGAGGTCGTCCAGCCGGGTTCCATCCGCCGCCTCCATGATCCGTTTCAGGACCGGAACCACCAGCTTTCTCTGACCATCCTTGTCGATCTCGCCGTAGAACTTGAATCGCTTGTTGAACTGGTTGTAACGTCAGTTCGGGATAA
>DIME01000088.1:0-6627 GCA_002425405.1 Candidatus Accumulibacter vicinus
AAAATAGGCCCTAAACTGGGGTGGAAAATTTCTGCCCCCCGTCTGAAACCCAGTAATGGCAAGGGTTTGCGAGGAGCGAAAATGCCTCCACTATAGTCGCGCCGGTCCGGGCTATTGTGTGGCTGCCGAGTCCGAGTGTGGCCTGCCATTCCTTGTGATCCATGCTTCTGCCTCGGGTAGTTCGCCGAGGCGTGCGGCGACATCCTGCAACGCGGCGAAGCGCCATAGACCGTGGTCTTGCTCAGCCAGCCACTGCGCTTGGGCAAGCCATGCCGCAACTCCGGCGCTGTCGGTCATTACCGGTGCTTGGGGGGGGTGTGCGTTGACCACAACCAGCAGGATCGGCTCAGAGAAGACGTAGCTGCGACGGTCGGTGATTTCCAGCCGGTAATGTCCGGCAGTCAGATCGGCCTGCGGCAGAAACGCTTCGCATCCTTTCAGGCTGCCCAGATCGGCGATTAGCGTCGGGTTGCCTTCGCGCCACAGCGTGACGCGGAAAGGCGGCAATCCGCCGCGCCAGGCGACGTAAAGGCTGCGCCGGCCTGCGCTGAGCAGCGATTGCGAAGCGCGCAGCAAGGGCGCGTCGAAGCGGGTCGGGTACTCGGTGCTCTCGGTGTTGGCGCAGCTCCGGTTCGGCCTGGCGAGATAGTCATATGCCTGATCGGCTTCCCGCACGGCGCGATGCGGCGCGACCTGACGCAGGGCTTCGAGGCTCCAGGCGCGACCATGTGCTTCGACAAGCCGCAGCGCATGCACGGCCGTCTGCCAGGCGATTTCCTGCGGGTCGGCGCCTGCTGCCTCCGACGGTAGTGCCATTCCAGGCTGCTGCGCGCCCGCGACGAGGCGCAAACGCAGCGTACAGGAATCTTCGTCACGACCGCTGCGGATGGCGAGCTGGAAAGCCTGTCCCGGCGCGCCGAGTGCCGGCAGACGCAACTCGCCATTCGTCTGCGCGATGGCGATTGCTGGACCGGCGGGCGCGCCATCCGGCGTCAGGGGCGTCAGCGTGGCGTTGGTCCCGACAGTGACAGGCACGCTCACACCGCCAAGCTGGTCGAGCACCAGCCAATCGGTATACGCCGGCACCCGGCAAAATGCATTCCCGCCGTTACGCGCGGCAGCGGTCGCCAGCGGATGCCTGCTCTGGCGGTCCACATTCAGGCTCGCCCACAACTGGCGAAAGCTGACCAGAGTCGAGCGCTTATCCGCCCCGCGTACGGCTTGTGCGATTTCGGCGCCTGTCCGGCAGCCGGCTTGCGGCGCCGCGTAGTCGAGGTCGTCGGCGCGGTCGCTGCGGCGCAGCGTGACTTTCTCCTCAGTGGAGGAAAAACACAGCCGTTCGCCGGCGCTGAGCACGCGATCCGGCCGCGCCGGCCGTGCGGCGCCGTCGGCCGGCTGGACGGTGACGCCGGCGTCGACGCTCCGAATGATGAAACTCGCCGCATCGGCGGCGATTGCCGGCAGCGCCCCGACTGCACAAACGAGCAACAATCCGGCAATCGATCGTGGAGTGAACATGGCTTTTCTCCCAAAGTCAGTGAGGTAGGTGGGTAGTGTGGTGCCCGTCATCGGCCATCTCGGCATGGGCATGCGCCGCGTGCCACTCTTCGATATTCCGATGCAGGTAGATTCCCAGCAGCGGCGAGCCGAAATCGAACCACAGCCCATATCGCAGCAGCAGCGGACCAACAACGAAAATGAAGCCGACAGCCACCAGGCCACCCGCAACAACAGTCGCCACGAGCCGTTTGCCGAAAGCAAAGAGTGCCGCAACCAGAACCATCAGTCCCAGCACCAGCGGCCATTTCGCCTGCCAGGGCAACTCGCGCAGTTGCCCGTAGCGCAGCATCGTGTCGAGCGCATTGAGATTGAGCAGCGCACCAGGCAACCGGCCGACCGGCGTGTGGAAGTGATCGCGGCTTTCCTCGTAGCTGCCGCCGATGACGACGATGGCGTTGCGAAACTCGTCGATCTGCGCGTTGGCGAGAGCGGTCAGCGCCGGAAAAAGCGAATAGCCCAGGCGGCCGTTGCTGCCGAGCGGGAAGAGCAGCGTGCTGGCCAGCGCATCGTGCCCTGCGTGCTCGCCGGCGTGTTCCGGGTGCTCGCCGCTTGCCGGCGCGTGCGCTTCGGTGATGCGTTCGCACCAGGCAGCGAGCGGCGGATGGCGAGCCGGCTGCAGGCAGTACAAGGCCAGTTGCGGCGACGGCAAGAAACGATCCGCATTGCCTGTAGCGGCCGTCTGGCCGATCGACCATCGCCGCACGCGCAGATCGCTGTCCGACAGAAAGCGCGGCAGTACCGGATGCACGACGACGCCGCCAGGCGGTGCCTGATAAGTATCCCAGAACGCTGCTCGCAAGCGTGGCCGCTTGGGTGGCGCGTGTGCCTCGAACGAGCCCGCGCTGCTCGCAAGCGGCTGGCGTAGACTGCGTGCAGTGAGCAGATGGCGCGGCTCGCCGCCAGGGAAGGTGCGCCGTTGCAACGCCGCCAACCATTGCCGCTCGAAATCGCCGGCAGTGCCGTCAAGCAGCAGGTCGACATAGACAACGCGCGCTCCCCAGGCGAAAGCCCGATCGACGAGTTCGAGGACTTCGCGCCGCGGCTGCAGGAACGGCTCGCCGCCACCCCAGCGTTCGTCGCTCCACGAGTCCTCGTCGATATCGACCCAGATGAAACGCGAGTAGCCGCCGGGCAGCGGCTCGCCGTCGATCCAGCCCCACGCGCGGTACGTCTGCAGCATCGAGACGGTCTTGTCGAAGCCCCAGCGTTGCCAGTCGGCCACCATCGGCAGGCCATGTCCCAGATGTATCCCGGTCTCGATGACAATGCCGAGCGCGAAGCAGACGGCGAAATGCTGCCAGTAGGTCGGCCAACTGTGGTAACGCGCACGCAGCGGGTCGACGAACGGCGCGCTCCGCTCCTTAAGCCATCGGCGGGCGGCGGGCAGCCGGCTGCCGCTACGCCCCGCCAGCCAGGCGCCAAGGCTCAGCACGGCGTTGAGCAGCGTGCTCCAGAAATAGATAAGTCGCGAGCGCATGCCTTGTTCTCCTTGTCGTCGCAGTACAACCCGCCGGTCTTGTCGCCAAGCGGGCAGTCCAGAGTCAGCGCGCCACAGGCCATAGTCGGCGTCCCCAGTCGGAACCCTCAAAGACCGGTCGCGGCACGAACGGGGGCAACGCGCCATAGGCCGCGAGGACAGCGTGCGCCAGATCTTCAAAAGTCGGCGCCTGGCCGCTGCGCCGGCGCAGCGCGTCGAACGTGCTCGTCAATTTCAGGGTGAACAACCCGACGCGCCGGCCGTCGGGCTTGAGCGCGATTTCGAGCGCATCGCCGGAATCCTGGACAGCGTAGAACGCAGCGATCGGCGGCATCTCCACACCGTCCGCCAGCCCGCTCGGCGTCAGGCCTGGCAAGTGCCGCAGCGCGCGGCGGACGCCGGCTACGCCCTGGGCCAGGGCCTGCGACCAGCGATGACGTTCGATTCCCAGCGTTTCCGGTGCGAGGCGGCGCACCGCCACGGCGGTCCACTCGTCGGTCGCCAGCCAATGATCGGACGGCCCGCGCGCCATCGTTCCGGCATGACAGGTGTCGGCAATCAGCCAGACGAAAACGCCGCGGCGAGTCAGTGCGGCGAGCCGCCCGCGCAAATCGTTATCGACCAGCGACCGCCCGACGCTGCCGCGTTGCGCCGACCACGGCGTCGAGTCGCCGAGCAGGAACACTTCGTCGAGGCCGTCGATTTCACCGGCGTCGCCGCCGACGCCGATTGGCTGCTGCGTGCCGTGCCCGGCAAGGTAGAGCAATACTTCGTCGCCGGCGCGTACCTCGCGCAACAGCCGATCGAAAGCGGCGTTCAACGCGTCGTATGTCGGCGGAGCGTCGGCGCCTGCCGTGCGCGCCAGCACCTGCTGGTGCGCCCGCGCGACGCCCCAGTCGCGTGCCATCGCGCTGACCAGAGCGATGTCGTTTTCGACGCCGGCCAAGAACTCGGCCTGCGTGATCCGCTCGAGTCTGGCGACGCCAACCAGCAAGGCATGCCGCTCGCCGGCAACGGCGAAAGCGGTCGCCAGCCACAGCCCGAGTGCAGCGCACCAGTGGCGAACGCTCACGGTGCAGCTCCCGGCCGCACGAGGATCAGCGACAGCGGCTGTCCGGGGGCGGCGACGACTCCCCAGCGCGTCTGCCAGTCCGCCAGACCGGCCGGCGGTGGCGCCGGAATCTGCGCCGACAGCCGGATTTCGTTCGTGCCGCGCTGCCAATCGACGGCGACGCCGAGCGCCTGCAGCTCATGGATCAGCAACGGCGTCGGCGCCGCAAAGTCGGCAATCGGCAAGTGCCACGCGATGCCGCGGCTGGCCACCCAATCGAAATCCACCTGCTGCGGCGCCTGCTGGCGAAGGGCAATGCCGGCGACCAGCGCCGCGACGAGTCCGCCAAGAGCGAAAGTCGACCAGAAAGCGCGCCGCTTCCACCAGGCAGGCGGAGGCACTTCCCGCGCCGGCGCCGCCAGCGCGGTTTCGATACGCTGCCAGACCGCCTGCCGCGTCGCCGTGCTCGGCGTCAACGCGTCGCTTTCGGCGCGCATCGCCGCCAGCACGGCGCGCGCTTCGGCCGCGTCACCCGCACCGGCGGGTGGCGCATCGGCTAGCAGACGCTGCCATTCGTCTTCAGCGGCCGCTGCTGGCGCAGCCGGTGGGGTTTGCCTGGTCATTGGCTTCCCATATCGCCCGAAATCACAACCAGTTCCCCATCAGGATAAACGGCGCCCAGTAGTAGGGATGGGCGAACGGCGCGCTGGGGTCAGGAGTAAATTCCTTGGCGCCCTTGATCAATTTCCTCTCGCTGGCACGCTTGGCCGCGTCGGGCGTGCGCACGACCGCGCCGGAAAGCAGCGCCAGTTGCGCCTGCTGCAAGGCTTCGGCTTTCGATAGCCGGAATTGTTCATGCCGGTGGTAGAACTCGCGCATCAGAAGCGCGGTGCTCTGGTCATCGACCGACCACAGCGTGGCGATGACCCCCTTGGCGCCCTGGTTCTGCGCCAGGACGCCGAAACCTTCGATCTCGCGGCCGTTGGCGTCGGCGCCGCCGCCGACCGCGGTCTCACACGCCGACAGGGTGATCAGCTCGACGCCGGCGAACGAGTAGCCATTACGGATGGCTTCCAGCGAGAGCTGACTGCCGTCGCCGAGCAGCAGCGACGACTGGCTCTCGTTGCCGGGAGAGAACTTGAAATGGCTGGCGATATGCACCACTGGGAAGCGTTCGCGCAGGCTTTCCTTGAAGCTTTGCGCGGTAAAGCTCTGGTCGAGCTTGACGACGCCGGGCAACACGCCGGCGCTGCCCGGCTGTTTGACGATGGCGGCCATTTCGTGATGCACCTCGGGCAGGGCGCCTTGTGCGCCCCAGGCCTGCGTGACGCCGTGGCCAGCCACCTTCCAGCCGACGCGCGGCTTGTCCTTCAGCCGTCCGCGCGCGGCGTCGGTATAGAGCGCCACGGCGTAGCGCTGCGCGAGGTAGCGTTCGCCGTCGTACAGGGCGGTGAACGGCACGTAGCGCAGCGTGCCGTCGAGCGCGACCATCAGCTTGTGCGCGCCGATGGCCTCGAGGTCGTCGGCGACCGGCGCGATCAGGTGGTCGTAGAGGACGCGCGCTGCCGGGCGCGGGTCGTCATCGACGGTGCGCAGCGCGGCGAGCAGGGTCTGCACCTTGCGGTTGATCTGCTGCTCGCTGATCGTCACCTTGCGTGCCAGGCGGGTATGGCCGGTGGTGAGCAGGATATGCGTCGTCTCGGGCAGCACGACATACTGCAGCAGGACGACGTCGGGTCCGAGTTCGGCGATGTCACCGGTCAAATTGTACTCGGCGAGCTTGCGCAGCGATTCGTCGCGGCGCGCCGTGTCGTTGACCCGTGCGAAAACGGCCTGCAGTTCGTTGAGCGTCTGGTTAAAGGCGAGGCCAGCGGCGTCGAGTTCGGCTTCGAGGGCGGCGAGGCGGTCGCTTTCGGCGGCGCTCAGCGCGCCCTGTTCCTTTTTGTCGCGCAGCTTGCGCGCTTCCACACCGACTTTGGTCAGCCGGAGGCCAGCGGTCTGCAGCTTCGCGTCGGAGGTGATTTCGCGGCTGGTGAAAGTTGCGCGCGTGGCGCGCGGATCCTCGCCGGCATCGCGGCGGATGAAGTCGTGATACTCGTCCTCCTTGAGCATCGCCAGCACCTGCTGCGCCTCGGC
Source organism: Candidatus Accumulibacter vicinus (assembly GCA_002425405.1). Taxonomy (GTDB): domain Bacteria; phylum Pseudomonadota; class Gammaproteobacteria; order Burkholderiales; family Rhodocyclaceae; genus Accumulibacter; species Accumulibacter vicinus. Next base: position 6,225 of record DIME01000088.1, read on the forward strand.
CAGCCGGCCGGCGTCGATCAGCAGGCCGATGAGGCGATGGTAGTTCTTTTCGACGGTGCCGAGGAAGGCTTTCTGTGTCGTGGTGTCGGTAGCCTTGAGATGGCTGCGCACGCTTTGCAGCGTATTAACTGCTTGTTTGCCGTAGAAGATGGCGAGGTCGGGCGCGCTCTTTGCATAGGAGGCGCTGAGGTTGCCCTGGACGGTCCAGGCGAGCCTGGGCTCTCCGGTGGTGAGGGCGATGCGGTAAGCGCGGCGAACCAGCGGCTCGGCATCGGTGGTGCGTCCCTGTTTGTGGTACAGCAGCGCCAGGTTGTTGAGACTCCCGGCCACGTCCGGGTGCTCGGGGCCGAGCGCTTTCTCATTGATCGCCAGCGCGCGGCGGTGGAGCGGCTCGGCGTCGGCG
>DIME01000088.1:6921-7388 GCA_002425405.1 Candidatus Accumulibacter vicinus
GCTCGGCGTCGGCGTAGCGGCCCTGCACTCGGTACAGCTCCGCCAGATTGTTGAGGCCCGTGGCCACGCCCGGGTGCTCGGGGCCGAACGCTTTCTCTTTGATCGCCAGCGCGCGGCGGTAGAGCGGCTCGGCGTCGGCGTAGCGGCCTTGCGCCTCGTACAGCCCCGCCAGGTTGTTGAGGCCCGTGGCCACGCCCGGGTGCTCGGGGCCGAGCGCTTTCTCTTTGATCGCCAGCGAACGGCGGTTGAGCGGCTCGGCATCGGCGGTGCGGCCCTGCATCTGGAACAGCAACGCCAGGCTGATGAGGCTCGTGGCCACGTCCGGGTGCTCGGGGCCGAGCGCTTTTTCGTAGATCGCCAACGACCGCCGGATCAGAGGCTCGGCATCGGCGGTGCGGCCCTGCATCTGGAACAGCAACGCCAGGTTGCCGAGGCTCGCGGCCACTTTCGGGTGCTCGGGGCCGAGC
>DIME01000088.1:7624-7994 GCA_002425405.1 Candidatus Accumulibacter vicinus
GAAGATCGCCAGCGCGCGGCGGCAGAGCGGCTCAGCGTCGGCGTAGCGGCCCTGCACTCGGTACAGCTCCGCCAGATTGTTGAGGCCCATGGCCACGTCCGGGTGCTCGGGGCCGAGCGCTTTCTCGAAGATCGCCAGCGCGCGGCGGTTGAGCGGCTCAGCGTCGGCGTAGCGGCCTTGCGCATTGTACAGCCCCGCCAGGTTGTTGAGGCTCGTGGCCATGTACGGGTGCTCAGGGCCGAGCGCTTTTTCGTAGATCGCCAACGACCGCCGGATCAGAGGCTCGGCATCGGCGGTGCGGCCCTGTATCTGGAACAGCAACGCCAGGCTGACGAGGCTCGCGGCCACGTTCGGGTGCTCGGGGCCGAGC
>DIME01000088.1:8322-25949 GCA_002425405.1 Candidatus Accumulibacter vicinus
GATCGCCAGCGCGCGGCGGTAGAGCGGCTCAGCGTCGGCGTAGCGGCCTTGTTCCCGGTATGACCACGCCAGGTCGCTAAGGCTCTCGGCCATCACTCGCGGCTGCCCATTGCCGCCCGCTTTCTCCACAAGCGCCAGCTTACGGCGGAAGAGCTGCTCGGCCTCTGCGTAGCGGCCCTGCCTCATGTACAGATTCGCCAACTTGTTGAGGGGGATCACCAGTGACAGGTCCTCGGTACCGCGTGCCTTCTCCTGGAACGTCAGTGTACTGCGGTGGAGCAGTTCGTCGTCGGCATAGCGGTCCTCCACTTGTCTAGTGTAGTCGAGCGCTGCCGAAAAGTTTCCTGCGCTGGCCGCCCGCGCTGCCAGTTCTCGCAACTGGTCGACCGATACCGTGGCGGCTGTTTCGGCTGTCGGCGGCTGCGGCGCTTCGGCCCACAAGGCAACCGGCTGCAGCAGAAGCGCGGCGAGCAGCAGGGCAGGAAGTGGACATTTGTTCACGGCGCGTCTCCTGGTTGGCCAATCGGTGGAACAATCGTTTTGGGCATTGTCGACTCAGACGAGCGACGACCGTTATTGTCAGGATGTTATTGCGCAGCGCGTCCGATAGCGTGTCACCGACCATAGTAAGCGGTGAGGAACGCAGCGCGTCTCTTGCGCCTTGTCTGCCAGCGGTGGTACGTTGCGTCGCTCTACGCGGCACTCATTACGGTACTCAAGGCACTTCCAGGCCAGACGTCGGCGACGCGAGCGCGTAGCTCGTGCTACGCCCACCGGCATCCCGTTTCACCAGGACGCCACGTTGCAGCAGCTCGTGGATATCCCGCAGCGCCGTATCGGAGGAACACTTGGCGATTGCGGCCCACTTGCCGCTGGTCAGTTGGCCTGCAAAGCCATCGAGCAACCGGTTGAGCAGTTTGATTTGCCGCGCGTTCATCGGCGTACCCGCCCAACGCTGCCAGAATCCCGCCTTGGCGAGCACCGCCGCCAGCTTCTCTTCAGTACCGTCGATGGCCCGCGGTAGGCAGCCGACGCACCATTCCAGCCAATCGCTGACCTCAAAAGGGTTCCCTGCTCGAACAAGCCGTTCGCATGCCCAAGGTTAAACAGAAAATCTCCGGCTGCTTCAGAACCAGGAAGGGCGCCGATACCTTCTGTACCCTCCGCTCCTATCTCGCCACCATGCACAAGCAGGGCGCCAATCTCTTCCAGGCACTTACCCTGACTTTCCAAGACAACCCTCCTCAGCCTCGTTTCGCGTGAATTCGCCATCGGGGGGACCTGAGTAGTTACTATTTTTCATAGGTTGCAGGGCATACGTGGACTCTCACAATGGTATGCATCTTGCCGCTGGGACAGGTGTAGAAGCAGAACCGCATCTTTCCATCCTTCTGTTCCCCAATAAGCTGGCACATTTCCGTAACTTGTGCTAACTCGCCGAGCGGTTTCCGCCAGGTTTCGTTCCGATTTTTTTCTTCGGTCGGAGCGGGCTCCGTTTCAGCGGGCTCCCTCGTTCTGTTTGCCGGAACGGCGATTGCGGCCGTGCTGAGCACCAACATCAGACCCGCGGCGATGTTTCTCGATGACAGCGAACGAAATTTCATGTTGTCCTCCAGGATTGAAAAAAGGATCAAACAGACCAAGAGTTGGTAAGCCGAGCGTCACGCAAGACTCGGCCTCGTGAGAGCACGCGCCGGAAAGCGCATGCCTCCGCCTGAAAAACGCTGGCATCGCCGTGTCGGTGGCCAACACGCACAGGATCAAACAATCGTCCTGCCGACAGATGAAGCGCTTGCTTCCGGTGTTCATGCCGCGAGTGTCAACACCAGTTGAGGCCAATCAAGCTAATCACCGTAATGCGAGGGGTGAGGGAACGGCGTTGGACGATCGCGGGCGAAAACGTTCCCCTCCTGTGACCGACAAGGAGGTTGGCGGTACCTTGCGGCATTCCGTCTGTCGGCCGTCGGTTTGGGAAAGATCTGCATCGCTGTCAGCGTGTCGTCACGCCAGGTGACGACACGGATGCCGGAAAATTCGTTGCCAGATGACGATGCGCCAACGACGGGTTACCGCTTCTTCGGCCGCAAGGCGCCGATGCCAAGAAGGCCGAGGCTGAGCAAGGCGAGCGAACCCGGTTCGGGTACAGAACTTGTGAAGGGATCAAGCCGAAGGGCTCGGCACACGCCGCTCCTGCAACCATTGACAGCAATCTGCCCGAAATCGTTGATGTCGACTGCCGTTCTGAAATCCCAGCCAGCGGTCGGGGAGACCAGATCTTCGAGGTTTACCATGCCTATTCCCGGACGCCATAAGAAGGCTTCCTCGTCTCCCACGGAATCTGTTGACACCCCGACGATTATGCCGTGGTTGTTGATACCAAGCGCCATACTACGCCTGCCGCCCAGGGTGCCGAGGTCGAGATTGCCCGACCCGGTGCCGGAGAAGACAGTCGCGTGCGAACCAACCACAGCGGTGTCAGCCAGACCCACGATCTGGCCCAAGTTGTTGATCGCCATGGCTGCACTTCCAGCTCCGCCCAAAGTACCAAGATCAGTATTGGCCAAACCGGTTCCAGAGTAGAGAACAGCGCGGTAGGCAGCGTTCCCCGCAATCTGTGCTTCCCCTACCACCTGACCGTTGTCGTTAATGTTTGTGGCAAAGCTCTCGCTTCCTCCCAACGTTCCCAAATCAAGGTTTCCGGATCCTGTCCCGGAGAACAATGTCGCACGCCACTTCCCATTGCTCAATTGTGCATGACCAGCCATTTGGCCACGATTGTTGATTGTTTCCACGTAGCCTTGAGGTCCGCCGAGAGAACCCAAATCGGTAAGGTCCGAACCACCCACGCCGGAAAAGAGAAATCCGCGCTGCACAAACCCTTTCGTTAACGACCAACCGACGACCTGCCCGTTGTCGCTGATGTCAAAGCCAATGCTGTAGTCTGAATCCCCAATCGATCCGATATCAAGATTTTCGGAACCTGTTCCAGAGAACACGGTCGCGCGGGAATTGCGCCAGCGTGTGTCCGCAGCCCCGACGACTTGGCCGCGGTTGTTGATGTTTTGTGCGTTACTGTTTACTCCGCCCAGCGTTCCCAGATCTACGACGGAATACATCGGTGTCGCTTGTGCGGAACCGGCAAACACGCCGGCGGCTGCGCAACTGCTGACCAACATCCTGAAATTCATTTGCGATTATCCTTTCTGTATACCCATGTCATTTTCGTGGTCGACCGAGCGGCGTCGCAGCGCATCCACTCGTCCTGCGGGAAGCGCCTGCTCGCTGCCCGGCAGCGCCCGTCCCTCGGCAAAAGGCGCCGTGGAGCGACCGACGAAGAGCTGGCGTCTGGCAGGTAGGCTTCCTCGAGGCTGCAACGACCTGATCGTGGTCCGATCGCTTTCGCCTCTCTGCTACAGACGAGCGACGGCGGCTCCTGTCAGATCTGTTTCTTTGCGGAGTTGATCAAGGCGCTGGACGGACAGTCAGACCACGCCAACACGCCTGGCCCGCGGCCGCCTCGGACGGCGCAGGCACAGGATGTCGATCGGGGCGAGCGATTCCTTTGCCTACGACGCGTCGCCAAACAGGATGAACGGTGCCCAGTAGTAGGGATGGGAAAACGGACTCCTGGGATCGGCCGTGAAGGAATTGGTGGCCGCGATGGCTCGCACTCCACTGCCGCCTCGGATTCCGGTCGTGTAAACCGGAGTGGGCTTCAGCTTGCCACTGAGCAGGCCCTGCTGTGCCTCGCGCAGCGCAGCGGCCTTCGACTTCCCGCCGGCGCGGGCAAGATAGAACGCGCGCATCACTTCCGGCGTCGTCAGGTCTGCGACTTCCCAGAGCGTCGCCAGGACGTTCTGTGCGCCCTTGTTCTGCGCCAGCACGGCGAAGCCTTCCACTTCGCGGCCGTCGGCGGTGCGTCCGCCGTGCAGCGCCGTTTCGCAGGCGGAGAGCGCCAACAGGTCGACGCCGGCGAACGAATAATCACCTTGGCGCAAAGTCATCAGCGGCAGACGATTGCCGTCGCCAAGCAGCAGAAACGAATCGCTCTCGTTGCCGGCGACGAACCGGAAGTGGCTGGCGATGTGCAGCAGCGGGTACGATTGCTTGAGGCTCTGGCGTAGCCGTTCGGCGGTGAACTGGTCGTCGAGATAGACCTCGGCGCTGAGCTTGCCGCTCTTGCGCAGCAGGTCGATTTCCTGCTGCACGTTGGGCAAGGCGGGGAAGCCGGCGTGCGCGCGCGTCGAGCCGAAAGCGGCCAGACGGCTGGGGACGCCGCTGTGCTTTGCTCGCGTGCCGGATACGGCCGCGGTATGCAGCGACAGGGCGTAGCGTTCGACGAGGTAGTGCTCGCCATCGTGCAGGGCGGCGAACGGAATGTAGCGCAGTGCGCCTTCGAGCGAGAGCAGCAGGTGGTCGATTTGGCCGGCTTCGAGGTCGGCGGCAACCGGTCCGATCAAGTCGCGGTATAGCGCCTGCGCGGCCGGACGCGGGTCGAGAGCTTGAGTGCTGAGCGCGACCCGGAACTCGATCAGTTGCTTGCCGATGTCTCTGCCGTCGATGGTCACGCGTCGGACCACGCTTTGCTGGGCGGTAGTGAGCATGATGTGCACGCGGTTGCCGACCAGCAGGTATTCGAGTAATGCGGCCTGTCCGCCAAGGTCGGCGATCTGCCGGCGCGCCTGGGCGAGCGCGGCGTCTTGCTGGCGCCGCTCGTCGGCAGCAAGGCGTTGCGCGTCGGTTGGTAACTGCTCGACGACACCGGCGAACCAGGCTTCGAAACCTTGGCCGAGTTGCTCCCGGCGTGCGGCCAAATCGACAAGTTCTGGCTGCGGGGCGGTGGCTGACGCATCGTTGCCGGCGACTGACTGCGCTTGCCGTGCCCTGTGTTCGTCGGCCAGGCGAAGGCTTTCGGCGGCCAGCGCCTCCTCCTGTTCGGCCCAGGATTGTTCGGCCCGGCTGTAAGGCAGACGGCTGACGGGCGCGTCGGGGCCGATTTGACCACGGATGAAATCGCGGTACTCGTCTTCCTTGAGGTGTTTGAGCACTTCGCGCGCTTCGGCGAGCCGGCCTTGCTCGATCAACAGTTCGGCAAGCTCGTGGTACACGCTGTCTGCAGTGCCCAGGAAAGCTTTCTGGTACCCCTCTCTTGAGCTCGCCTTCAGGTTGGCGCGCAGGCGTTGCAAGGTGTTGACTGCGTGTTTGCCAAAGAATATGGCGACGTCCGGCGCCCGTTGGGCGTAGAACCGGCTGAGGTTGCCGTTCAGCTTCCAGAGCAGTTCCGGCGTGCCGGCGCTGAGCCCCAGACGCCAGGCGCGCCGGTACAGGGCGAGCGCTTCGTCGGGGCGGTCGGCGGCGAGCAGCAGGGCGAGATTATTGAGGTCGCTGGCGATCGCCGGGTGATCGGGTGCGTAATACTTTTCGTCGATCGCCAGCGCACGGCGATAGAGCGCTTCGGCGTCGGCGTTACGGCCGGCAGCGCGCAGGATGCCGGCGAGGTTGCTCGCCCGAATAGCGACGCTGGGATGATCCGCGCCGCGGGTGCGCTCGCCAATCGCCAGCGCGCGGCGCGCCAGCGCCTCGGCTTCGGCCAGTTGTCCGGTCTCCTTGAGCACCAGCGCCAGATTGTTGCAGTCGGTGCCGATTTCTGGATGGTCGGCGCGGTAGATTTTTTCGTCGATCGCCAGCGCGTCCCGATAGTGCTTTTCGGCGTCGGCGTAGCGACCGATTCTGCGCAGCAGCCCCGCCAGGTTGTTGCGCATGGTCGCCGTGTCGCCATGGTCAGCGCCGCGGCTTGCTTCCAAAATCTTCAGCGCACGAGAGAAAGCGGTTTCCGCTTCGCCATAGCGGCCGGTTTCCTGTAGCAGCAGTGCCAGATTGTTGAGGCGGAGGGCGACTTGTGGACTGTCGCCGCCGCTTTCCTGTTCGGCAATCGCCAGGGCACGGCGGTAGATCTCTTCGGCTTCGGCGTAGCGACCAGCCGCGCGCAGCAGGCCGGCCAGGTTGTTCAGGCGCAGGCCGATCGTGGCCGGCGATGTGCCGGGGGTGGCTTCGCCAATGGCCAGCGCGCGGCGAAGTAATGGCTCCGCTTCAGCCGGCCTGCCGACGTCGCGCAAGAACAGGGCCAGATTGGTGAGGTGGGTCGCCGCGTCCGGATGATCGCTGCCGAGCGCCTGTTCAGCGGTGGCAAGCGCCTGCCGGAGGTGCGCTTCGGCTTCGGTGTAGCGCGCCAGTTTGAACAGCGTCCTGCCCACGTCGCCCAGTGCTGTCGCGGTTGTCTCGTCGAGGCGCTCGCCTGCTGCTCGCTTCGCTGCCAGCACCTGCTGATAGAGCGCCAGCGCTGCTGTGTAGTTCTTCTCCTCAAATAGCTGGTCAGCTTGGTTCGTGAGGGTGTCGATCTGCGTCGCCGGCGACGCGGCGTTCTGTCCGTCGGCAGGCGCGCCGATTGCCGGCAGCGACAGCAGACAGGCAATCACCAGACAGGTGCTGCGCAGGGCGGGGATTACGAGACGGGTGTGTTGCGGGTTCATGGTTCGATCTCCAAGAGCGCGGGGGGCCGACCGTTGCGTTGAATCCACGCCTGCGCTTCGGGTGTGTCGCCGAGGCGGGCGGCGACATCCTGCAGCGCTTCGAAGCGCCAGGCACCGTCTTCCTGCTCGGCCATCCATTGCGCCGCCGAGAGCCACGCCGGCTGCGCCGATGCCGCTGGCAGCGCCGGTGCGGATGGGCGCTGCGCCGACGGAACGACGTCGATCTGCTCTGCCACAAGGCGTGCGCCCGCCTGGTCGGTAATCGTCAGTACGTGTCGGCCACTGGTCAGGTTGGATGCCGGGAGAAACGCTTCGCACACCTTCAGGTCGCTCGACTCGGTGAGCGGTGTGGTCGTGCCTTCCCGCTGCAAGCTGACGCGAAAAGGCGGCAGACCGCCGTGCCAGACGACGAAGATGCGCCGCCGGCCTTCGCTGAGCAGAGATTTTGACGCGTGCAGCCAAGGCATGTCGAAAGCAACCGGGATGTTGCTGCCGTCGCTGTTGGCGCACTCGCGGTTTGCCGCGGCGAGGTAAGCGTAGGCCTGATCGGCCTCCGGAACTGTTCGATGCGGGGCGAGCTGGCGTAGCGCTTCGAGCGTCCACGCTCGCCCGTGCCCATCGACCAGGCGCAACGCTTGTATCGCCGTCCGCCAGGCGACTTTCTTCGGGTCGACGGCGACGCCGGCTCGAGGGGCTTGCGCGGCGTGCTGCGCGCCATCGACGATGCGCAAGCGCAGGCGGCAAGACTCCTCCGGGCCGCCGCGGATCGCCAGCTCGAAAACCTGTCCCGGCGCACCGACCGCCGGCAGGCGCAACTCCGCTGCCTTCTCCTCGAGGGTGATCGAAGCGCCGGCAGCGTCGCCGCGCGCGTTCAGCAGCGTCAGCCTGCCACCGGCACCAGGTGCGATCGGTACGATGACGCCACCAAGCTGGTCGATGACCAACCAGTCGGTATGGGCCGCCACCTTGCACAGAGCGTTTCCGATCTGACCTCCGCGCGCGGCAGCGGTCAGCGGCGCGTGCTTGTTCTGTCCAACTGTGGTCAAGGCCGCCAGCAGGCGCAGCAGCGCGATGCGCTCCTGCGAGCGGCTGCCGGGTCCGTGCTGGGCCGCTTCGATCTCGGCGCCTTTCCAACAGCCGGCTTGCTGCGCGGTATGCGCGAAGTCGCTGCCGCGGTCGCTGCGGCGCAGCCATACCGTCGCGCCACGGTGTAGAAAGCAGAGGCGCTCCCCGACATTGAGCACGCTGCCTACCTGCGCCGGTCGCGCGCTGCCCTGCGCGGACTGCACGGTCACGCCGGCGTCTGTCCGGGAAACGATCAGGCTCGCTGCGCCGGCCGCGGGATTTGCCGACATGGAGCCCGCTACCGAAGCAAGGATCAGCCCGGCGAACGATCGAAGGATGGACATACTGGTTTTCTCCGATGGACGGGATATTGAAACGGCATCGTGCGAAATGGCCAGAAGCGGCGATCCGCGCTGCGCATGCTATTCCCCCAGCATATACTCGCGGCACACAGCCAGTGCCTGCCTGAGCCGGCGTGCCGAATCGCAGAGGTATTGGCGCGTAGCTCCCGGCGTCTTGTCGAGCATGTCGGCGATCTCCTGCACATCGCTCTGCTCGACCAGACGCGCCCACAGGGCCCACGCGGCCTGTGGGTGACGGTGCCTGAACGTCCGAAAGTGCCGCCGAACGCAGTCGATGAATTCGCCGCGTATTGCCGCATCGAGCGGTTCTTCGTCGGCCGGCAGCATGCTCTGCGCGATCGCCGCTTCTTCGCTTTCGTCGATGCTGACCATCTGTAGAGCCGAGTTATGGCGATGATCATCGATAATCAGGTTTGTCACGCAGCGGGCAAGCCAGGTGAACAACGAACACTCGCCGCGATAGCCGCCGGATCGGGAGAAAACCTTGATGAACGCCTGGGTGACGAAATCGGCTACCGCTTCTTCCGGCAGCTTGGGGTTACGCAGCCGGACGTGCCGCATCAAGCGGTCGAAATGGCGCTGGTAAATCGCCGCCATCGCCGCTTTTCTTGCGTCTGCGTTGCCATCGGCAAGCGCGCGCATCGCCGCCAGATCGTCCATTTCCGCCAAAGCGTGCTTTCCCCCAAGAGCATGAATGGGTTGGATACGTCAGGCGAAATAGTAACGCTTTTCCCATAGTTTTTGCAGGGTATTCGATGCTCGTGCAGGTGTGAGGTTAGCGGCGAGATTGCCGATCAGCCAGGACGTAGCGAGGTGATCACCATCTGGCGCGCTCGCTGCGATGGAACCAATCAACCCGGTTTGCCCTACGCGCCGGCCCTGGCGCCATAGGGCCGCGCGGGAAGCCTTGTGCTTCCCGTCTTGTGGCCACTTCTCCACCCGGCGAACGGCGCCCCGCTTACGATGCCACGCGCCGCGCCGACGAGCCAGGGTGGTCGATACAGACTCAGAAAACCAGGCCGTTACGACAACAGTCAGGAATCCCGCCATTCGCGATACATTGGAGAATGGCTAGCTGGTTCGCGCCTTGCTGGGTGTTCGCCATGCCACTTCCCGACCGGCTGGTTACAGCACAATATGCGGTCGCGGTAAAAGCGACTCCTGCCAGGTGCACACCCTGCAAACAACAGTCAGGAACCCCACCAGCGGCAACGCAATATCCAATGGCATTCGATGCAGCGATTTGGTGTGTCTGGCCATATCCCATTCCCGTCGCGCCAGTGATGCTGCAATATGACCGGGCAGCGAACACCGTACCGCCGATTGCTGCTGCGGGGACGAGCAACAATGTTGCAGTCATCAACGGCATGACTCTCCCCGCCCACGTTCTTCCCATTCCCTTCTCCTGAGATGTCAAGGGAAGCGCAGGTTCAATGGCAGCGCAGCAAAGCAGACCGCACGACTGACCAGGCTGCAGTCAACCGGATGTGCGCTCTCTGTTCACGAACTGGATTGAATCAGTGCTTCCTTCGTTGTAGCGATTGCGATCGCCGTCGGCAATCCACCCGCGAAACCTTCGAGCAGGCTTGCCGAACTTGGTCAATACTTGGGCACGTACGGTTGATGACGATAACGTTGATACATTTCCATTCGCTGGATCTCACGATTCCGTCGCTCAATGGCTTCGCGCTGAGCATTCTGATAGCGAATACAGGACGATTGATCACCTCTTTGACAGTTCATGAGCTGGCTCTGAATCCAGTTATCCTCCTCACGTTCTCGCTGATACTTCTGCATCATGCCCTGCAATAGTTGTTCCGAAGCACTCGTTTGCGCCGATAAGGGCAGGCTCCAGAGGATTATCAGGCTGAAAAAAGCTATGCGCATTCCATTTGCTCCTATAAGAAGTAGAAGTGACAACTACTCACACAACAATTCCTATTCGCAGGGCGACTCACGAACAGGCAACAAAGCCATGATGATTGGCGACGGACTCACCACCGAACGACGAAAGCGAAGTCAAGAATCCGGGCTTTCACGGGAGCCGATCCAGATGACGGCTGGCTCGGGGAGCTTCTCTTGTCGCTCGGCTGGTGTCCTGTTGATACCGACGCACGAAACAGATTTCTGTCAGTTTTTTCAACAGCAACCCTGACAAATCGGTGCTTGCCTCGTCTAGGGGAGAGTGGGCGCCGCCGCTGCGCCTCGTACACACGGAGAGGAGAATATTGATGGCATCGGCAGTGATCGCTTTGCCTTTTGGGCGTGCGCGCTGCGTACGCTTGCTTGGTAGTGCCCGAGGCAGCAGGAGACGCGCATGTCTGTGCCCGACGAGCTGAGCGCCGCAGCGGTCGAACGCTCTTCCAGCCTCCATTCGTACCACGACTACGCGCGGCTCCTGATCCGAGCGGTCTTCGCGCTCTCGGCTTTGCAGCGTCAGGCACGCAGCCTGGCGCTGGCCGAAGAAGAAACGCGACTGGCCGAGACGATTGCTCGACTGGAGCAGGGCGTCTTCACGATTGCTGTCGTCGGCGAGTTCAAGCGCGGCAAGTCGACACTGATCAACGCCTTGCTCGGCACGGCAGCGTTGCCGATGGATGTGCTGCCGACGACCGCCGCGCTGACGCGAGTGGTCTATGGCCGCAACGCCGAGGCAACGCTGGTCTGGCGCGATGGCAATCGCGAGCGGATTCCTCTGGCCGCACTGGCCGACTATGTGACCAAGAGCGATCCGGTGGCGCAGGAGCGAGCGCGCGCGATCGGCGAGGCAATCGTGGCGTATCCGACGCTGTTCTGCCAGAACAATGTGAACATCGTCGATACGCCCGGTTTGTCCGACGAGCGGGCGATGAGCGAAATGGCGCTTGGCATTCTGCCGACGGCCGATGCGGCGGTGATGGTGATTTCGGCGCTAACGCCGTTCGCGCAGAGCGAAGCGACGTTTCTCGGCCAGTTGTTGGACCATCTCGACGCAAACCGCCTGTTCTTCGTCGTCACCTATATCGACAAACTGCGCAGTCAGGCCGAGCGTGAGCGGGTGCTGGGGGAGATTCGGCGCCGTCTCGTCGCGACGCTCGAGGCGGCGCAGTCCTATCCTGAGAGTGGCACTCCGTTACGCTTGTTCGCCATTTCGGCGTATCAGGCGCTGCGCGGCAAGGAATCGCACGACAGCGCAGTATACGCGGCGAGCTGCTTTGCCGATCTCGAGACGGCGCTCGAACAGTATCTGGCGCGTGATCGCGGCGCGGCGACGCTGACGCAGGTGACGCGCGTCATCAGCGAGTCAACGAGCCACCAGATCGCCGAACTCAACGCGGCGGTCGAGCGCGCTCACAGCCGCGAGTCCGGCGAGGCGCAACGCTTCGAGCGCCGCCAGGCGGAACTGTCGGCGGTGGTGGCGGCGATCGACGAACGCGTCGGCGGCGTCGCCGCACGAACCGGGCTGGGCAGTCAGCGAGTGCGCGAGATCCTCGCCCGGCGTCGGCAGGAGATTCTGTCGGCCGCCGAGCGGGCGATCGCCACAGTGCAGTTGTCCGACGAACATCTGGCTGATCAGGAAGCGCGCGCGGCGGTGATTCGGCAGGCACTGGCCGGCGCGGTGCACCCGTTGATTGAGCGGCTGGGCGGCGAACTGACGGCGGTGGTGACCGACTGGAGCCGGAATGAGGACGAGGCAATTCGGTTGATCGGCCGACGGCTGGACACTGCTCTGGCGGATCGCGAAACCAATGGCGAGGTTTTGCCGGTGGCCTTTGTCGCACCCCCCGAGCGGCCGGAAGCGGGGGCGACGCTGCCGCTGGCCCAGCAGAGCGTGAGTGCACTGGCCGCTTTTTCGCGCGCTTTCAGGGACTCGTTCCAGCCCACCGGCGGCTTGCTTGCCGAACCCGCGCTCGGTGCGGCGGGCTGGGCACTGACCAACGACACGGTGCAGGGGAGTTGGCGAACGATGCGCGGCTGGTTGACCAAGGACGGTTCGGCCAAGGCCGACAATCAGTTGCGCGAAAAGCGCGAACAGGTGCGCGCGAGTCTGCGCCGAGCATACATTGGCGAGACGCGCGAACAAATCGGCAAGCTGTTCGTCGCCCTCGAACTCGAAAGCAAGGCGCTGGCAGCGATATCGGCTCTTGGCAACGGCGTCGGTGCGACCCTGGCTCGGGAGAGCGCGCACGTTGGCAAGGTTGTGGAGTGGCGCCGGGTCGAGCTGCGCATCGAGCGCGAGCGGCGGCGAACCGCGAATCTACTGCATCTTCGCTCGTTGACCGAGATGCAAAGCGAAACGCGCCAGATCGCCGAGCGGGCGGCAGCGGACGCGCACCTGCTGGCGATGGCCTTTGCCGTCGACCCAGCGGCAACGATAACGCCGGATGCAGTGGACAGTTTTTCTCACGGAGACCAGACATGACGAAAGAAGAAGTGCGGCCGAGGGAGATCGGCCACGAGCGGAACGCGACGATGGCTACGTTCATCGATTACAAACGCGTGCTGATGAGCCTGACCAACGACTTGCGCCGCCTGAACGAGTTCGTCGGCGAGCTGGATCTCAAGGAGAGCTCGGTCCTGATCGACGAGGTGCTCGATCGTCTGGAGAACGATAGCTTCACGGTTGCTGTCGTCGGCGAGTTCAAGCGCGGCAAGAGCACCTTCATCAATGCGCTACTTGGTGGCACGGTGTTGCCGATGGACGTGCTGCCGTGTTCGGCGACCTTGAACCGTGTTTCCTATGGCCTGACGCCACGCGTCGTCGTGCGCTACAAGGATGGGCGCGAGGAGGACGTGCCGCCCGATCAATTGGCGGAGTACGTGACCAAGCTAACTGATCAGTCGGAAGAGACTTCAGCGACGGTCGACGAGGCGACAGTGTATTACCCGAGCCCATATTGCCGTAACAACGTCGACGTGATCGACACGCCGGGCCTCAACGACAGCGAGGCGATGACCTCGGTGACACTTTCAGTGTTGCCGAAGATCGATGCGGCGATCATGGTGATTCTCGGCCAGGCGCCGTTCAGCGAGTACGAACGGGATTTTCTCGAGAATCGCCTGCTGACCGCCGACCTCGGGCGCGTCGTATTCGTGGTCAACGGCATCGACAATTTCAACCGGCCGCAGGACGCGCAGCGGGCGGTGCAAGGCATCGAGCGGCGCATTCAGCAGCAGGTGATGGAACGTGCCAAGGAGCAGTTCGGGCCCGGTTCGCCGGAATACGAAACCTACGTCAAGAAGATCGGCCGGCCGCGTGTGTTCGGCCTGTCGGCCTTCCAGGCGCTCGAGGCGAAGCAGAGCGGCGACCAGGCTTTGCTCGAACGAAGCGGTTTTCCGGTCTTCGAGGTCGAGCTGCAGCGCTTCCTGACCGAGCGGCGCGGCGCGATCCGGCTGCAGGTGCCAGTCAATCGCGCGCTCGGCACCTGCCGTGACGTGCTGACGGCACTCGAGTTGCGCCGTAGCGCGATGAAGTTGCAGCGCGACGATTTCGAGAAGGCCTATCGCGATTCCGAGCGTGAGCTTGAAGATCTCAAGCAACGCAAGGCTGACGAGATGGCAAGAATCGAGGCTGCGAGTGATGAAACTCGCCGCAAACTGGCGCCACTGGTCGATGATCTGCCCGATGCTTTAACGCTGGCCGCTAGCCAGGCAATAGATCAGGCTGATATCGGTGTTGACGACATCAAGGACGCGAAGAAGCTCAAGGAGCGCTTGGGCAAGCTGGTCGACAACGTTCTGCGCCGGCAGAGCGAGAAACAGTCTCTGGCGATCGAAACGCAGATCAACGCGGCACTGGCTGCCGAAGTCGAGCGTCTGGCCGAATTCAGCGGCGCCGTTGGCGGACTGATGGAAAAGATCAATCTGAACTTCGGCGGGGTGCCGGTCGAAGAGAGCGTGCATGGTCGCGGCGAAGTCGCGGCGGCGGCGATCGCCGTCGTAACCGGGTTTGGCGGCCTCTGGTCGGGTTATCGCGAAGCCGGGGTCAAAGGCGCCGCCGTGGGCGCGGTCGCTTCGGTCGGGACAATGGTTGCGGCCAGCGTGCTGCTTACCATCTTCTCGGCGCCGCTCACCGTTCCGGTGGCGGTCGCCGTCGGGCTTGCCTCGATTCTACCCGGCAAGCTGGCGGCCGGACGGCTGTTTCGCCAGGAAAAGATCGATCGCTTCCGCGCCAGCTACAAGGAAGGTGTACTTGCTGAACTGGCACAGGGTCTGACCAAAGTCAATTTCAAGTTCCAGGTCTATGACCAGGTCAACACGGCTTTCGAGCAGTTGCGAGAAGCGGTGCGCAAGGAAGCCAACGCGGCGCTCGACAACGCTGAAAAGACACTGCTCGATCTCCGGCTGCGTTATGAGCGGGACGTCGGTCTTGGCAACCTGGAGCGTCAGCGGTTCGCGCTGATTGAACAGGAGGCACACCGCATCAGTGAGGCCTCGGCGCGCCTGTCAAAACAGTTGGTCGAAATTCTGGAGATCTAGTGCATGGCGATCGCTCTTCCTGAACTAGCCGATCCGACCTTGGCCTTGCCGATCGATTTCGAGGCCTACGTCGAGCAGCGCGAAAGGCAACAGCAGCGGCATCTGGTCGAGGGTATTCCGGATTACAGCTTCTCGCTGGATCGTAGACTACGTGCCCGATTGACCGCCATTGCGCCGATCCGCTGGGCGACGCGGGCACTTGTTCACCATCTCGAACCCATTTATCAACATCTTTACACGATGCAGGGGGTGGCCGTAGGTCCGAACCAGTATCCCGAGATTCATGCCTTGGGTGAGAAATGCGCCGAGCGGCTGGGAATCGGCGTGCCGCGTATCTTCGTCGTCTTCTCTCCCGAGCCGAATGCCATGACGCTGGCTTCCGACGACACGCGGCCGAGCATCCTGCTGACGACCGGGCTGGTGCGCGCCTTGAGTGAGGCCGAACTGCTCGCAGTGATTGGCCATGAATGCGGCCACATCCACAATCTGCATGGCGCGTTTCACGCTTTGGCCGAGCTTGTTAGCAATCCGCTGGCCAGAGCGTTACTCTCGGCGCTCACGGCCGCAGGTGTGGCTGCCGGACTGCTGCGTCTGGTTACAGGGCTGCTACAGACCTCGATGGTGCTGTTTCTGGCTCGCTGGTCGCGCTGCGCCGAGGTGACCTGCGACCGCGCCGGTGCAATCTGTGCCAACGATGCGCGGATGATGATGAGTGCTCTGGCCAGAATTCAAACTGGTGGCGAAGAGTCTCTGCGCGGCATTGATCTCGACACCTACGTTCGTCAGGTCAGCGTGGTCAAAAAGACGCCAGTCCGCTTGCTCGAACTCGGCGATACACATCCATTGGCACACAAGCGCGTCGAAGCAGTTCGCCTGTTTTCCGAGAGCGATGTGTACCGCTCGTGGTGCGCAAGCGACGCACCAGCAACCCGCTTGATCAGCGAAGTTGACGCTGATTGCGAGGCGTTGATCCGCGTTTGGGACACGCACAGCGCCGCTGAACGAAAGAGTGAAAACAATGGGTAAACAAGGTAGCCAGACAGATTCGGAGGTGATTGGCGCTGGCAGCCGACCGATCTGCTACGACGGAGAAGCGCTGCGGGCAGAAGTAGGGAGGCTGCTCGCTGCGCTGCGTGCACGTTTGTCAACCGGGCCGTACCGGGATTTACTCGGCGAGAATGTCGTTGCTGGCCTTGAGGCGGATACCCTGGCGATTGCCGATCACCTGGGGTCGCCATTCCGAATCGTCGTTGTCGGCGACTTCAAGCGCGGCAAGTCATCGTTAATCAATGCCATGTTGCGCCAGCCGTTACTGAGTGTTGATGTATTGCCGGAAACGCTCGCAATTACTGAGGTTCGCTACGGCGCGACGTTTGATGCCCGACTGGTGATGAAGGATGGCGGCTTTCTGCCGATCAAGTCTGACGAACTGCACCGACAGACAATTGAACCGTTGATCGAAAAATACGCCAACCAGATTGACCATCTTTGTATCGCGCTACCGATGCAGGGGCTCGAAGGCGTCGTCTGGGTTGACACGCCTGGCACCGGCGACATTTTCCGATGTATTGAAGATGCCGTGGCGGCGTATCTGGACCGCTCCGATGTTGTCATCGGCGTGCTCTCACCGCATTCGCCGCTGTCACAGTCGGAACAGACGTTCTTCCGGCAAGTGCTGGCCCCGCGTGACTTTCCGAAGCTTTGTTTTGTACTCAACATGCTCGACCACGTTCGTCAGCCAGGTGATCGAAAGCGTCTGGTCGATGAGGTGCGAGGCCGTCTTTCGCGATCGTTTCCTGGCGCCCAGCATTTTGCGCTGAGCGTGCTCGATGAGCAGGCCAGACAGGCGGGAACCTCTCGTCCGCTGCCAGACGCGGCTGCCGAGTTCGCCGCCGGCTTCGATCTTTTTCGCGAGAGCATGGAAGAAACCATTTCGTACCAGCGTGACGCGATACAGGCCCAGCGGGTGCTTGATCTGGCAAACAAGCTGCTCGTTTCCATTGCCGACCGTGTCGACCTACTGCGAGCTGGTCTTGCCGCGCACGAAAGCGAAGTGGCAGCCGTAATTGCGGCGCAGACGGTTTGCAGACGTGACATTGCAGTCAATCGGGAGCAACGGGAACGAGAAGCGCAAGATTTGCTGGCACGACTCGCCCGGCAGGCCAGTGGCTGGATGTCCGCCTTTGTCGATCGACTTTTTGCGGCAGTGGCTGCGCAAGCCTCTCGTCTGGATGATGGGCAAGTACATCGCCATATGCTGTTCTTTGTTGCCGATGCATTGCGGCAAGCGGTTGCGGCTTGCGCTGAGGTTCAGATCCCCGTCGTGCGCGATTTCCTGTCTAGCAGTCCTGGGGCCGAGGCTACCGGACGCGCATCGCTGACCATCCCCACGACGCTGAGTCAGGGGATTTCCAAAGTGACTTTCACTGATCTTGACTGGGATTCGTCACATCTATTGCATCTGATGGCAGAACGCTTATTGCTGGAGGGAGCTTCATTGCTCAGCGGCCTTTTTGGCGGTCTGAACGGGAAGGCTGGTCAGGATGAGTCGGCCAAAGCAATTCAGGGCTTGCTCGACCGTCGCAGCGAGTTGCTGACCGCGGTCAGCGAAACGCTTGACGCTGTTTATGCAAAGCTCGGTTCGGCTCTGTCGCGCGAACTCGACGCTTGCTACGACGAGAAACTGAGCGCCGTCGACGACATGTTGCGGCAGGCGCAGGTTTTGCAAGCGCAGTCATCGGTCGACCGCAGCGATCACGAACGGACAATGAGGTATCTCGCCGCTGAGATCGTGACCTTCCAGCAGACTCTGGATTCGATCCGCCAGCGATTTATGATCGCCGGAAAACCCGCAGAAGGAAGCGAAACCGGGGAGTGAAACCAATGTGAGCTTCCCCCTGAAATTACAACTCCCAAGGGTGACGTTAAAACCCATCTCCAAGCCAGTAACCATTCATCGGTCTTCGGCTGACACTGCGACAAAAGGTAGATGTCATTGGTAACTACCTTTCTTCGGAGTTTCGCATGGATACCGCACGCCTTTTTCGATCGGGCCGCAGCCAAGCCGTTCGGCTACCCAAGGAATACCGGTTTGCCGGCACCGAGGTGGTTGTGCAGCATTTTGGCAATGGCGTTCTCTTGCTACCGGTGGATGACCCCTGGCAAACGCTGGAAACCGCGCTCTCGTCCTTCGAGCCAGGATTTCTCATGA
>DIME01000038.1 GCA_002425405.1 Candidatus Accumulibacter vicinus
CTAGCAGCCTGTCGGACTTGAGGTTTAGAAAACCGCCAAATTTCACAATGCGGAATGAAAAGGCCGGATTTTCTCGACTTTGCGGCCTTTTGGACGGTTTTCTCCTCGTTTTCCCTACTGTGGGCGCAATTTGGCCATGCGCTTCAAGTTCCACGCCAGGCAGACCAGCGTCCACTCGCCCGTGACCTTCTTCAAACCGCGCAGCGAGAACTGGCGAAAGCCCATGACCGATTTGATGATACCGAAGACCGGCTCGACGGTCTGCTTGCGCAAGGCATAGAGGGCTCGTCCCGCTTTGGTCTTCAAGCGATGCGACAGGGCCTGCACGGGTGTCGCATTCTCCGGCAGCGGCGCCGGTTCGCTGTGCCGCTCCCGCCAGTCAGGGTGGTGCTCGTCGCGAGCCACCGCGATCACCGGATCGATACTGGCGGCCTCGCATGCCTTGATGTTCTTCTCGCTGCAGAAGCCACTGTCGGCGATCAAACTTTCCACGGGACCCAGCACCTCGGCTTGTGCCTTGAGCGTCGCCAGCATCGGCTCGACCTGCTCTTTGTCATTGGGGGCTTGCGTCACGCCGACCGCCACAACCAGCATCGTCGCCGCATCAACCCCGGCCTGGGCGTTGTACGCTTGTTCGAAGCGGCCACCGGCCACCGGCATGATGCGCGATTCTTCGTCGGTCAGATTGATCTGGTCACTGTCCCGTGCGCCGGGCTCGGGGGCTTTCGGCGGCTTGCCGCCCAACTTCTTGCCGGCCGCTTCTTCCTTGGCCGCGCGCCGCGCCATTTTCTCGTCGTAATCGGCTTTCTCTCGCTGATAACGCTCTTCGGCCCGGGCAGCAATCTTCGCCTTGGCCACTGCCATCGCCGCCAGCCGATCTTCACGACGCTTGATTTCTTCGGGCAGGCTGACGCCGTCCGGAACGTCGGCTTGATCCGCCTGTTCCGCCAAGCTGAAGAGTTCCTGCACCTCAGCCTTGAGCTGGGCTTCCAGCTTTTCGATGTGTCCGTGGGAGAGCGCGCTGTGCCTTGAGGCGTTGGCGTCGATCTTCGTGCCGTCAAGACAGACGTTACCTAGCTTGAGCAGCTTCATTTCCTTGGCCATCGCCAGGACCTGCAGAAACAGGTCGCTCAGTTCGTCCAGAAAACGCCGGCGGAACGTCGCCAGGCTGTCGTGATCGGGATGGCTTCCGGCGGCAATGTAGCGGAAGGCTACCGAATCGTAGGTTGCCCGCTCCAGCCTGCGGCTGGAGAAAATACCCGTGGCGTAGCCATAGACCAGAATTGCCAGCAGGGTCGCCGGATGGTACGCCTTCGATCCACGTCCAGCGTACTGTCGCGTCAGCTTCGACAGGTCCAGCTGGTCGACTACCTCCACGATGAATCGCGCCAGGTGATCCTGGTTCAGCCAATCGTCCAGTGACGGCGGTAGCAGGTAGTCGGTCTTACGGTCGGTGACGATGAAGTGGGACATGCCGGCCCTCGGTTGCTTCAAAAGGCATGATTATAGCATATCCGGTGGGGAGCAAGCCGAAAGTCCGACAGGCTGCTAGACACCGAGGGGAACCTGGCTGGCACGGGGGCTGTGGCCCCCGTTTTGTTTT
This sequence comes from Candidatus Accumulibacter vicinus, assembly GCA_002425405.1. Lineage (GTDB taxonomy): Bacteria > Pseudomonadota > Gammaproteobacteria > Burkholderiales > Rhodocyclaceae > Accumulibacter > Accumulibacter vicinus. The sequence continues at coordinate 1,604 of DIME01000038.1, forward strand.
GTGTCTCCGCGACAACTGTTGTTCCTGCGCAACTATCCGGGATTTGGTCTAAATAAGCGCGCTTCCTCATCTCTTGTAACGTCGGTTTTTTTATAATAGCCCGGAGTAAACAGGAAGATCCGAATGGCTGAGGAAAGCGACCTCGAAAAAACCGAACCGGCGTCCGCAAGACGTCTGGAACAGGCGCGCGAGGAGGGGCAGGTCCCTCGGTCGCGAGAGGTTGGCGCGTTCGTGATCTTGATCGTCGCCGCGACGGCATTCTGGCTGATGGGTCCCTGGGTGATGCAACGCATGGCGGAAATTTTCCGACGTGCTCTGTGGGTCGACTCACGCCTGGCACGCGAGCCGACGATGATGCTGGTTCGCCTGGCAGAGATCTCGCTCGATGCCTTGCTGATTTTTGTCCCATTGTTTGCTGCGCTGGTCGCCGCAACCCTGCTGTCGCCCTTTTTCCTTGGTAGCTGGAATTTCTCCATGAAGGCACTGCAACCTGACCTGAGCCGTCTCGACCCGCTCAAGGGCATGGCTCGCCTGGTGTCCTGGGCCGGACTGGTGGAACTGGTCAAGGCCGTGGCCAAAGCTTCACTGCTTGGCGGCGTTGCGGTGTGGATTCTGTGGAGTGAGCGTGGCGACCTGCTGGCGATGTTTGCGCAGTCGCTTCCCGTCAGTCTGTCGAGCGCCGGCCACTTGCTCACTTTCAGCTTTTTCGCGATCGTTGCCGCGATGTTGCTGATTGTTGTGGTCGATGTGCCATTCCAGATCTGGCAGCATCACGACAAACTCAAGATGACTCGCGAGGAACTCAAACAGGAAGGCAAGGAACTCGAGGGCAACCCAGAGGTCAAGGGCCGCATTCGCCAGTTGCAGCGGGAAGCGGCGCGCAAGCGAATGATGGCCGCTGTCCCGGCGGCCGACGTGATCGTGACCAACCCGACCCATTATGCGGTCGCACTGGCTTACAAGAGCGGCATGGTCGCACCGAAAGTGCTGGCCAAGGGGCTGGGTGAGATCGCCCTCAAGATCCGTCAGGTCGGTGCCGAGAATGCGGTACCGATCATTGAGGCGGCACCCCTGGCGCGCGCGCTCTACCGCCATGTCGATCTCGATCAGGAAATCCCGGCAACCCTTTACGCGGCGGTCGCCGAGGTGCTGGCCTATATCTATCAGTTGAGCAACTGGCGCCAGACCGGCGGCAACTATCCGATGCCAATGCTGGCAGTGACGATTCCGGACGAACTCATCGGAGAAACCGCAAATGGCTGATGCAAGCCTGGTCATGCGGGATTTCGTCGCTCGTTTCGGCCAGCGACAAATGGCCGGCCCAGTGCTGATCATGCTGATTCTGGCGATGATGGTCCTGCCACTGCCGGCTTTTGTCCTGGATCTCTTCTTCACGTTCAATATCGCCATTTCGGTGATCGTCATGCTGGTTGCCATGAGCGTGATCAAACCCCTGGATTTCTCCGTTTTCCCCTCCGTGCTGCTGGTCACGACGCTACTGCGCCTGTCCCTCAACGTCGCTTCGACCCGCGTCGTTCTGCTCGAAGGTCATACTGGTCCCGGTGCTGCCGGGCAGGTCATCGAAGCCTTCGGGCATTTTCTGGTTGGTGGCAACTACACGGTCGGAATCGTCGTGTTCACGATCCTTGTGGTCATCAATTTCGTGGTCATCACCAAAGGTGCCGGACGGGTTGCCGAAGTGGCCGCACGCTTCACGCTTGATGCCATGCCGGGCAAACAGATGGCGATCGATGCCGACCTCAACGCCGGACTGATCGCGGAGGATGAAGCACGCAAGCGGCGCGCGACGATCGCCCAGGAGGCGGACTTTTTCGGGTCGATGGACGGCGCCTCGAAGTTTGTTCGCGGTGATGCGATTGCCGGTATCCTGATCATGCTGATCAACGTGATCGGCGGCCTGATCGTCGGGGTGTTGCAGCACAGCATGGATTTCGGCGCTGCCGCCAAGACCTACACCCTGCTGGCGATTGGGGATGGCCTGGTGGCCCAGATCCCGGCGCTGATCATTTCGATTGCTGCCGGCATGGTCGTGACACGCGTTGGCGACAACGAGGATGTTTCCCAGCAATTCGTTTCGCAGCTTTTCAGAAATCCGAAGTTGCTGTATCTGACGGCAGCGATCGTCGGTCTGCTGGGTCTGATCCCCGGCATGCCCAATTTTGTATTCCTGCTCCTGGCCAGTGCGATCGCCGCCATGGCCTGGCAGCTGGAGAAGCGTGAACGTGTCGCCGTGCCAGAACCGATCGCTGTCGCACCGGCAGCAGCGCCGCGCGAAGCGCAGGAAGCCAGCTGGAATGATGTCACGCCACTCGACGTTCTCGGCCTGGAAGTCGGCTATCGGCTGATTCCGTTGGTCGATAAGTCACAGGATGGCGAATTGCTGCGCCGGATACGCGGCATTCGCAAGAAATTCGCCCAAGAAGTGGGTTTCCTGGTATCTCCCGTACATATCCGCGACAACCTGGAACTGAAACCCAATGTCTACAAGATCTTGCTCAAAGGCGTCGAGATCGGTCAGGGAGAAGCCTTTCCGGGAAATTTGCTGGCGATCAATCCCGGTCGGGTTGCCGGGCAGGTACCCGGTACGGTGACCAAGGATCCAGCTTTCGGATTGCAGGCGGTATGGATTGATCCGGCGCTGCGCGAGCAGGCCCAGGCCTACGGTTACACCGTCGTCGATGCCAGCACGGTTGCCGCAACGCATCTGAACCACCTGATTCTCGCGCACTCCGCGGAGCTGCTGGGGCGGCAGGAGACACAGGCGCTGCTCGATCATCTGGCGAAGGAGATGCCCAAACTGGTCGAAGAAGTGGTGCCCAAGGCCCTGTCGCTCGGTGTGGTGCAGAAAGTGTTGCGTAATCTGCTGGAGGAGGGCGTGCCTCTTCGCGACATGCGCACGATCATTGAAACCCTTGCCGACATGGCGCCACGCTTTCAGGATTCGGAGGTGCTGACTGCGCAGGTGCGTACAGCGCTGGGCCGTTCGATCGTTCAGGAACTTTACCCAGGGGGGGCTGAAATGCAGGTAATATCGCTGGATCCGCAACTCGAACGCCTCCTCATGCAGGCCGTCGGTGCTGGTGGCGATGGCGCCGGCATCGAACCGGGTCTTGCAGATACTCTGGTGCGAGAGGCGGTTGCCGCAGCGCAGCACCAGGAAGAGCTTGGATTGCCAATGGTCCTGCTGGTGCCAGGAAACCTGCGCACGCTGCTGTCGCGCTTCCTCCGCCGCAGCATTCCCCAGCTGAAGGTCCTGGCACACGCTGAAGTGCCTGAAAACCGGGTCATCAAGGTGACCTCCATCATTGGACAGAGAGTATGAACGTCAGGAAATTCATTGGCGCAACAGCGCGTGACGCCTTGCGCAAGGTCAAGGAGACCCTCGGGCCGGACGCGATCATTCTGTCCAATCGAGGGATTCCCGGGGGGGTCGAGATTATGGCGGTGGCCGCCCGCGACATGGAAATGATTGTCCCGATGCCGGAGCGGGACGCCCCGCGCAGCAATGACTACGCAGCCGCTGCGCCGCCCGCTCCAATGCCGGGACGAGTTGCCGCAAAGGATCAGCCGCAGCTGCGCAGCATGCCGCCAGCCCTGGGGCAACCGGGTGCGCGTGCCAGCCTTCGCCCGCCGCCAGCACCGGCGGCGAGACCCTTGCCGCAGGTGGAAGTGCCACAGCCGCCTGCTCGCAGCGGCGCAAAACCAGAGGCGGAAGTGGTGCCTGCGGCCGTGATGGAGGAGATTCGTACGCTGCGCCGGCTTGTCGAGCAACAGTTGGCCGGTTTCGCCTGGGGGGAGGCCGCGCGAGCAGAGCCGGTCAAGACAGAAATTCTTCGTCAGATGCTCGATGTCGGTTTCTCACCCCAGGCTGCGCGCGACCTGCTTGCCGATCTCCCAGGCGAACTGGAGGCCGGGCAGGCTCTGTCCTGGGTCAAGGGGGCTGCCGAGCGTAGCCTGTTGACCATTAACAGCGAGAGTGACATCGTTGATCAGGGTGGCATCTATGCGCTGGTCGGCCCCACCGGCGTCGGCAAGACCACGACCACCGCCAAGCTGGCTGCACGCTGTGTGTTGCGACACGGTGCCAGGAAACTCGCCCTGGTGACGACCGATGGTTACCGGATCGGTGCCCACGAACAGTTGCGCATCTATGGCCGGATTCTCGGTGTTCCGGTGCATCTTGCCAGGGATGCCAAAGACCTGCGCACCACCCTGCACGATCTGCAGCATACGCACATGGTTCTCATTGATACCATAGGGATGAGTCAGCGTGACCGGATGGTGAGCGAACAGGTGGCCATGTTCGGGGCCAGTAACGTCAATTCGCTATTGCTTTTGTCGGCGACCAGCCGCGGCGATACGCTCGATGACGTTGTCAGATCGTACAGCCGACTGGATCTGGCGGGGAGTATTCTGACCAAGGTTGACGAAGCCGCGAGCCTGGCTTCGTCGCTTGATGTGATCATCCGGCACGGATTGCGGCTGTACTATGTGTCGAATGGGCAGCGGGTGCCGGAGGATCTGCATTTGCCGAATCGCCAGTACCTGCTGCATCGTGCTTTCAAGGACTTGCCCGAGAATTCTCCGCATCACCTGAGCGGCCTGGAGCCCGGCTTGATGATGGCCAGTTCGGCGGTCGGCCTGCAGTCAGCCGGAGGCCAGCATGGCTGATTTCCGAGGCGATCAGGCGGCGGGCTTGCGGCGCCTCCTGCAGCGCCCGCAGTCGCGTATCGTGACCTTTTCTGCCGGCAGCATGGGGGTGGGCAAGAGCGTTCTGGTGGCCAATCTGGCAGCCGCCCTAGCCGGCCAGGGCAGGGAAGTTCTGGTGGTGGACGAGAATATCGAGCACGGCGTCGCCACCTTTTACGGAGCCTTTGCGGCCTACGACCTGCAGCAGGTCATCGATCGGGAAAGGTCGCTCGCGGAAGTGATTCTTTCGGTCGCGCCGGGGATCCGAGTGCTGCCGGCGGCCAGAGTCGTCAAGCAGCTCGCCAGGCTCAATGCAGTCGAGCAGCGCATCCTGCTCGACTGTCTTGGCGAAATCCGCCCGGCTGCCGACGTCGTTCTGGTCGATACCTCGCTCGACCATCCGCTTGGCTTCTCGCCGCTCGGCCTTGCCGCGCAAGATACCGTGATTGTCGTGTCACCGAACAGCCGGTCGATTACCGAGGCCTACGCACTGATCAAGAAAGTCAGTCTGGGTTATGCGCGCAGGCACTTCCGCATCCTGGTGAACAAGGCACGGGCCGCCGTCGACGCGCAGGCAATCCATGACAATATTGCACAGGTCACCAGCAGTCGCCGACTGGCCCGTCTCGATTACGCGGGTTGCGTGCCTTTCGATGAACATCTGCAGCAGGCCTCCCGGCTGTGCCAACCGGTTGCCAGCTTGTTTCCGAACTCGCCAGCAGCGAAGGCCTATCAGACTGTGGCCAATGAACTGTTGAATTGGCCAGCCGCCGAAGACGATTTCGGAGGGCTCGAACATTTTGTGCAACAACTGCTACACTTGTGCCACCGCATCGATCCGGTTGCTATCTACGCCTGATAGCTCCTCAATAACCAATGTATAACGCTGCTGGTCAACTCAACAAGGATCAGCTGGTCCAGCGCTTCGCCCCGCTGGTCAAGCGCATCGCCTGTCACCTGATGGCTCGCCTGCCTGCCAGTGTGCTGGTGGAGGATCTGGTTCAGAACGGAATGCTCGGCCTGCTCGACGCCATTGGCCGTTTCCAGGCCGGCATGGGGGCTCAATTCGAAGCCTATGCGGTGCAGCGCGTGCGCGGTGCGATGCTCGACGGGCTGCGCGATAATGACTGGTTGCCACGCAGCCTGCGCCGCAACTATCGGCGTATTGAAGTCACGATTGCCCGACTCGAACAGGAAAATGGCCGTGTACCGACAGAAAGGGAACTTGCCGATGCTCTGGAAATGCCTCTTGCCGACTACCAGAAGATGCTGCAGGAAGCACGAGGGCATCAACTGATCTACCTGGAGGACATGATTTCCGAAGGGGGCGAGGAATATCTTGAACATCATCTGGCAGATGCAGGGGCCGATCCGTCAACCATCCTCGAAAACGAAAGTCTCCGTCGCGAATTGGCGCAGGCGATCGAAGGGCTACCGGAGCGTGAGAAGCTGATGATGGCGCTCTATTACGAGCAGGATCTCAATCTGCGCGAGATCGGCGAGGTGATGGAGGTCAGCGAGTCGCGCGTGTGTCAATTGCACAGTCAGGCGGTGATGCGATTGCGCGCTCGCTTGTTCGGGGCTGGTGGCAGGAAGCTGAGCAAATCCACAGGTTATGATGGATAGAACCAGCGTACTCGGTTTGCTGATCGGTCTGTTGGCGATCGTTGCCGGCCAGATTCTCGAGGGAGGGCATCTGGGATCGCTCTCGCAACCGACGGCGCTGCTGATCGTGGTGGGCGGTACGCTGGGTGCGGTCATGTTGCAGAGCCCCTATACCACTTTCGTGCGCGGCATTCGCATGGTGAAATGGATGTGGTATCCACCGGAGGTCAATCATCAGCAGTTGATCCAGCAGGTTTCGAACTGGAGCCAGGTGTCGAGGCGAGAGGGTCTGCTGGCACTGGACGCCATCCTCAACGAGTTGAAGGACGAGTTTACCCGCAAGGGTCTGCAACTGCTGGTTGATGGCGCTGAACCGGAAAGATTGCGCGAGGTTCTCGAAGTCGAGATTGGTACCTTTGAACAGGAGATGAAACTTTCGGCAAGAATATGGGAGGCCGCAGGCGGTTACTCGCCGACCATCGGTATTCTCGGTGCCGTGATGGGATTGATTCAGGTGATGGAGAATCTCTCCGATCCATCGAAGCTTGGTGCCGGCATCGCCGTCGCTTTTGTCGCCACGATCTATGGCGTTGGTCTGGCCAATCTGGTCTATCTGCCGATGGCCAACAAGCTCAAGGCGCATGTGAATCGCCTCATTGTGCAACGCGAAATGATCGTCGACGGGTTGGTGGGTATCGCCAACGGGGATAATCCACGCATCATCGAGAGTCGTTTACGCGGTTACGTCTTTTAACCGATGGCCAGGCGCAAACACGAGGACGAGCACGACAACCACGAACGCTGGCTGGTATCGTACGCCGATTTCATTACCCTGCTGTTTGCCTTCTTCGTGGTGATGTACGCGCTCTCCTCGGTGAATGAGGGAAAGTACCGCATTCTGAGCAATTCGATGATCAGCGCTTTTCGCAATGTTCCTGTCAACAGCACTGGACAAATACCGACGATTCTGCCGCCGTCTGCGCCGATAGTGCAGAAACCGAACCTGGTAAACAAGACGCAGGAAGCCGTCAAACAGCAGCAACGGGAGAAAATGCGTAATGTTGCCAAGGAGATTCTCGAAGTGATGGCACCGCTGATTGCTCAGGGGAAGGTGCGTGTTCTCGAAAGCAGCCGCGGTGTGAGCATAGAAATCAACGACAGCATCCTGTTTTCTCCCGGCCAGGCACTGCTGCAACCGCCCATGGCCAGAGCCATGCAGTCGGTTGCCGAAGTGCTGGTTGCCACGGAGTTTCCGATCATCATCGAGGGGCATACCGACAATATTCCGATCAAGAACGTGCAGTTTCCCTCGAACTGGGAGCTTTCCGCCGTGCGTGCGACCACCGTCCTGCGCCTGTTCGCCGACGCCGGTGTCGCCGCCGAGCGCCTGACCGCGATTGGTTATGCGGATACGCGCCCGGTCGAGCCGAATGTGCTGGCTGATGGGCGAGCGCGCAATCGCCGGGTGACGATCCAGATCGAGTCGGAGATTCCCGAGAAGGGCACGGACATCACGCCGGCAGAACGCAATTCAAACTGACTCAGCCAATACGGTTGCGCATGCCGACAGGATCTCGGATCTGTCCCAGGGCAATCCGGAAACCGCTGCTGCGCGGACGGTAGGCAGGTTCGATGCGGCTGCGATTGGCAGAACGTGCGTAGCGGGCGGGGTCGCTCCAGGTTCCACCGCGCAGGACGCGCATCTTGCCGATGATTGGGCCACGCGGGTCGAACTGCGGTGTCGCCGGGTATTCGCCATACCAGTCGGCGCACCATTCCCAGACGTTGCCGTGCATCTCGTACAAGCCCCAGGGGTTTGCCGGCAAGGACCCGACTGGCACGGTGCGCTGCCGATAGAGACCTTTGTCGCCGCCGATGCAGGGATAGTTGCCGTGAAAATTGACCTGCTCGACAGAGACCTGATTGCCGAAAGAGAACGGTGTCGTTGTCATGGCCCGGCAGGCATACTCCCATTCGGCCTCGCTCGGCAGGCGGGCGCACAGTCCCGGAAAGCGTCTGTTCAATTGGACGATAAAACCCTGCGCATCGTGCCAACTGACATTTTCGACGGGATTCTGCGGGTGATCCTGGAAATGGCTCGGATTCACCGGCCATACTGCCAGCCAGAAGGCTTGCGTGCAGGCCGTGTCGGCAAGCCAGTAGCCGCTGCTCAGCGTTACCTCGTGCTGCAATTCGGCACTGCCTCGCTCGCTCTCGTCAGCCGGTGCACCCATCAGGAAGCGCCCCGGTTCAATCCAGCGAAACACCTGCTGGGCATTGCCGACATGCAGTATGACCGATAGTCCAAAGTGATCCTCGACGACATTGCTCACCCAGGGTGGCGGGATGGGCTTGGAGGGGATGATCTCTGACATCATGGGCTTTCGTGGCGGGGTAACCGGAAATTGTCTGTCGGGCAGAGCAACGCAGCGGACAGGATCGTCAAAGATATCTTACATCAGGCCTCCCGGAATTCGCTCGAACGAATCGTCCGACTGACGGGGTATCGAGTCACAAGCACCGGCCAGGCGTGTCACTTCGGCTGGCGTTTGGCGCGTGGATGCGCCTGGTCGTAAACAGCCGCCAGATGTTGAAAATCAAGGTGCGTGTAGACCTGCGTCGAGGCGATGCTGGCATGACCGAGCATCTCCTGCACCGCCCGCAGATCGCCCGAGGACTGCAGCACGTGCGAGGCGAAGGAGTGGCGCAGCATGTGCGGATGCACCCGTGCCGGCAGGCCCTGCACCAGCCCACGCCGCTGCAGGCGTTGCTGGATCATGCGCATGCCCAGGCGTTTGCCGTGCTGGCCAACGAACAGCGCTGCCTCGTCGGCCGCCGCCAGGCGGGCGCGCTGCGCGGCCCATAGCGCTACCGCCTCCCTGGCCTTGCTCCCCACGGGAACGATGCGCAGCTTGCTGCGCTTGCCGAGGACGCGCACCTCACCGGCCAGCAGCTCGTCGAGACAGGCGAGGTCAAGGGCTGCGAGTTCGGCCAGGCGCAGGCCCGAAGAGTAGAACAGCTCAAAGATCGCCTGATCGCGAACCGCCAACAGGTTTTCCGGGTTCGCGTCCAGCAAGCGGCTCGCTTCGTCGGGTGACAGCACTTTCGGCAGGCCCTTGGGGCTCCGCGGTGGCCGCACGCCATCAACGGGATTCTGCGTGGCCATGCCGCGCTGGCCGAGCCAGCGATAAAAACCGCGCCAGGCCGAGAGCGTGCGCCCGAGCGAGCGGCCACCGAGCCCGCGCGCGTGCAACTGCGCGACGAAGCGGCGGATGTGATGCGTCCGCAGGGCGTCGAAGCCGGAGGTATCGGATAATTCAGCGCGTGAACCGGCGGGCGATTCGCCAGGCGAATCGTCCGGCAACCCGCTGCTCAGATCGCAAAGCAGATCGAGATCACGCCGATAATTCCTGACCGTGTGCGCCGACAGCCGTCGCTGCTGCGCGAGTTCGTCAAGGTAGGCGCTGACGCTGGCCCCGCGCGCACGGGTAGCCATCGAGGTCGTTTCAGCGGAGGACACGCGCCAGCGCCGCCGCCGACATTTCACCGAGACGCACGAGGTAGACGGTTCCCATGCCGGCGTAGAAACGCTCGTGATCTTCGCTGCCGAGGGCAATCATGCCGATCGTGGCGCTCCCGTGGTGCATCGCGATCAGGCCTTGTGAACGGACATGCAGCGACGCCTCACCGAACCACGATGAGGTTTCGAAACCGGCCGTTGAACCACAGTAGGGTTGCGTCAGCGTTTCTGCAAACGCTTGCAGTTCCTGGCTGACCTCGGCGAATTCCGGCAGTTCGTCGCTGCCTTCCGGACGATGCCAGAGACGCAGCGCCACATGAGGGACGGCAAAATCGTCACGCAGGTGGAAATTCAGGGTGTGCAGCACCGCCTGAAAACTTCTGGCGATGATCAGCCCCACCGCCAGCCGGTGCATTTTCTCGCTGATCGCGTCGTTTTCCTCGGCAAACTGCAGCAACTCGCCCATCTTGCCTTCGAGCTGCCGGTTCTTGTCGCGCAGCGCCAGCATCTGACGTTCGGTGATCGAGATCGTCCGCCCCGCATACGGGTGCGGAACCACCATATTGGAGACCAGATCAGCGTGTTCCTCGAAAAATTTGGGATTGTCCTGCAGGTAACGCGCGACTTCTTCCGACCTCATAACTCAATTTCTCCGTTGAATACAGCAAGCGCAGGGCCAGTCATCGATACCGGCGTTCCCTGGCCATTCCAGACGATGCTCAGATGGCCGCCGCGGGTTTCGACGCGCACCGGCGAATCGAGCAGGCCACGCGCGATACCGGCCACCACGGCAGCGCAGGCGCCGCTGCCGCAGGCCAGCGTTTCACCCGCGCCACGTTCGAAAACCCGCAGGCGAATCGCGTGCCGGTCGAGCACCTGCATGAAACCGGCGTTGACACGTTGCGGGAAACGCGGGTGCGATTCGATCAGTGGCCCCAGCCGCTCGACCGGCGCGGTGTCGACGTCGGCAACCACGTGCACGGCGTGCGGATTGCCCATGCCGACAGCGGTCATGGCCCATTCCTCGTCGGCGACCCGGAGTGGCTGCAGAAGATCGTCGCGGTCGCTGACGAAGGGAATCTCGTCCGGGGCGAACACCGGCACCCCCATGTCGACGGTCACTGAACCGTCCTCCTCGAGGCGCGGAACGATCACGCCGCGCATCGTTTCGACGCGGATCTCGCGTTTCGTCGTGAGCCCCTGTTGATGCACAAAGCGAGCGAAGCAGCGTGCGCCGTTACCACACTGCTCGACCTCGCCGCCATCGCCATTGAAGATGCGATAGCGGAAATCGACATCGGGGCGCGTGCCCGCCTCGACCAGCAGCACCTGGTCGCAGCCAATGCCGAAATGGCGATCGGCCAGGAAGCGCAGTTGCTCGGGTGTCAGTTCGAGCGACTGGCGAATCCCGTCGAGCACGACAAAGTCATTGCCGAGTCCCTGCATCTTGGTAAATGTCAGTTTCATCTTGCCGTAAAAGTCGCGCAGCGACTGACAATGCTTCCCTCGCTCGCCAGGCGGAGAGCATACAAGGGGTTGGGGAAGAGAGGAACGGTCATGGCGTCAAAGCTTTCATTATCGGGGGGCGTTATTCGCCATGACCGTTGGTTCAGGATTCGGTCGCGTGCCCAGGCAGCGGTTTCGCCATTATAAAGTCGTCCATGACGAATCCCTTGCCAATATCGACGCACACCGATTCGCGGACAGCAAAGCCATGCTTGCGATAAGCCGCAATGGCGGCCTGATTCCGCTTGTTGACTGCCAGAATCAGCGCGCAGCAACCGAGCGCCAGCGCGCGTTCGGCCACATGCGCAATGAGTCGGGCACCCAGGCCCAGGCGTTGCTTTCCCGGATCGACGTAGATCTTGTCGAGCTTCATTTCCTTGCCGCCGTCGATCCGCAGGCAGGACGAAAAACCGGCCAGTTGGCCATCGACCCGGAGCTGATCCCACCAGAGATCCGGCATGGTCAACTCGTCGAGCAAGCGCTGCCGGTGGTAGCGCTGTTCGAGCATGAAGTCGATCTGCGCCTGGCTGATGATCCCGGGGTAGGTCTGCTGCCAGATCCGGCGGGCCAGTGCGGCGACGGGATCGACATCGGCTGCGGTGAGGGGGGTGATCAGGACATTCATTCTTTCAACCGGTTCAGGTGACCGGCGGCTTGCCGGTGAGTCGTTCGAGTTCGGCCCGCAGTTCCGGGACAGCCTGCGCGAATTCCTCTTCCCGTCGGCACTTTGCACACCGGAGAGCAGAAAGGTCATGACTACCGGGAAGGTGAGCGTACCTTGGCGCATGAAGCCCTTGGCATTGCCGCGGGCACTTTCAAGTAATTCGTTTGATTTCAGATATTTGGAAAAGTCATCGAGTCGATCAGAGAATGCGGACATGAAATAAATAATCCATTATAAACAATAGATTGGGTCTGGTGGAGATGTCTAGGGGCCGGCGCCCGCAGACAACATGGTGCGCATCGGGAAAGTCGAACGGGCTGGCATTTCCTCATGGCAAACAAGGTGTATGCAGTGGCCATGTTCCATAGGAAATAGCCGTGACGAGTTGCACTCATAGTACTATTGTCTGTATCCGCAACGCTTTTCATTCACTGGTTATACGGTGTACTTGTACGCGGTTTCCCTGCGCAGTTATCGGCGCCGTGGCCCATGGTGGCTTGGCCATCCATGCCCGGAGGGGGATGCCTGACGATGCGCTTGGCGGTCTCCCTCGGCAGCTGTTCATGCCGGATTTCTGGAAGTGAAGGTGAATGGTGAAAAAAGGGTGGCATTACACAGGCCAGTTGCCGCCGGCACGCTTCAACATGGCGCGCTACTGTCTGGCGGCAGCAGCGCGCGATACCCCGGACAAGCTGGCACTGGCCGTGGTGTCCGACGCCAAGGCTCTGCCCGAACAGGCGGAATGCTGGACTTACAGACAACTGGACGAGGCTGTCCGGCAAGTGGCGGCTGGGCTGCGTGCGTGGGGTCTTGAACCGGGGGCGAGGCTGATGATCCGCATGGGCAATACCAGCGATTACGCTCTGCTGTTCTTCGGCGCCATCGCTGCCGGTTGTGTGCCGTTGCCATCCTCGGCGCAACTGACCGAGGAGGAGGCTGATTTCCTGCTGGCCAATGCTGGTGCCCAGATGGTCGCCATGTCGGAAGAGTTGGCTATCCAGCCACCGCCGGACGTGCGTGTGTTGACTCCCGTCGACATTGCGCGCTTGCGAACCCAACACGAGGCCGTCGATTACGCCGATACGGCTGCCGACGATCCGGCTTTTCTGATTTACACCTCCGGCACTACCGGCCAGCCCAAAGGTGTGTTGCACGCCCAGCGATCGGCCTGGGGACGGCGACCGATGTACCAAGGCTGGTATGACATCCGCCAAGATGATGTGATCCTGCACGCCGGGGCGTTCAACTGGACCTATACGCTCGGGGCCGGTCTGACCGATCCCTGGGCCAATGGCGCAACCGCGGTGCTCTACAACGGGCCTCGCGATGTCACGGTCTGGCCGATGCTCATGGAGAAATTCCGGGCAACCCTGTTTGCGGCGGTGCCGGGGCTGTATCGGCAGATTCTGAAGTACAATGACCTGCGCGCGTTCGATCTGTCGAGCTTGCGCCATGGCCTGACTGCCGGCGAGGCACTGGGCGGTGCTTTGCTCGAACAGTGGCGGACGACGACAGGCAAGGAACTGTATGAGGCTTTGGGGATGAGCGAATGCTCGACCTACATCTCCTCGTCGCCCAGCGTAGCGGTACGGCCGGGCAGTCCGGGCAAGCCACAGCAGGGCCGCTGCGTGGTGGCGCTGCCGGTCGAGGAGGGGGAAGAACCGTTGTCGCCGGGTGAGATCGGGTTGCTGGCGGTGCATCGCAGCGATCCCGGCCTGATGCTCGGCTACTGGAAGCGGCCGGACGAGGAGGATCTGATCTACAGGGGCGAATGGTTCATCGGCGGCGACCTGGTGCATTTCGATGCGGACGGCTATCTGATCTATCACGGCCGCAACGACGACATGATGAACGCCATGGGCTACCGGGTGTCGCCATTGGAGGTGGAGCATTGCCTGAGCAAGCATCCGGCGGTGGCCGAAGTGGCGGTGACCGAGCTTAGGGTGCGCGAGGGGGTCAGCGTGATCGCCGCATTCGTGGTGCCGCGCGATCCCGATGAGCCCGATGGACTCGACGCCGCGCCGCTGCTGGCTTACGCCCACGAACATCTGGCGGCCTACAAATGTCCCCGCGAGGTCATCTTCACCGACGTTCTGCCGCGCACCGCCAACGGCAAGGTTCGGCGCCGCGATCTGGCCGGGTGGCGGCGGTAAAACTTTTGACCGTCCCCATGGGGGAATCCCCGTCAGGTCAGCTCAAACGAAGGACTGAGACGGGAGGACGTGCCGGGGTCTGGTTGCGGGCCGCCAAGCTGTCGGCCGTGTGCGGCCTGTCTGGTCACCCACTTTAGGAAGACTGCATGAGTTCCCAGTTTACCCTGCTCAACACCCGCCGCTTTGCCCCTTTTTTTGCTACGCAGTTTCTTGGGGCATTCAACGACAATCTGTTCAAGAATGCGCTGATCGTGTTGCTCACCTTTCAGGCGGTGAACTGGACGACGCTGGCGCCGGAGGTGTTGACCAATATTGCCGCCGGCATCTTCATTCTGCCGTTTTTCCTGTTTTCGGCCACCGCCGGGCAACTTGCCGACAAGTACGACAAGGCGAAGCTGGCGCGGCTGGTGAAGCTGCTCGAAATTGTCATCATGGGCGTTGCCCTGTTCGGGTTCTCGACGCACAGTCTGGCGGTACTGTTGAGCGCATTGTTCCTGCTTGGCCTGCATTCATCGCTATTCGGGCCGGTCAAATACGCGATCCTGCCGCAGCACCTGCGCGAAAATGAACTCGTAGGAGGTAACGCGCTGGTCGAGGCCGGCACTTTCGTTGCCATCCTGATCGGTACCCTGGCCGGCGGCCTGCTGGCCGGCGTGGCCGGGCATCCGGGCTGGGTGGCCATCGCTGGACTGGTGATCGCGGTCTTGGGTTATCTGTGCAGCCGCGGCATCCCGGCAGCGCCGGCGCCGGTCCCGGAACTGGTCGTCAGCTTGAATCCGTTTTCCGAAACCTGGCGCAACATCGGTTTTGCCAGTCAGAACCGGACGGTCTTTCTCTCGATTCTCGGGATTTCCTGGTTCTGGCTATACGGCGCACTGTTCCTGGCGCAGTTCCCGGCCTATGCGAAGAATGTGCTCGGGGGCAGCGAGACCTCGGTGACCTTGTTGCTGGCGATCTTCACGATCGGCATCGGTCTCGGGTCGCTGCTCTGCGAGCGCTTGTCCGCTGGGCACGTCGAAATCGGTCTGGTGCCTTTTGGTTCGATCGGTCTGACGCTCTTCGGAATCGACCTGGCCTTCGCTTCACCGGCACTGCTGCCGATCGGGGCGCCGTTGTCGCTCGCCAATCTGCTCGCCTTGCACCACACCTGGCGGGTGCTCTTCGACCTGTTTGCCCTCGGCCTGTTCGGCGGTTTTTTCATTGTGCCGCTGTATGCCCTGATCCAGTTGCGTAGCGCACCTGAGCAGCGGGCGCGGATCATCGCCGCGAACAACATCCTGAATGCGCTGTTCATGGTCTGCGGCGCACTCGCCGCCGCCGGACTGCTCGGCGATGGACTTTCGATTCCTGCTCTGTTCGGCGTTGCTGCGCTGTGCAATGCGGTGGTGGCGGTCTATATCTACAGCCTGGTGCCCGAGTTCATGCTGCGCTTCATTGCCTGGCTGCTGGTGCACTCGGTGTACCGCCTGCAGCAACGCGGGCTGCAGAACATCCCGGAGGAGGGGGCAGCGGTGCTGGTGTGCAACCACGTCAGCTTCGTTGATCCGATTGTCATCGCGGCGGCGAGCCGGCGGCCGATCCGTTTCGTCATGGATTACCGCATTTACCGCATGCCGGTGATCAGCTTGATCTTCCGCCATATGCGCGCCATCCCGATTGCCCCGGCCAGAGACGATGCGGCCATGATGGAAGCGGCTTTTGAGGAGGTGGCGAGTGCCCTCGCGGCAGGCGAACTGGTGGCGATCTTCCCGGAAGGCCGGATCACCGACAGTGGCGAGCTTTATCCTTTCCGCCCAGGCGTGCAGCGTATCGTCGGACGTACGCCAGCGCCGGTCATTCCGATGGCTCTGCAGGGTCTGTGGGGGAGCTTCTTCAGCCGCAAGGACGGGCCCGCGATGAGCAAGCCACTGCGCCGCGGCCTGTTCTCGAAGATCGCGCTGGTCGTCGGTACGGCGGTCGCCCCCGCGGCAGCGACTCCCGAGCATCTGCAGGAGATTGTTGCCGGCCTGCGGGGTGACTGGAAGTAGGCTTCGGGAACTCGATGTTCTGCCGAGTAAAGTGGCTCCCGGCGCTACCGAATCTATCGACGATCTCCGCTCCGCCCCCTACAGCGCTCCGGTACACGTGGAAGTCCCTGGAAAGTCGAAGTGGAGCGGGCGAAGGGAATCGAACCCTCGGCTCTAGCTTGGGAAGCTAGGGTATTGCCATTATACGACGCCCGCCGAGGCCTCTATTCTACGACGGTTGTGCGCGTTTCCACAATGCGGCGATCCAGGGGATCTCGGCCCGCTTTCTGCAAACGCCGGTCTCAAACCAGATCGATGCGGGTACGGTACAGGCGATGGCCCGAAGCCGAATATTTGCGTTCGAATGGAGTCATCGGCGGATCCGGAAGGTACGGCTCGTACACCGCCGCGTGTTGTGTCATCTGCTGCACCGCAAAGCAGAATTCCGACAAATAGACCGGCCAGTTGCTCCGGCACTCAAGCACCCCACCCAGCCCGAGCAGCACCGGAAAAACCGGATGGCCATGCCAACGTCGGCGCAGCTGGGTGATCTTCGGCCAGGGATTGGGATAAAGAAGGTAGTGACGATTGAGTCGAATACCCGCCGCGTGTAGCAAGCGCCAGTAATCAACGACGTCGGCACGCACCAGATCGAGGTTGGCCGGCCACCCGAACCCCCCCTGCTGGCAGCGCTGTCCGCGTGCCAACCGCACTGCCGACTGGTCCACGCCGATCACGTAATGGTCCGGAAATGCCCTGGCAAGAATCCGGCTGCTCTCTCCAACTCCGCAGCACGAATCGAGGATCAACGGTCCCCCCGCTGTCGCGCGCTGGTAACGTTCCAGGCTCGCTGCGAATGCGGCGCGATTGTAGTCGGCATACGGTTTGAGAAAAGAGGTGCCGGCATGACGAGCGAGCAGCATCGACAGATGCGGGTGAATGTCGGTCTGGGTGCTTTCAGGAACGCGGGAGTTGCCGTACATCGATTGGTCCTAACAGTCATCGCAAATCGAGACACACCGGATGATGAACGCCATGACCGTCTCTCACCCCCGTTCCCTCTCCCGCAAGTGGAGAGGGGAATTTCGTGAGTCGCTGACGCGACTTTCACAATAATCGATCGCTGGCAGCACCGGCACGCCATGTCGCAGCAGCTCGCGCGTGACTTCAGCAACGCCACGCAGCGATCGAACCGCGATGAACAGCGCCTCGGCTTCGACGAAATTCCGCCGCAGCGCCCCCAGCCAAAGCTTGAGGCGACCTGGCGCATGGCGTGCCGAGACTTTGGCACAGACCTGCTGCCAGAAAGAAGCCAGCAGTGGCAGTAGTCGGCACCAGTCGTGCGAACGATCGGTGGCGATCACCACCCCTACCGCCAGCGCACGAATGCGCTCGGCGAGAAAGGGATCGGCGACCGCACCACGTCCGATCATCACATCCTGGCAGGTACTCACCGCACAGCAGCGGCAATGGTCATCGGTTGTCCAGACCTCGCCGTTGGCAACCACCGGCAGCTGTACGACCTCGCTGATGCGCGCCACCCATTCCCAGTGTGCCGGCGGTCGATAAGCCTCTGTTCTGGTACGTGCATGCACCACCAGCGACACAATGCCGCCCGCCGCCAGCGCCCGGGCACAATCCAGCGTCCTCGCCGTGTCGCTGATCCCGAGCCGCATCTTGGCGCTGAATGGGATGGCCTGCGGGATTGCACGCCTGACCGCGGCAGCAATGCAAAACAGCTGATCAGGATCGGCGAGCAGGGAAGCACCGCCGCCGTGACGGTTGACCGTTGGCGCCGGGCAACCGAAGTTGAGATCGATTCCCGCCGGTGACAGCTCGACCAGTTGCGCTGCGTTCTCGGCCAGACACGCCGGGTCACTCCCCAGCAGTTGCACGGCGACCGGCGTACCCGATCGGGTGCGGCTGGCGTGCAAAAGTTCGGGACAGATGCGGTGGAAAGTCCGAATCGGCAACAGGCTGCCCGACACGCGGATGAACTCGCTCACCGCCAGATCGTAAGTGCCGGCACGTGTCAGAACGTCGCGCAGAACGTCGTCGACCAGACCCTCCATTGGTGCCAGCAGCAATTTTCCCATGTTCGATAAGATTTCCCAGCAGGTTTTGACGCTATCGCGTGAATGATTATGACATGTTGAAGGCAGCAGGGAAATCGACGCAGTGGCAACGGATGGCGGCCCACATCATGTTGAATAGTGCGGTCATTTGTGGCTCCATGTCGTTTCGTGTGGAAACGGGCGGTGGCCTTGCGGGTTTGAGGGGGCGGCGATGTTGACATCGCCGCCCCCTCGCTGACGCGACTTTCACATTAAAGAAAAATCCCCCGTCTGCCGTTGTAATGTTTACCTCCATCTATCAGGCAGCCACCATGAAAATCACCAGTTCCGAGATGCAGATGCTCTCGTCGCATGTTGCGGCGCAAAGAACCGAAGTCCGCGAATCGACGCGCATGTGGATCGGTGCTCAGCGGCCGGACTTCGAGGGACGCGGCAATGCGCGTGCTGCCGCCGATCAGGTCACCCTTTCCGATGCCGGCAAGGCGGCAGCGCAGGCGGATGCACTGGAAGGCAGTACCGACCAGACCGAGAATGATCCGCGCATGCTGCTGATGCGGGCCCTCGTTCGCATGCTGACCGGCGAAGACGTACGCGTCTTCGATGCCGCTGAATTGCCTGCGCCGGCTGCGGCACAGGCACCGGTCTTTGACCTGCCGGCCGAAGCGGTGCCGGTTGCCGTTGTCCAGGGTGAACGCGCCGCTGCAGCGCAAAGGCCAGCCGGTTACGGTGTCGAATACGACTACCACGCGTCGCACAGCGAATTCGAGCAAACCTCGTTCGCCGCCAGCGGGGTGATCAAGACCGCCGACGGCAAGGAGATTCGCTTCGACTTGCAGCTTCAGATGTCGCGCAGCTACCACGAAGAGAGCGATGTCAGCCTGCGCCTCGGCGACGCGACGCGCCAGAAGAAGGATCCGCTGGTCATCAATTTTGCGGGCGACGCCGCCCAACTCAGCGACCAGCGCTTCAAGTTCGACCTCGACGCCAACGGAACCACCGAGAGCATCAATCGTCTCGCCTCCGGCAGCGGTTTCCTGACCCTCGATCGCAACCACGACGGGCAGATCAACAACGGCAGCGAGCTTTTCGGGACCAGGAGCGGCGATGGCTTTGCCGACCTCGCGGCACTCGACGACGACGGTAATGGCTGGATCGACGAAAACGATGCGGTCTATACCCAGCTCGGGGTGTGGACGCCAGATGCCAGTGGTGGCGGCCAGGTGCAGAACCTCAAGGAAGCCAATGTCGGGGCACTCAGCCTGGCCCGCGTCGCGACGCCTTTCGATCTACGCAACGGCAGCAACGAAACCATTGGGCAGATCCGCAGCAGCGGTGTCTTCCTGCAAGAAAATGGCGGGGTCGGCAGCCTACAGCAGGTGGACCTCAGCGTCTGAGCGAAGACATTTTAAGCCGGCCGTGAATCCCTGCACGGCGATTGACTGGGGAGGCAGAGAAAAAATTCCGGGAGGCCCGGACGGGTGCACATGAAAATGTTGGACGAAGCCGCTACGCGGAGGAAAATCGTCCGGGGGGTACCGCCCGAGCCCTTGATTCGGAGGTCGAGATGGCCGGAGGCACTCGGGCGTGAAGGCCTGAGCCGGTTTGGCGACGGTTGCTTACCGCGGCGCTCACGCCAAGAACCCAGCGCTCGATTGAGCAACCAGGCCCGCGCACCCGGGCGCCTACTCCCCACGGTCGGGCAACGAGCCGATCGGAGCGGAGTACAATCCAGGAGTCGATGCTGGCGGCGAGCCTGGGCGCGCCGCGCCGTTTTGATCAAGGCATTGCTCTCGCGCTGTTTTCTCATCTGGCATTTCCACTCGGAACCTATTTTCTGTAGGCTTGGTCGGCGCCTGGCGGCCGGGCTCGTCCAACAAACGGTTCAGATCGCGGCTGCGCGCGATCTAAGGTGATTTCCGGAAATCAAGATCCCGAACAACTATCGCAGCGGCTTGTTTTTCTGGCCCTGAGCCCGGCCTAACGTGATGACTCTTGGTATGGCGTTTTGCGGAAATCACCTAACCTTATTCGTTAGGTGGCGTTTCATACCGGCATGGCAAACGAGAAGCAGACGCGCTCGCCGTGATGCTCCTCTAGTACCGCCAAAGCATTGCTCTGATACTCCCCAGGCTTGTTCGGCAAATCGATGAACCCCGTACCCATGATGCCTAGTGAGAATGACTCTCGCTTCTCAAAATGTGCCTTGAACTCTGCTATGCAGTGTTCGTATGCCTCGCGCGTGATCATCGAGGGGCGCCGAAACCAGCCTAGAGCCCTTGGCCGATACTTGAGATGAAGGACCGCGTGCTCCGGCGTATCAGAGAACGCCAGTGTCTTAACGGTTAGCCGGTAGTAGTCGTTGTCGACTTTCTCCATCGCTTCGATCGTCGTGGCGTACGACGACCCACCAGCGCTCGCGATTGAGGCGATGAGCGAAGAAAAGAAAGCAACGACGAAGCGAATACGCAAGGCGCCACCTAACGTTGGACGTGAGGGGCCGCCGCAGCGGCAAAGCCGCGAAGGGAACCCACAAGCGCAGCTTGTGGGCGGTCCCGCTCGACGGAAAGGCTAGAGCTCCAATGAAAAGATGCGCTTTTCATTGCGTTTCGATAGCTTTTAGAACGAACGCCATCACACTGAGAACGCCGTTGTCTGTTGGGCCACATGCTTTGTTGTTCGAGAGATCAGTGAAGTACCTCAGACGTGCAAGAGTGCTGTTATTACGTTGATCGGTGACAGTTAGTTCATAGCCTATCAAGCCTTGACGATCCAAGGCACGCGAAAGATGCTCCTTTCCAATCGGGTAATTGAAGGTGACGAGCACATCCGCCCTCGACGCCCCATTCATTACAAGACTGACGCCCGGCGGATAGGGTGGGTTGCGTGTTCCCATTTCAGAAACGTAGTTGTTCGCGCCGATCCGATAGTAGTTGATCTCAATCGGATACTTGTGCCCCCACTCATATGCCAAAGAGTGAACAGGTTTTGTTGGCGTTGAAAAGAACTGCACGCCGGAACCCTTGCAAGCAGAAGTGAACTCGGACGATGCCGGCTTGAGATAGACCATGCCGACTCCAAACATAAGCGCAGCGGTAGCCACAAGATAGGCGCTTGGCAGCGTGCTGATTGCGAGCACTACCCCAATAGAGCCTTTGTTTCGGGCGCAGAGCGCCAGTGCTCCAGCGGTAAGCAAAGCGATCCAGAGATAGCCGAAAAACCAGACCGTTTTGACCCCATCAGAATTTCCATCTCCGCCTGCAGCGAGAAAAGCGGCAAAGAATAGAACGATGCTGTTGAGCACGGCAACAACAAGGACAGTAGCGTAAGCCATGGAGCTCTAACGTTTGACATGAGGGGCTCGACCCGGCTTGCCGGGGCGAGTCCTCTCGATGGAAGGGTTGGACGAAGCCGCTACG
>DIME01000050.1 GCA_002425405.1 Candidatus Accumulibacter vicinus
GAGAGCCTGCAGATGCGCCGCCGGCTGGCGGCCGCGAACCCGGCGTCGGCGGAAGCGCAGCGCGACGTGGCCGCGTCGCTCTGGCGGCTCGCCACGATCGGTGGCGGCGTCACCTGGCGGCAGGTCGCCGACGCCTGGCTCGTCCTGCAGGCGCGTGGCGTTCTGTCGCCGGTCGATCAAGCGTTTGTCGAAGCCGCGCAGCGGCGCGCGGCCAGCGAGCGATGAGCGACTGCTTCGTCAGCTACAAGCGCGAAGATCGGCCGCGCGTCGAGCCCTTGGTCAGCGCCTTGCGTGGCGTGGGCGTGTCGGTGTGGTGGGACCAGGACATCGGCGGCGGCGAGCGCTGGCGCGAGACGATCGTCGAGCAGCTCGACGCCGCGCGCTGCGTTGTCGTCTGCTGGACGCACGCGTCGACCGGACCCGACGGGGCGTACGTGCGCGAGGAGGCGGAGCGCGCCAAGACGCGCGGCGTTCTGCTGCCGGTGCGCCTCGACGCAGTGGCGCCGCCCTTCGGTTTCGGCGAAGTGCAGGCGCTCGACCTGACGACGTGGGACGGCGCGACCGACGCCGTGTGCTGGCGGCATTTCGTCGATACGCTGCGCGCGATCGTCGACGGGCGGCCGCGCCCGCCGGTGCCGCCGGGGGGGCCTTATCCGCCCTGGCGCATGGCGGCGGTGCTGCTCGCTGCCGTATCGCTGGTCGGCCTGCTCATCCCCCTCGCCGGCTGGACGCCGGTGATGTGCCGCGCCGCTGCGCTGCGCGAGGCGTGTCGCGCGATCGGCGTCGGCGGCGTACCGGCGCGGGCCGACGAGGAGGCGTGGGCAGCGGCCCAGCAGGCGGTGAAGGACAGCGGCCGCGGCGACGGCTATCGCGCTTATCTGCGCGACCACCCGGCCGGGGCTTTCGCCGCTGCGGCGCAGGCGGGGCTGGCCGCGTGTCGCAACCTGGCCGACGAGCGCTGGCAGCGGAGCGACGACGCGTTGCCCTTGGTCGTCCCGCCAGCGCTGTCGCCGGCGGGAAGCGAAGCGGCGGCGCGCGAGCGCAGCGCGGCCGATGTGCAGCGTCAGGCCGACGCGCTCTGCGCGGTCTACGAGAAGAGCCCGACGCACAAGCTGCTTGGTGCGACGCCGGACGCGCGCGGCTGGCGCTGCCGGCCGGAGAATCGCGGCTGGACCTGCGCCTTCGACGGGCAGGTCGTCTGCCAGCTCGAAGTGCGCCGCACGCTCGGTCGCGAGGCGTGTACCTGACGCGCTGGCGCGCCGGTCGGCCCCCTCGTCTTGCCGCTGGCGCTGCATCGCCGTCGTCTGCCGCCACGGTCTGTTCGCTGCGGAGCAGCAATCGCTGCCGGTGGCGACGCTGCCGGGTGCGGCCCGGCAGCGCTTCTACTTCCATCGCGACGACGCTCCTGGTCCGGACGACAGCGAAGGCTGCCGGTAGCGCCAGCTGGCTTGGCGCACCTATCGCGGTCGGGGCCCGTGTCGTGCATACTGGAGTCGACTCACATAATATGGGGAATCCCGAAGATGATGTCTTACGGAAAGACCGCCCTGATTGCTTACGTTCTCGCTGTCGGGCTGGCCATTGGAATTGTCGGCCAGCAGCTTTGGTCGGGCTACGAGCAGCAAGTGCAGAGCGCACGGAATACGGCGGAGAACTTGGCGGGGATCCTGCAGCAACGTCTCAATGCGACATTGAGGCGTACTGATGCGGCGCTGGAAAGCCTGGTCGCTTCGGTGGACACCGCGGCCCTCGACCTGTCCGCGCGTGCGCGTTTCGAGCACCAGGTCACCCAATCTCTGGCCATGAGTCGCAGAAACTTTCCGGAGATTTCGGCGTTTCGCTTCATCGGCGCGGATGGTAACCTCCTTTATACCTCCGATCCGATAGCCACCTTTGCCAATCTGTCGGATCGTCCGTACTTCGTCACCCTGCGGGACGACCCGAAGGCTGGGCTGGTGTATTCCGATGTCCAGATTTCCCGCTTCACCGGACAGACGGTCATCGTCATGGGGCGAGCGATACGCGACACGTCGGGAAAATTCGTCGGCGCCGCGATCGCCGTGCTCGATCTTGCCACCTACGTTGCGCTGTTCGACTCCCTGGATATCGGTCCGCGAGGCTTGCTCGCCATCCGGCGTACCGACAGCAGATCCGTGCTCCGACGACCGCCCGACCCGGCGCTGACGAATCAGCCGATTTCGCATCCGATCCAGACCTTGATCGACCAAGGGGAAACCAAGGGCAACATCCGCTACAAGGCAGTGACCGATGGCGTCGAACGTCTGTTTGCCTTCAGCCGCGTTCCCGACTACCCGTTCTATTTCATCGTCGGCCTGGCCACCGACGACTTTCTCGCGGGATGGCGAAGGCAGGCCATTGCGTCGGTGGGGCTGTTGTCGCTGGCGCTGGTGATCTTTTCCTGGCTGCTCGCCAAGCTGGCGCGCGCCCGCGCGCAGGCGACCGAACGGGCGCAGCGCCTGGTGGAACGAGAACAAAGACTGCGTGAGGCGCTCCATGCCGCCGAAGCCGCCAACCTTGCCAAGAGCCAGTTCCTGGCAACCATGAGCCACGAGCTTCGCACGCCGATGAATGGCATTCTTGGCATGGCGCAAGTCCTGCTGCTGCCGGATCTGCTGGAAGAGAATCGACAGAAGTACGCGCGGATCATCCTCGACTCTGGCCAGACGCTGCTCGCCCTCCTCAACGACATCCTCGACATGTCGAAGATCGAAGCGGGACGAATGGAGCTGGAGTATCTGCCCGTCGCCCCGGCGCAGCTTGTCGAAGAGGTGGCCGCGCTGTTTACCGAGCAGGCGGTTGCCAAGGGGCTGACCATCGAGACCGCCTGGACTGGAAAGCGGGACGCGTGTTATCTGATCGATCCGGTCAGGTTGCGCCAGATGCTCGCCAACCTGATCAACAACGCCATCAAATTCACGAGCCAAGGGTTTGTGCGCATCGCGGGGTGTCCGATCGAATCGTCCGGGGCGGCGCTCCTGGAGTTCTCTGTCAGCGACAGCGGCATCGGCATCCCGGCGGACAAGCAGCCATTGCTCTTCCACGCTTTTTCGCAGGTCGACGCCTCGACCACACGGAAATTTGGCGGTAGCGGCCTCGGCCTTTCGATCGTGGGCAATCTGGCCCGACTCATGGGCGGCGAGGTCGGGGTCGAGAGCTCGGAAGGGAATGGCACTCGCTTCTGGTTCCGAATCCGGGCCCAGGAAGCCGGCGCCGATTCCGAACGCCCGACAGCCACCGGAGAACGGGAGGCCGGGCTGTCCTTGCGCAAACACAGACATGTTCTGGTCGTCGACGACAACGCCGTGAACCGCATGGTGATCGAGGCCACTCTCGAGGGCCGGGGTGTGCGGGTCGACAGTGTCAACGATGGTCAGGCGGCCGTCAGGTTCGTCACCTCCGGTGCCGTTCCGGACCTGGTTCTGATGGACTGCCAGATGCCCGTCATGGACGGTTTCGATGCCACGGCCTCCATCCGCCGGTGGGAGAAGGAGGGCGGCCGCAGCCGTCTGCCGATCATTGCCCTGACGGCCAGCGCTTTCCAGGAGGACCGCGATCGCTGTCTGGCAGCCGGCATGGACGACTTTCTCACCAAACCCGTCAACGCGGACGATCTGGCGGCGACGCTCGTCAAGTGGATGGGAGACGAGGTGAAACAGCAGTCGGCTTGACGATGTTCCCGATCGGTCAGCTTCTCAGCCGCTGGGCTGCTCGCCGCCCCATGGGTACAGACGCGGGATCCGGTAGGTGAGCAAGCTCAGCAGTCAGAAGAAGCCCCTGGAGGAAACGGAAGCGATTCCCCATCGGCGCCGGAGCACGAATTCGATCAGCGCGTCGCCGGGTAGGTGCGGGATGGAAATGGCCATGCGCAAAGGGCTGAAGCAAGACCAGCGGCCATTGCCGGTCGTGAGAAGACTTAACAGAAAGGAATTCCGTGATGACTGAGGATTTTCCCGAGGACAAGGATCTGCCGCTGCGCGAAGACATCCGGCTGCTCGGCCGCCTGTTGGGGGACACCCTGCGCGCACAGGAAGGCGAGGCGACCTTCGAACTGGTGGAGCGTATCCGGGTCAGCGCCATCCGCTTCCATCGCGACGAGGACAGCGGCGCCAGGCAGGAACTGGCAGCGATTCTCGACAGCCTGTCGCGCGACCAGACGCAAACCGTCGTGCGCGCCTTCAGTTACTTTTCGCATCTCGCGAACATTGCCGAGGACCAGCATCACATTCGGCGCTCGCGTGCCCACCTGATCGCGGGATCGCCACCGCATGCCGGCAGCCTGGCGCATGCGCTTGCGCGCGCCCGCGCCGCCGGCTGCGATCCGGCACAGTTGTCCGGTTTTTTCGACGACGCATCGATCGTTCCCGTACTCACCGCCCATCCGACCGAAGTCCAGCGCAAGAGCACCCTCAACGGGCAGCGTACGATCGCCCATCTGCTGCATCGGCGCGACAACAGCCGGCTGACGCCCGACGAACAGGAGTCGCTCGATGAGGAGTTGCGGCGGGCCGTGCTCGCCCTCTGGCAGACGCGCATGTTGCGCACCACGCGGCTGATGGTCCTCGATGAAGTGGTCAACGGGCTGTCGTATTACGACTACACCTTCCTGCGCGAACTGCCACGCCTCTATGGCTGGCTGGAGGATCATCTCGCCGTGGCCGATGGCGGACGCCCGGTCAGCGAACTGCCTGGTTTCCTGCACCTGGGCAGCTGGATCGGTGGCGACCGCGACGGTAATCCCTTCGTGACCGCTCCCGTCACGCGCGCGGCCCTGCGCCTGCAGTCGGTGCGTGCGCTGCGTTTCCACCTCGACGAGATTCACGCCCTGGGAGCCGAATTGTCGGTCGCCGAGGGCCTGGTCAGCGTCTCCGACGCGTTGCAGTCCCTGGCGGACCGCTCGCCCGACACGGCCGCTGCACGCAGCGACGAGCCCTATCGGCGAGCCCTCACCGGCATTTACGCGCGTCTGGCGGCTACCGCGCGCAGCCTCGACGGCCTCGAGCCGGAACGGCCTCCGGTGGGTGAGTCGGCCCCCTACGCCCACTGCGGGGAATTTTCGGCTGACCTGGATGTGATCCACCGCTCCTTGGTCGCCAACGGCTCAGAGCTGCTGGCCCGCGGCCGCCTGCGCGCCTTGCGCCGTGCGGCCCGCGTCTTTGGCTTCCACCTGGCGGCACTCGACCTGCGTCAGAACTCCGAGGTGCACGAGCGCGTGGTCGGGGAGCTCCTGGAGGCCGTCTGCCCCGGCATCCGTTACCGCGAGTGTGACGAGGCCGGACGTATCGACTTGCTGCTGCGCGAGATCAGCTCGACGCGGCCGCTGGCCTCATCCCACCTCGCCTACAGCGACGAAACGCGTGGCGAACTGGAGATCTTTCGTACCGCCGCCGACGCCCATCGCGCCTACGGCCCGGAAGCCGTGCAGAACTACATCATTTCGAAGACGGATGGTGTCTCGGATCTGCTCGAAGTTGCGCTGCTGCTCAAGGAATGCGGCCTGCTGCTGCCGCAGTCGCAAGAGCTGGCGGTGAACATCGTCCCGCTGTTTGAAACCATCCCGGACCTGCGCAACTGCCCGCGGGTCATGGACGACCTGCTGTCGTTGCCGGCCTACCGGAGACTGGTCGCCAGCCGTGGCGATCTGCAGGAGGTTATGCTCGGCTATTCGGACAGCAACAAGGATGGCGGCTTCCTGACCTCGGGCTGGGAGCTGTACCGGGCCGAGATCGCTCTGGTCGAGGTGTTCGCCCGCCACCGCGTCAGGCTACGCCTGTTCCACGGACGCGGCGGCTCGGTGGGTCGCGGTGGCGGTCCGAGCTACCAGGCGATCCTTGCCCAGCCGGGTGGCGCGGTTCAGGGCAGGCTGCGACTGACCGAGCAGGGCGAGGTGATTGCCAGCAAGTACTCGAATCCGGAGGTTGGTCGGCGCAACCTCGAGATCCTGGCATCAGCCGTGCTCGAAGCGACCTTGCTGGCGGCACCCGACCCGGCGCCGCGGCCGGAATACCTCGAGACGATGGCCATGCTCTCGCAGTCGGCTCATCGTGCCTACCGTGGCCTGGTCTATGAGACCGACGGCTTCGAGCGTTACTTCTGGGAATCCACCGTCATCGCCGAGATCGCGCATCTGAACATCGGCAGCCGGCCTGCCTCGCGCAAGAAAACCACCGCCATCGAGGATCTGCGGGCAATACCCTGGGTCTTCAGCTGGGCGCAGTGCCGTCTCATGTTGCCGGGCTGGTACGGCTTTGGCACGGCAGTGCGCGAGTTTCTCGCCGCGCATCCCGATGGGCTGGCGCTGCTGCAGCGCATGCACCACGAGTGGGGCTTCTTCCGCACACTGCTCTCCAACATGGACATGGTCCTGGCGAAGAGCGATCTGGCGATCGCCGCCCGCTACTCCGAACTGGTCACCGATCCCACGCTGCGCGCGGCGATCTTCCCGCGTGTGAAGGCCGAGTGGCAGGCGACCATCGACGCCCTGCTGGCGATCAGCGGGCAGCAGTGTCTGCTCGAGGACAACCCGCTGCTCGCCAGATCGATCCGCAACCGCTTTCCTTATCTCGACCCGTTGAATCATCTGCAGATCGAGTTGATCAGGCGGCTGCGTGCCGGCAACGCGGATGAGCGGGTCAAACGTGCGGTCCACCTGACGATCAACGGGATCGCCGCCGGTCTGCGCAATAGCGGCTGAGGCGACTGCGCAAAGGGCTCCGCCTCGCTCGCCAGTGCGGCCGCCGACGAGACAGCGCACCGGGCTGGCTCGCTGCGCACGCGGCTGTCGTCGGCTGCGCCGTGCAGCCATGTTCCCCCTGGGGCCTGGCGCTTACCTTGCCCAGGCCTCGACACGCGGCTGTTCGGCCAGTCGATTGCTCCCCTGCGGGGGCGTTGAACGCGGACCCCAAGAGGATCGAGCAACCCTTCCTCCCGCGATTACCCGCGAGGCCTCCAGGGCCGGTTTGTATGCTCTATACTGATCTGGAGAGCATTGTCAAACGGAGGCTCACCCAAGATGTCCAGGAACAGGCTTGATGACAAACAGGAAGACGTCACCGCTGCTCCTGCAGCGCTTCTTTCGCCGCAGGAGCGCCGTGCGCACGGGAGCGCGCTGCGTGAAGTGGTGCCGCGCGAGGCGCAGGGCGGATGGAAACCGCCCAAGAAGCGGCGCGACCCGATTGAAGTGCTCACGGCATCGAACGAGGGACGGATGCCCGAACTCGTGCCGATCCGCTTTGGCCGGATGCTGCAGTCGCCGTTCACCTTTTACCGCGGTTCGGCGGCGATCATGGCGGCTGACCTGGCCGCCACCCCGAACTCCGGACTCCGGGTACAGGCCTGCGGTGACGCCCATCTGTTGAACTTCGGCGGCTTTGCGACGCCCGAGCGGCAGGTCATCTTCGATGTCAATGACCTCGACGAGACGCTGCCGGCGCCCTGGGAGTGGGACCTCAAGCGTCTGACCGCGAGCATCGTCATCGCCGGGCAATACCTGCACCTGCATGAAAACGAGGCCGCTCGGGCGGCGACGGCGACGGCGCGCGCCTATCGCGAGCGGATGGCTGACTATTCGTCGATGCGCGCGCTCGACATCTGGTACGACACGATCTCGCTCGAGCGCGTCCAGGCCGAGATGGCCGGAACCAGCGACAAACTCAGGAAGACCTTCGCCAGGCGGGTCGAGAAAGCGCGCCAGCAAAGCGCTGTCGAAAACGTTTTCCTGAAGCTCGCCGAACATCATGGGGCGCTGCCGAAGATCAAGGACAATCCGCCTCTCGTCTTTCACCCCAGCGAGGAACGAGCCCCGGGGATGCGGACGCAGTACCGGGAAGCCCTGGCAAGTTACCGCGATTCCCTTCCCGAACACGTGCGCATGCTCTTCGACCGTTTCCACCTGTGCGACGTGGCGGTCAAGGTCGTCGGTGTCGGCAGCGTTGGCACCCGATGCCTCGTCGCCCTGTTCATGGCCGCCGACAATGACCCGCTTTTCCTACAGATAAAAGAGGCGCGGGAATCGGTGCTCGAACCGTATGCAGGCGCGAGCCTGCATACCAACCACGGCGAGCGGGTGGTTGCCGGGCAACGCCTGATGCAGGCGGCAAGCGACATGTTCCTCGGCTGGACGACCGGGAAGAATGGCCGACACTACTATTTTCGCCAGTTGCGCGATGTCAAGATCAGCGCGATCGTCGAGGGATGGGACGTTGACCGCCTGACCACCTATGGCCGGCTGTGCGCCTGGGCACTGGCGCGAGCACATGCGCGTTCGGGCGATGCGGCGCTGATCGCGGGCTACATGGGTTCAAGCGCCGTTTTCGACGACGCCATCTGCGAGTTTGCCGTTGAGTACAGCGACCAGAATCAGCGCGACTACCGCGCCTTCGTCAAGGCAGTCCGCGAAGGACGACTCGAGGCGCAGGTGGAGGAAAATCCATGAGTCCGACTGCCGAGGCGGAACAAGCGCGACCCGCGAGTGCCTTGGCGGGTGCCCCTCCGGCACGCGGCTGGCGCGCCGTCTTTCCCCCGGCGCAGTGGCTCGCCGCGTATCAGACGAAGTGGCTGGCGAACGACGCCATCGCCGGCGTGACTCTGGCGGCCTACGGCATCCCGGTCTCGCTCGCCTACGCCTCGCTCGCCGGCCTGCCGCCGCAATACGGCATTTACTGCTATCTGGTCGGGGGTCTGTTCTATGCCCTGTTCGGCTCCTCGCGCCAACTGGCGATCGGACCTACCTCGGCGATCTCGATGCTGGTCGGAGTCACGGTTGCGGGAATGGCGGAGGGCGATCCCGCACGCTGGGCGTCGATTGCGGCGCTGACGGCGGTGGTCATCGCCGCCATGTGCATGCTGGCGTGGCTGTTCCGTTTGAGTTCGCTGGTCAACTTCATCAGCGAAACCATCCTGGTCGGCTTCAAGGCCGGTGCAGCGCTGACGATCGCCATGACTCAGTTGCCGAAGCTGTTCGGCGTCAAGGGCGGCGGGCATGGTTTCTTCGGGTCGGTCGTTGCGCTTGGCGGCCAGATTCCCGATACCAACCTCGCCGTGCTGGCTTTCGGCCTGGCCGCCTTGGCGGTACTGCTCCTGGGGGAGAGATTCCTGCCCGGCCGTCCGGTTGCACTGTTCGTCGTGGTGATCTCGATCATCGTGATGTCGGTGACGCCGCTGGCTGATCTCGGCTTCAAGGTCGTCGGCGCGCTGCCGCAGGGGTTGCCCGACTTCAAGCTGCCGGATTTGCGCGTGCGCGACGTGGACGGGGTGATCCCCCTGGCGTTCGCGTGCCTGTTGCTGGCCTATGTGGAAAGCGTTTCCGCCGCCCGTGCCCTGGCACAGGCGAACGGTTACGAGATCGATGCGCGGCAGGAACTCCTCGGTCTGGGTGCCGCGAATCTGGCAGCGGGGTTCTTCCAGGCCTACCCGGTGGCCGGTGGTCTGTCGCAGTCCTCGGTGAACGACAAGGCCGGCGCCAGGACGCCGCTCGCCCTCGTTTTCGCTTCGCTCACGATCGGTCTGTGCCTGATGTACCTGACCGGTTTGCTGAGCAACCTGCCGAACGTGGTTCTCGCGGCAATCGTGCTGGTTGCCGTCAAGGGATTGATCAACGTCGGCGAACTTCGCCATATGTGGCGGGTAAGCCGCTTCGAATTCGGTGTCTCGATGGTCGCCTTCGGCGGCGTGCTGCTGCTCGGCATCCTCAAGGGCGTGATCGTGGCCGTGCTCGTGTCGATGTTGTTGCTCATACGGCGCGCGGCGCACCCGCATGTGGCCTTCCTCGGCCACATCCCGGGAACGCGGAGTTACTCCGACATCGCGCGCAACCCGGACAACGAGGCTGTTCCGGGTGTGCTGATGTTTCGCGTCGAGGCGTCGCTGCTTTACTTCAACGTCGAGCATGTGCGTGATACGGTGTGGCAAGCAATCCGCTCGACCGCCGAGCCGCTGAGCCTCGTGGTATGCGATCTGTCGACGTCACCGATTGTCGATCTCGCCGGGGCGCGAATGCTGGCCAAGCTGCATGCGGAACTCAAGGCCGCCGGGATTGGCCTGCGCCTGGTGGCGGCGCATGCGGCAGTGCGTGACATGCTGCGCGCCGAAGGGCTGGAGGAAAACGTCGGCTACTTCGGGCGCCGGATCACGATGGCTGACATCATCGACGAGTATCGGGCGACCTGACCGCGCCGACATGGTCGAGCGACGCGCTGCCGGCGGGTTTTTCCACCGTAGTTTTTGCGCACGATCAGAGGACCGTGGCCCAGGCGCTTGCTGTGCTCACGCTTAGCCATTAGCCATTTCATTTGCCGAGCCGGCAAGGTAAACTGCGCACGGTGGAAAAAAGTGGCAGAGGCAGTCTGGCGCTTTTTCAGGCGCACGCTCGACCTGCCGGCGGCCGAGGTCTGGTACCGTGCTAGGGCGCTGAGGATCCAGCACGCACCCACTTTATTGAAAGACTCCAGCATGAAATACCTGCCTGAACTGTTTGTCGCCAATGCCCGCTGGGCTGAAGACATGCAAACGTCCGACCCCGGCTTTTTTTCCAAACTGGCCGGTTTGCAGGATCCAGCCTACTTGTGGATAGGGTGTTCGGATAGTCGGGTGCCGGCAAACCAGATCACCGGCCTGAAGCCGGGTGAAGTGTTCGTGCATCGAAATATTGCCAACGTCGTGGTTCATACGGATCTCAACTGCTTGTCGGTGATGCAGTACGCCATCGATGTGCTCAAGGTC
The DNA here is from genome assembly GCA_002425405.1 of Candidatus Accumulibacter vicinus. Lineage (GTDB taxonomy): Bacteria > Pseudomonadota > Gammaproteobacteria > Burkholderiales > Rhodocyclaceae > Accumulibacter > Accumulibacter vicinus. The sequence goes on from DIME01000050.1 coordinate 10,738, forward strand.
CGCCACATCATCGTTTGCGGTCACTACGGCTGCGGCGGTGTCCGGGCGGCTCTGGAAGGTTCGTCCCTGGGATTGATCGACAACTGGTTGCGCCACATTCAGGATGTGCGCGATCGGCACATCGATTTCCTGGCGGCGCTACCGGACAACACGACTCGCTGGCGCGCCTTGTGCGAACTGAACGTAATCGAGCAGGTACGCAATGTCGCCCGCACCACACTCGTCGGCGACGCATGGAAGCGCCGCCAGCCACTGATGTTGCACGCCTGGATCTATGGGTTGGAAGACGGTCTTCTGCAAGACATGCAAGGTTCGTTCTGCGAGGAGGACGAAGTTGATCCGGTCATCGCCCAGGCGGTGGCAACGATCCGTTCGCGTTACCCGACGCATGGACACCCTGGAATTGAGAGGGTACGGAAGTGAGCGAACTCCTGCCTCAGGCGACCGTGCATCCTGCTCGGTGCGGTCGTCGTCGTCCTGACAGGGGCGGCGCTCATGGCGTGGCGTAAACCCATCCGAATTCACGAGCGCCGGTGGTGACGCCACGCGCAGAGCGCTGGACGGGTAACCTACCCGGAGAAAACGAATACTGGACAACTTGAATGCCGACCAGAATCTACCTGGTGCGCCACGGAGCCACCGATCTCACCGCCGAAGACCGGTTCGCTGGTTCCTCTGATGTGCCCCTCTCCGACGCAGGCCGCAAACAGGTGGCATACCTGGCGGAGCGGCTGAAACGAAAGAAGCTGGATGCCGTCTACGCCAGTCCACTACAGCGCACCATGGAAACCGCCCGCACTCTGGCGCTTCCCCACGGTCTGGAGCCGATCGCCGAGCCCGGGCTACGCGAAATCGATTATGGCCACTGGGAGGGGCTATGTCGAGCGGAGGTCGAGAGCACGTTTCAGGCCGAATACGCCATCTGGCAGGAGGATCCTTTCGCCATCGCTCCCCTGGGCGGAGAATCCGGTGTCAATGTACTCAACCGTGCGTTGCCCACCATTCGCGCCATCATCGAGCGGCATCGCCACCGCACGGTCCTGTTGGTATCCCACAAGGGAACCAACCGCCTGCTGATCAGTAGCCTGCTTGGCTTCGACATGCGCGGCTATCGCGACCGCCTTGAGCAAAGTCCCGCAGCACTGAGCATTCTCGACTTCACGAGCGAGGTACGCGCCCGCTTGTGTTTGTTCAACGACGTCTCGCATTACGATGACGACTCCGGACAGATCCTGACAGCGTGCTAATCGCGCCGGTGGGGAATCTCGCAAGAGACAGGCCACAATTATTCCGCCAATGCCCGGGCAATGGGAGCCGCTGTGGCAAACTGGCTGTTAGGCCAGATTTTGGCCTCCTTGATGCAGTACCTGATCAAGGCGCAGCAGCAACGGCAAGATCATCGGGATTAAGTGGCGGACGACGCTGCGGGACAAGAACGCGTCCGGTATACTCGGTTCGACGGGAAGTCTCGACTTCGATCGATGTCCGTCACCTGACCAACAGAAAAGGAGTTACCGTGAAGATAAGAATTGCTGCCTGCTGTTTGCTCGCCTTCTGCGCCTCGTCGACGGTCTTCGCTGCCGAGAGCAAAAAACCCCAGGGAATCCCCTTTGAAACCACCACCTGCGGCAACCTGCTGGACGTCTTCGCAGCGGCCGATCCGAAATTGAACAAGGACACGAAGATGCTCAAGGGGGCGCAGGATCGGGCATTTGCTTTCGTCGCCTGGACGCATGGCTACCTGAACGGCCGTGACGGCATTGACGCCAAGAGGTATCCGTTCAATCAGACGGGCGTCACGCAGCTGGTCGGCGAGATCTACAAGGCCTGCAAAGGAAATGATCCCAAGCTTTTCCTTGAGATCGTCAAGGAGATCCATTGAACCCCACCACCGATCAAGGAAAGAAGATGATGAAATCGGAACTCTCAAGACCGCTTCCCTGCATGGGAGTGATTTTGGCCTTGCTCGGCACCGGGGCGTTGGGCTCTGCCGAGGTCCTGGCCGGAGACCACTGGCGGCACGACGGCAAGAGAATCGAGCGCCGAGAAATGGTGCGGGATCTCGATCGGCATGAACGCGATCGGCGCGCCTTTGTTGCCGGCGCCGTGGTTCAGCAGCACCGTGAATACCAGCGCGACCGCTATGATTACCGCAGGGAAGGTTACGCCGGTCGCTATCGCGAGTACTACGGTGACGACGATCGCCACGACGGCAGCAACGTCGGTAGCGTTCTCGTCGGCGCGGCCGTGGGCGCCGTGGTCACCGGCGTGATCATGAACAACATGAACAAGGACAGCGGCCGGACCACTACGCAGCCATAGCAGCTGTCAGGGCCGGTCAGAGCTCAGAGCCCGAAACACTTGCGGAGGTGGTGTTGGATCTCCCATTCTTCCTGGCCTTGTTTACGAAGGCCTGGGTGCCAATGCGGAAATCCTCCGTGGAAGCCACCAGCCCGAAGAAGTCGGCACCGAGCAAGGCGGATTCCTCCAGCGTCATGTTCAGTCCGCGGTGCAGGGCCTCCCAGGTGAGCTGCACCGCACTGGGCGACTTGGCGAGGATGTCGTCGACGATCGCTTCCGTCTCCGCCATCAGGCGGTCATCGTCGACCACGAACTGCACGAGGCCGATCTGCAGCGCCTCGTCGGCCGTCACGTTGCGGCCACGCAACAGCATCTCGGCGGCCCGGCCGCGCCCCACGAGGCGCGCCAGACGTGTCGTCCCGCCAAAGCCGGCCACTGCGCCGATGCTCACCTCCGGGTGTCCCAGCCGGCCGGACCTCACGGTGACCCGGATCATGCAGGCTTCGGCAATCTCGAGACCGCCGCCAAACGTGTAACCGTTCAGCGCGGCGACCACCACCTTGCCCAGATTTTCGATCTGGTTCGTCACCGTCACGGCAAGCTGGGAGAACTCGCGCACCTTCATCGGCGTCGACTGGCTGAGGTACTTGATGTCGGCGCCGGCGGAAAAGGCCTTGCTGCCGGCGCCGGTGATGATCACCGCCCGAATCGCGTCATCCTTCCTGATTTCCTCCAGAAGCCCGGAAAGGCGGGTCAGCACCTCCAGACTGAGCGCATTCAGCGCATCGGGACGGTTGAGGGTCAGGTACGCGACCTGATTGCGTTTTTCGTACGTTACGACGGAATTGCTGCTCATCGATGATTCCTCCATCCACAAGATGTTCATTCGGTTGCTGCCGGACACAGCTTATTCAGTGGTCCATCGCGGGCGATGAAAGATTTGCAAGGACGCATGAGGGATGTTCACTGGGACCACACGGCGCCGGCCAGTCCGTAGACCGTGCCGTTCGCGAAAGTGTCCGTTTGGTATGTTTGGTATGGCGAGATTGACGTCGGTTGAGGGGGGCTCGTATACTTTTGATGGCAGAGTTGCATTTCCTATCCTTTCTGAACGAGGCGTCCATGCCAATACCATTCCCAGCGCCAGGGCTCAATGTCGTGAAAGCCCTGGGTGAGGAACCCGCTTTCAAGGCGGGTGACAGTGTCCGAATCTCGGTTCGCTATCCCGTCGGGCATTATCGCGTGCCGGCTTACATTCGGGGCAAGCTTGCCACCGTGGACGCGGTGATGGAGCCGCCCGCGGTCAACAACGAGGAGGAAGGTTTTGGGCGCAATGCGGGCTGCAAAGGCCATTATTTTCGCGTGGCCATCCCGCTGACCGCTTTGTGGCCTGGCTATGCCGGATCCCTGCTGGACAGTCTGCGCATCGAAGTCTTTGAAACATGGCTGGAAAGGGTCTGAATATGGACGACCACGATCATTCCCATCCGCATCCTGCGGCGGCTGACGAGGCGCCTCCCGGGTATTACGAAATCATGGAGACTGCCATTCGGGAGCTGCTCATCGAAAAGAAACTGATCGCTCCCGGCGAGATTCGTCGACAGATCGAAGTGCTTGACTCCCGCACGCCTGCGTTGGGTGCCAAAGTCGTCGCGCGGGCCTGGGTGGATCCTGGGTTTCGGGCTCGTCTGCTCACCAACGGCCGTGCAGCCTGCGAAGAGTTGGGCATCAGCTTCTACGACGACACTCAGCTCATCGTACTGGAGAACACCGACAAGGTTCACAATCTCATCGTTTGCACGCTCTGTTCCTGTTACCCGCGCCCGGTGCTCGGCCTCCCGCCCGACTGGTATAAAGCCAGGCCATACCGCGCCCGCGCCGTCAGGGAACCGCGGAAAGTCTTGTCCGAGTTCGGGACCGAGATTCCTGAAGATGTCGAGATTCGTGTCAGCGACTCGACGGCGATCCAGCGTTATCTGGTATTGCCGCAGCGTCCGGCAGGCACCGAGGATTTTACCGAGGAACAACTCGCCGCCATGGTCACCCGTGACGCGATGATTGGCGTTGTCAAAGTCAACCTTGAACACCGGATCGATTCATGAGCCAAACCGAACACCTCCTGAAAACACTGCCGAATGACATTGGCGGCTTGCCGGCGGATCGCATCGAACGCATTGACCACGAACTTGAGCCTTGGGAGAAGCGTTGCCACGCACTGGCGGATGTCCTCGATTTCCATAAGATTATCAGCACGGAGGAAAAACGCCGAGGCGTTGAGTCGCTCGGCGCGGAACTGATCGGCAAGCTTACCTATTACGAACGCTGGGTCGTCGCTTTCGCAAACATTCTCTTTCAGAAGGGAATTCTCACTCCCGAGGAACTGGCCAAGAAGATGGACGAAGTCGAGAGACGGCAGGCTGAATGACGCATCAGGTCTATGCCCACTCGCTCCCCCGCACCAGCGCCAGCATATCCGCGTAGCTCAGCCTGCCGCCGTCTTCGGTGCCGGCGAGCAGCCCGTCGGCCAAGTCGCGCTTGCCGGCGTGCAGTTGCAGGATGCGCTCTTCGATGGTGTCCTGGGCGACCAGGCGATAGATCGTGACCGGGCGCTCCTGGCCGATGCGGTGGGCGCGGTCGGAGGCCTGGTCTTCGACGGCGGGGTTCCACCAGGGGTCCATGTGGATGACGTAGTCGGCAGCGGTCAGGTTGAGCCCGGCGCCGCCGGCGCGCAGACTGATCAGGAACAGTTCTCCCTCACCGGCCTGGAAGGCGGCGACCGCGGCGCTGCGCTGTGCCTCGGGGGTCGAGCCGTCGAGATACTGGTAGCGGATGCCACGGGCATCGAGGTGGTTGCGGATGAGCTTGAGGTGATCGACAAACTGACTGAAGACCAGTGCCTTGTGACGGTTGTCGAGCAGTTCGTCGACGATTTCGGCGAAGGCCTCGAGCTTGGCGCTCGGCAGGTCGCTGTCGGGTAGCGCGAGCCGCGGATGACAGCAGGCGCGACGCAGACGCATGATCTCGGCGAGGAGCTGCATGCGCTGCTGGCCGGGGTGAACCTCCGAGGCCTCTGCGAGGCGTTCGATGGCCTGCTGGCGCAAAGCCTCGTAGAGCGCCCTCTCGCCGCTGCTGAGCTCGATCTGCAGGGTGATCTCGGTGCGCGCGGGCAGCTCGCTCAAGACCTCGCTCTTCAGGCGGCGCAGAATGAAGGGGCGCAGCAATTGGCGCAGCCGCTGCCGGGCGCTCGCGTCCCTGGCCTGCTCGATGGGAATCGCGAAGCGCCGGTTGAAGGTCTCCAGCGAGCCGAGCAGGCCGGGATTGATGAAGCGGAAGAGGTTCCACAGCTCGCCGAGATGGTTCTCGATCGGCGTGCCGGTGGTGATCATGCGAAATGCGCCACGCAGGCGCATCATCGCCTGCGAGCGTTTGGTGAGCGCGTTCTTGAACGCCTGCGCTTCGTCGGCGACGATGGTCTGCCACGGCACCTCGGCGAGGCGTTCGCCCTCGCTCTGCAGAAGGCCGTAGCTGCAGACGATGAGGTCGAAGGGGCCGGCCTGTTCGAGCAGCGCGGCGCGGTCGGCGCCGCCGAAGCGCAGCGGCTTGAGCGTCGGGGCGAAGCGCTGCGCTTCGTCGATCCAGTTGCCGCAGACCGACATCGGCGCCAGCACCAGCGTCGGACCGGCCGCGGCCCGCGACACGATCAGTGCCAGCGCCTCGACCGTCTTGCCAAGCCCCATGTCGTCGGCGAGACAGGCGCCGGCGCCCCAGTGGGCGAGGCGGGCGAGCCAGCGGTAGCCCTCGGCCTGGTAGTCGCGCAGCTCGGCCTGCAGCGTCGAGGGGAGTGGCGGTTCGAGGGCCTGCAACGCAGCCAGCCGGTCGAGCAGCGTCCGCCACGCCGGATCGGCCTCGACTGCCATGCCATCGATGATCTCGTCGATGGCCGGCGCCGCGAAGGGGTGGAAGCAGCCGTCGTCGGCCACCAGTCCGCGCAGCTTGTCGAGGCGCCGGCGGAGGGCCTGGCTGAGGATCAGATAATCGTTTTCGCCGAGGCGGACAAAGCGGCCCTGGGCGGCCGCCGCGCGGTCGAGCAGCTCGCGCATCGCCAGCACGCGCCCGTCGTCGAGGGTCAGCTCGCCATCGATCGCCAGCCAGTCGGCCTGCTGCCGGAGGGTGACGCGCATCTGACTGAGCTGGGTTTCCTTGCCAAGGCCGATGCGCTTGCCCTGCGGCCAGTCGAGCACGACCGCATCGCCGAGGCGATGAAGTTCTTCGAGTGCGCTCAGGGCCTGCTCGAGGTCGTCAAGGTGCCAGCTCCAGCCGTCGTTGCCGGCGAGCGTCGGGCATTGGCGGATCACCGCGCGGGCCGCAGCCAGCTCGCTTCGGAGGTCGCGGGGGCAGCACAGGGTGCGGCCGTCGCGCTCGCTGAACAGGGTCGCACCCCCCTGCCCCGGTCGGAACTGCGGGCCGGCGTCACCACCGGGGTGCACATAGCACTCGAGGCCGAGGCCGCCCTCGAAAGCGTTCAGGTGCAGGTGCGGGCGCGGGTCGGCGACGATCGTCTCGGCGACGCCGGTGCCACCGCCGATGTCGGAATGGACGGTCAGCAGCGGCGCGACCGCCGTGAGCCCTGCGAGCAAGCGCGGCTCGGCGCCCTTGGGGACGCTGAGGCCCTTCGGGCCGAGAATGCGGGCGATTTCCCGGTGCCGGACATCGAACTGGACCAGCCGGATGCGCTGCGGGGTCTCCTCGACCGGCAACAGCGACCGGTCCTCGGCCGGGAAGGGCTCGATGCTGACCAGAAAGTCCTTGCTGCGCCGCACTGCCGCCAGCGTCGGCAGCGCCCGCACCAGTTCGACCGGGGTATCTGTGGTCGCGTCGCGGACGACCAGGGGGTGACCGACGGCGGCCAGCAGGGCGCGCTCGGTGTCGATCCGATAAACGGTCCGCGCGTAGCCACCGCGCCAGCTCGCTTCCTGCTCACGGACGATGCAGGCGCAGATCTCGCGGTCCTGGGGCGTCAGGTAGGGAAAATCTTCGGGGGTCTCGGCGAGCCGCTGCAGCGCCACCGGCCGGCCCTGGCTCCAGCCGCCGCGCTTGCTGCGCTTCTGCTCGCGGGGTTCGAGCAGGGCGTCGTTCTGGTGCAGTTCGAATACCCAGACCATGCGCAGATCGGCGGTCCCGGGCGCACCGCTGCCGGGATCGGCGGCCTGGCTGCCGAGCCCCTTGAGCGCATCGAGGGCGATCTCCCAGGCCGCCCTGGGGGCCAGCAGATCGGTCATCAGGACCACGCCGGGGGGCGGATCGCCAAACGCCGCAAGGGTCGGGGTCGCGCCCTCGAAGCCGAAGGCCACCAGCAGGGCAACGGCCTCGTGTGCATACCAGTCGATCCCGGCCTGCGCCGCCTGCTCGGCACAGGTCGCCAGGACTTGCAGCGCGTCCGCTGCCGGGCGCTCGCCAAGCCAGTGCAGTGCCAGGAAGCGGAGTAGTTTTGGAAATGCGCCGCGCACGCTCAGGCTGGACTGCAGCCAGACGGCGTCGTCCAATGGGCGTTGGCCGGCCAGCACCGCGGCCAGGTCGCCGAGCACCCGGAACCCTTGCTCGATGGGGTCGGTCACGCTGGCCCGCAGACAGAGGCTCACCTGCCGCTGCACCCGTTCGTAATCGGCCTTGCCGCCGCGGTGCAGCAGGGCGATGAGATAGAGGGCACCGGCGATGCGCGGCGTATAGACGTTGCGCTTGCCGCTCCGCTTGCGCGCCGACAGCTCGGCGGCCTCGATCCTCTCAATGGTCTGTGCGTAATCGCCCTGAAGAAAGTGCAGCCAGCCTTGCAGGGCCAGCGCCTCGGGGTCGCTCCGGCCAGCCAGCAGCCCCTGCACTGCATCCAGACGGCCGCGCAGCAGGTACTGCTCGGCCAGGGCGTCGGCAACGTCCGGGCGGGTTGCGGCCAAGGGAGTCAGCAGACGTTCCATCAGCACGTAGTGATCCGGCTGTGGAACCAGATCCAGGGCCGCCTGGTGCAACAGCGGGGCGAGGGCCAGGATCTGGAGACGGGGATCCAGGCCGGCGATCCATTCCGGGTCCGGCTGGGACAGGCAGACCTCGGCCAATTGTCGAAGCTGGTGATAGGGGATCCGGGCCAGCGATGCGGCAGGGCCAATCCCGAGCTGTTGCAAGACCTCGTCTGCGCGCCCGCCATAGAGCGCGTTGCGCAACACCCGCAAGCGGCGCAATTCGGTCTGCTCCCAGGAGTTGCGTATCGGCGTCGGCAAGCAGCGCTCTGCAGCTTCGACGATCGCCGCGAAGGTTCCGTCGGTGACGGTCTCGCGGGTCAGTGTTTCGCGCAGGTCGGGACGACAGAACAGAGCGCCCTTCGGTAGATCGATCAAGCCGTCGCTGAGCAGCTGCTCGCGCAGGGTCTTGTTCAGCAGGCGACTCAGTGGGGCGCCCGCCCGGTCATGCCAGGCGAGGGCGTCGAGGATCTGCTGCAGCACGGTCTGCCCGACCGATTCGCAGACCACCGACAACACCCGCAGGATGCGTTGCTCGTCGGGGCTCAGGCGCTCGTAGCGCGCGTGCAGCTCAGCCAATGGGAGTCTCGGGCAGCACCAGGCCGAGCCTGACGAGTCCCTTGCGGAAGGCCGCGAGCTTCGGATCGGGAACACAGACCAGGCGGTCACCGGCACGCATGCAGTGCGGCGCGGTGCCTGGGTCGGAGGCGAGCAGCGCGGCAATGGCGGCGTCCTTGCAGCGGATCAGACGCGCCGATCCGGCGTCGGCGAGAGCGGTGGCGCGTTCGCCGACGCTCTCCAGCAATTGGCGAAACTCCGCCGGCAGCTCGCCAACGGTCGCAGCATCGAGGAAGTCGCGGATGCGCCCGCGCTCGTCGGCATCGGCACTCTCTCGTAGCAGGGCATCCGGGTCGAGTCGCCAGCGATCGACAGACAAGGGCTGGGCGATTCGCTCGAGGAGCAGCCGCTCCGCAGGCTCCGGATCGCGCAGCAGGGTCAGACCGAGGTCGGCCCCGGTGGCCAGTAGCGGCGGCTTCTTCTCGATGGTCGGTCGGTAGTCCGGGGTCAATCCGAGGCAAAAAGCGCCGAGGGCATTGAGGCGAACGTAGCGCAGGCCATCGTAACGGCTCAGGAACAGGAAGTCGTCGGTTCCCCAGGCCTCGCTGTAGTCGGGTCTGGCGTGGTAGGGGCTGGTGTAGGCGATGTCGAGCAGGCCGAGCGTGGCCAGATACTCGAAGAGATAGGCAAGGATATAGCGCGCCTGCAGGATCTCGAAACTCCCGAAGCCCTCGTGGCCCAGGCTGCCGTAGTTCGGATCGGAAAAGTACAGGGCCCAGGCGTTGTAAGTGACCTCGAAATCGTGGTTGCGAAATCGCATCTGGCGGAAGAACTCGTCGAGGGAGATCCAGCGGCCGACGGGACAGCAATCCTTGAGGGCCTCAGCGATCACCGTACGGCGATCGGCAAGGGCACTGAGCTGTGCCGATCGGCTGGTCTGGCCCTTGATCAGGTCCACGCGGCGCAGTTCGTCCGGCGCCCCTTTCGCCTGCCAGCGCTCGAACAGATGCGAGACGACCGTTTCGAGCGGCTGCGACAGAGCTTTGCTGCCGCGGGCGGTCAGTGCCAGCTTGCTGCCGTCCAGCTTGGCCAGGCCCGCGACCTGCAGCAGCAGCGGCCAGGCAAAGGGGCGAATCGGACGGATCGCCCCGCCCGCCCAGCGCTGGCTACCCAGGTCGTCTTCCGGCCGGTACCAGTCGCCGCCGAGCAGGATCGATTCGAGTTTCGCCACTGCGGCACTGCTCGGCAGGCCGGTTTTCGGGCCGACCGCGATGCCGCCCTGCCCGATCAGCCGCAGCACCGCCGGCAGGTCATGTCGCACCAGCGCCTCGGTGGCGACGAGGCGCAGCGGCTCGGATGCGCCGGCCGCC
>DIME01000167.1 GCA_002425405.1 Candidatus Accumulibacter vicinus
CCAGGTCGGCGTCGACTGCAGCAAAAGGCAGCGAGCGCTCGTTTTCGATCTTGGCATCTGCCGGCACCAGGTAATTCCGGCCGCTGACCTGGAGGCCATGACCTGCGTAGAAGAAAAGGCCGACCTTGGCGCCCTGTAACTGGTCGCCGAAGCGCTTCACCGCCTGCTCCAGCCGGGCCTTGTCCGGATCGACGGCCAGTTCCACCTGGAAACCGAGTTTTTTCAGCGAATCGGCAACGGCGCGAGCATCCCTGGGCGGGTTGGGGAGCGCCGGGGCATTCTGATAGGCGCCGATCCCGACGACCAGCGCTACCTGAGCCTTGGCCGGGGCAGCGACCACCGCACCCCAGCCGAGCAGCATGAAAAGCGTTGCCAACAGCCGCAGGCATGGTCGTACCGCAGGCATATCGATCTCCCCGCATCAATGACAAAGGAAAATCATACACCCGGCAGAGCCGGATATGCTCACTGCGACAGCAGGTCGTAGAGGGCAGAAAACTCACCGGTCAGCTTGTGCCGTGGATCGAGGTGGATCATCGGCAGAGCCAGATGGTGCGACTCCCGGATCTTGATCGAAGCCGAAAGGAAGGCGTCGAGGATCGGCAAGCCCTCGCCACGCAGTTCGTCGACCAGGCGCAGCGGCAGATTGGCCCGTGCCTGATACTGATTGACGACGATTCCTTCGACGCGCAAGGAACGGTTGTGGTCGCTCTGAATCTCGCGCACATTGGCGATCAGCGTATACAGGGCACGGCGCGAAAAATCATCGCAATCGAAAGGAATCAGACAACCATCGGCGGCGATCAGAGCCGAACGGGTATAGAAATTCAGTGCTGGCGGAGTATCGATCCAGATCTCATCGTAAGCGGCAATCTTCTCCAGTGCCTCGCGCAGCTTGTACATCTTGTAGCGAGATTCAAGCTTGGGCTGCAATTCCTCGAGCCCGGGGTCAGCGGGCAGCAGGTCGAGACCGGGGAATGGTGTATGAATCACATAGGCACTGAGCGCCTCGGGAAGCAGACGGTAGCCAAGAATATTCTCGAAGAAGTGGACCAGGGTCTTCTGCTGCTCGTCCAGCGCCTTGCCGAGCAGGTAGCGGGACGCATTGGCTTGCGCATCCAGATCAATCAGTAGCGTCCGTCGGCCTCGTGCAGCAGCGATCGCGGCCAGGTTGCACGCGATGGTGGACTTGCCCACTCCCCCTTTTTGGTTGAAGACGACCCGGCGCATGATTTTTCCCAGTTCAGAAATAAGGATTTAAGGACAGTTTAGCCAACTCGGAGGCAGCCGTCGAGGAGCAGGGACAGAAACCTGGGGCCCTGGTCAGCAAGGAATGCGGGAAAGCGCTTGCCCTCGACAAGCCCTTTGTCCGAGAATTGGCAGGGTAAGCGGCCGCCTCTGCAACAAGGACGGGCACGGATTTTCCGGCACGGCGCCGCTCCGACCTCTTTCAGGGAATTTCTCATGAAGCTTCGCCTGACGCTGGAGAACGCAACGGGATTACCAGCCACCGCCACTGCGAGCATCGAGTTCGGCGCCCGCGAGAGTCTCAGCATAGGGCGCTTGCCAGGACTGGACTGGACCTTGCCGGACCCGAGCCGACTGATGTCGGGCAGGCATTGCGAAATCAGCCGCTCGCCCGAGGCTTACCTGCTCTACGACCTGTCGACCAACGGTACCTTCATCGATGGCAACACAACCCGGCTGACCAGTCCGCATGCCTTGCGGGACGGCGAGCGGCTGCGGATCGGGGCCTACCTGATCCGCGTCGAAATCAAGGACGACGGCGAGCCAGTCAGGCACGACGACCTGGCCGACGGGCATTCCCCGCCCGCCCCCGAACCGCTGCTGCGACTGACGATCGAGAGCAAGCCCACGTCTGCCGACCAGCATCCTCTGACGAAAACGCTGGGTCACCAAGGAGTGCTCAGGATCGGCCGGGACGACAGTAACGACTGGACGCTACCCGACCGAACCGGCGGCATCTCCCGGCACCATTGCACGATCCGCTTCACGGACGGCGCATTCGTTCTCCAGGACAGTTCCTCCAATGGGACCTTCGTCAATCATAGTAGTGAGCGCATCAACGACCGCGTCAGCGACAATTACCCGCTACGCGATGGAGACCTCCTGTTGATTGGTCCTTACTTGATTGCCGTACAGATCACTGGCCTTGCGGACACTACTCCAGACGGCGCTACCAGTTGTGGCGTCGACCAACCCGCGCCTCTTCCGGTTGCGGACGAACCCCCCTCTGCCCAGGTTGCCCCCGTGCGCCCCGCCGGCAATGCGCGGCGCGGCGGTGACCCGGCATTGCTGCTTGCCGACCTACCGCCGGTTGCCCTGACGCCGGCCGAGCTTGGCACCGACAGGATGCCGGCGAACGTTCCAGCGGCCGACGACGGCATGACCCTCCTCGCGCGGGTGGTCAAGACACCGCCAGCACTGCCGAGCGAACCGGTGGTCACCCGGATTGTCGCGGAAGCCGCCCCTTCGCCCTCTACCGATGCTACCGACCCTACGCCGCCAGCGCAGGCGGCGACCGGCGGCGACGTACTGGCCAGCATGGCCAGAGGACTCGGGCTGTCGCCCGAAGACCTCGAAGAAACCGACGCCGCAGCGCTGGGCGAACGGCTCGGGCAACTGCTCCTCCTGATCACCGACGAAATCCGGCAATTGCAGGCCTTGCGCAACGCTGCCCTCGACCAGCCGCCTGGGGTACGCCCTGGTCCGGCCCCCAGCAATCCGCTCAGCATCATGCCGACCAACGAGGAAGCGCTGCGCGTGCTGTTCGGCCCACCCCGGCGTGCCTACCTGGACTGCCAGCAGTCTTTCCAGACCAGCCTCGCCGAACTGGGCGAGCACTTTCGGCAGACCGAGGCTGCCGTTCGGACCGCTGTGCAGATAATGGTCAACGAACTGGCCCCCGAGGCCATCGACCGTGCGGCGTCGGCCGAGAACCGCATGGGCCAATTGCTGAGCTCACGCAAGGCCAGGCTGTGGGACCTCTACGTCGAGCGTTGGGGCAGCCGCCAATCCTTGCAGCCACACCGACCGGTCAGTTCCTTCATCGCCACCTTCGCTGGCGAAACGGCTCGCGGCGACAAACTGGAAGAGAATTGACCCGGTCGACGCTTCCGCGAATAGAGATCGGTAGCCCTTGCGTGCCCTCGCCCGCCGACGAGCGTCTGGCAAGGCGAGGGCGAAGCCGGCACAGTCGACCCAGATCCGGCGAGCTTCCCTTCAGGGTTCGCTTTTGTTCATGGCAATGATCAGCGCCAGCATGCGGGCGCAGGAAGGCTCCGATGAAGTTTTTCAGCTACACCGATCCCGACCAACAGGTCACCGAAATAGTCGCTCCGGCAAGGCTGCGGCCTGTCCTGCGAGAGTTCTCGGACGATGAGCTCGACAGCCTCGACAGCTTCGTCGCCGAGTTGCGCTTTGCCACCGGCAGCCGGATCATCACCGCCGGCGAGCGCAGCGATGCCTTGCTGATCATCGTTTCGGGCAGCATCCGCATCACCGCCGGCGCAAGCGGCCAGACCGAGCGCGAAGTGGACGTTCTCGTGGAAGGCGAAGTGTTCGGGATCTCGTCCTTCCTCGATGGCGAAGCCAGCGCGATCACCGCCACCGCCCTGCAAAGTACCGAACTGCTTGCCTTGCGACGGAATTCCTTCGCGCAGTTGGCGGCCTGGAAGCCGGCGCTGGCGATCGCCCTGCTCCAGGATCTTGCGGCCTACACCAGCCGGCGCCTGCGCCAGCTGCAGACCGCGTTTTGAGCCTTGACCCGCGAATCCATGCCATGAGCCCCGAGCGATTCTTCGCCAATTACACCAAACGCACGTCGGCTCTGCCCAAACCCGTATGGCAGGTGTTGCGCGTCTTCACCCTGCTCGCCACCCTCGGCTTCGCCGTCCTGCTGACGGTCGATCCCGCCGTCGGGCTGCAGCTCTGGTGGGGTCTGGCCATTCCGGTCCTGCCAGCGGTGCTGGTGATTGCGCCCGGACTCTGGCGGCAGGTCTGCCCGATGGCCTTCCTCAACCAGATTCCGCGCATGACCGGCAGCAGCCGCAGCCTGCCGCTTCCCGGCAAATGGAAGGAGCGGGCCTTTCTCATCGCCGTCGCCCTCTTCCTTGCCGGCGTTGCCGCCCGCGCGCCGGTGCTCAACCACGCAGGCGGACTGGTGGCCGCCGGCATCGTCGGCGTGCTGATCGCGGCCTTCGTCGGCGGCCTGGTGTTTGCCGGGCGCAGCGGCTGGTGCGGGACCTTCTGCCCACTGGGGCCGATCCAGCGCACCTATGGCCACGCCCCACTGGTCGTCGTCCCGAATGGCTATTGCCCGACCTGCGTCGGCTGCCAGAAGAACTGCTACGACTTCAACCCGCGCGGCGCCATCTTTGCCGACCTCGTCGATTCAGACCCGCGCTACGCCAGCCAGCGCCGCCTGTTCATCGGCCTGCTGCCGGGGCTGATCGGTGCCTATTTCCTGCAGGGACCGACGCAGACCTATGGCTACGAACTCTATCTGGCCATTCTGCTCGCGGCCTGCTGCGCGTCCGCCGGCCTGTATGCCATCGCCACCAGCTGCTTCCCTCTGTCGCCGCATCGCGTCGCGGCCGTTTTCGCCGCCGTCGCCTTAGCCATCTTCTACTGGTTCGGCGGCCCCATCGTGCTCGGCACCCTCGCCCACTTCCTCTCCTT
>DIME01000076.1 GCA_002425405.1 Candidatus Accumulibacter vicinus
GGCGCGCCGCGACGCGTCACGCGACGGGCCGAAGGTGCCTCGATTCGGCTCCGGCGCCGGCTCACCTGCCACCCGCCGTTCACGGATCGCCGGGCGATCGGTCGGGCCGTGGATCAACCTCCGGCGCGCGTGCTTCCGCATAACGAACGCGATGTCTCGGGGCTGTCCGCCTACGCGGGCGCGCGTACTCGACTACGGGTTTCGCTGGGGCATCGAGCCTCTGTTCTCCGACCTCAAATCACGCGGCTTCGAGTTGGCCGAAAGCCACTTGGAACAGGCGAAACGCCTGGATAAGAGGCTCCTCATCATGGCCTTGGCCTTGCACTGGTGCGTCCGCATCGGCTGGAAAGATCCGCTGGAGTGCCTAAACCCCCTTGGAAAAGAAAGCCCAGGCACAGACCTCGGATGGCCACTGGAGCGTCCGGAAAATGCTCCGCAGTCGTCTCTCGTGGTTCACCCGCGGTTTGAGAAAGCTCTACCGATTCGTCGAAACTGGATCGCCGCTGTCTCCGTTTTGGGTGCCAACTTAAACTGATAGGTGCTAAGATCAGGTCCATCGGGATACCCTTTCGTCTGCTATCATGTGCTCTCGGCAAGCCTGTAAAAGGGGCACAGATTTTGTCCTGCGGCACGGTTAAACGGTGTGGCTTGTGCCGGCTTCCGCGGACCTGCGGAATTGTTGTGGCTGCTTGAAAAAGCTGTGGCCCGGATGGTGGAATGGGTAGACACAAGGGACTTAAAATCCCTCGGCCTTGCGGCCGTGCCGGTTCGACCCCGGCTCCGGGTACCACCCTCTGTCTTTCGCTGCGTGCTTTCTGACTGGGTTCCCGATGATCATTTTTGACCTTGCCTGCCAGCACGACCATCAATTCGAAGGCTGGTTTCAGTCGCGAGAGGATTTCGACAGCCAGCTCGTCCATGGCCAGATCGCCTGTCCGCACTGCGCTTCGCTGGAGATTCGCCGGGTGCCTTCGGCGGTGCATCTGACCTTGCCAAAAGAACCCGCAGCTGTTCCGGTGAAGCAGCCATCGATACCAGCCTTACCCATCGACATGCGCGCTGGCGCGCGTGTCGCTTTCCGGCAATTGAGCGAAATGCTGATCGCCGATTGCGAGGACGTCGGCGCCGATTTTGCCAACGAGGCCAGACGAATTCACTATGTCGAGGCGCCGGCGCGCTCGATTCGCGGTGAAGCCAGCACCGAAGAGGTCGAAGCACTGCTGGAAGAGGGGATCGAGGTGTTCCGTCTGGCCCGTCTGAAGCCAGGGGATTTTCACTGATTTCAAGGAGAGTCACCGATGATCAAAGCACGCGCTGCCGTTGCCTGGGCCGCAAACGCGCCTCTGGAAATCACGGAAGTTGATGTCGAGCCGCCGCGCCAAGGCGAGGTGTTGGTACGCATCGTCGCCACCGGCGTCTGCCATACCGATGCGTTCACGCTTTCGGGTGCCGATCCGGAAGGGATTTTCCCGAGCATTCTCGGGCATGAGGGGGGTGGCATCGTCGAGGCCATCGGTGCGGGAGTGACTTCGGTAGCCGTCGGCGACCACGTGATCCCGCTGTACACACCCGAGTGCGGCGTGTGCAAGTTCTGCAAATCGGGCAAGACCAATCTCTGCCAGGCCATTCGCGCCACCCAGGGAAAGGGCCTGATGCCCGATGGCAGCAGCCGCTTTTCAAGAAACGGCAAGCCGATCTTTCATTACATGGGCACTTCCACCTTCTCCGAGTACACGGTGCTGCCGGAAATCTCGCTGGCCAAGATCGCCAGCGATGCGCCGCTGGAGAAGGTGTGCCTGCTCGGCTGCGGGGTAACCACCGGCATCGGCGCGGTGATCAATACTGCCAGGGTCGAGCCAGGGGCCAGCGTCGCCATCTTCGGCCTCGGGGGCATCGGCCTGTCAGTGGTGATCGGCGCGGTGATGGCGAAGGCCGGGCGAATCATCGCCATTGACACCAATCCGGCCAAATTTGCCATTGCCCGGCAACTCGGCGCCACCGACTGCATCCATCCGGCCGATTACGCCCGGCCGATCCAGGAAGTGATCGTCGACCTCTGTGACGGGGGTGTCGACTATTCGTTCGAATGCATCGGCAACGTGGACGTGATGCGCGCAGCGCTCGAGTGCTGCCACAAGGGCTGGGGAGAGTCGGTGATCATCGGCGTGGCCGGCGCCGGTGAAGAGATTTCGACGCGGCCTTTCCAGTTGGTGACCGGGCGGGTGTGGCGCGGTTCGGCCTTCGGCGGCGTGCGCGGCCGTACCGAACTGCCGGGCTACGTCGAGCGTGCGCAGCGCGGCGAGATTCCGCTCGACACCTTCATTACCCATACCATGGGGCTCGAAGACATCAACCAGGCTTTCGAGCTGATGCATGCCGGAAAGAGCATCCGTTCGGTGATTCTTTTCTGAGCGGGCGGCAGCGACTTTTCGGCAGAAGCGATCTGGCTGCTGGTGTGGGCGATCGACGATTCGTCAACCGGTGGCGACGACGACGCGGTTGCGGCCGCTTCTTTTGGCCTGGTAGAGTGCGGCGTCGGCGCTCTCGATCAGCGTCTGACTGTCTTTTTCTGTGCCATTGAGGTTGGCGACGCCGATGCTCAGGGTGACCGGAATCGCTTGATTCTCCCAGAGAAAGCTGTATTTTTCGACGACGCTGCGGATCCGGTCCGCGATCTGGGCCGCGGCACGGGCACTGGCATTGGGCAGAACGGCGGCAAATTCCTCGCCGCCATAGCGAAAGACCAGATCCTCGACGCGTGAAGTGCGTTTGAGAAGGTCTGCGAGCTGGCGCAGGACGGCATCACCGGCGGCATGACCGTGCGTGTCGTTGATGCGTTTGAAGTGGTCGATGTCGAGCAGCAGGCAGGCCATCGGCAGGCCGTTGGACTGGGCAAAGGCCCACTCCGAGGCGAGGAAATCAAGGCCGTGGCGGCGGTTCGGAAGCTGTGTCAGCGGGTCGGTGAGGGCTTCCTGCAGCAGGCGTTTGTGGGTGACCGCAAATTCGTCGGTCGAGCGCATGATGCCGCGGCGTTCGCGCTGGATTTCTTCGCGCAGCAGCAGCATCCGCGTCGCGGTATTGAGGCGGACGCGCAGGGTCTGGATGCTTAACGGTTTGACGAGCACGTCGTCGGCACCGGCATCGATGGCTTCGAGAATCAGCCGCTCGTTTCCCGGCAACGCCAGCAGCAGCGCGTAGCTCTCCTTGCCGGCCGAGGTCTGGCGCAGCAGGCGGCAGAATGCTGCCGGTTTCAGTCCG
The DNA here is from genome assembly GCA_002425405.1 of Candidatus Accumulibacter vicinus. GTDB lineage: Bacteria > Pseudomonadota > Gammaproteobacteria > Burkholderiales > Rhodocyclaceae > Accumulibacter > Accumulibacter vicinus. Next base: position 3,259 of record DIME01000076.1, read on the forward strand.
GGCATGGCCATGTCGGCGATCACGATCTGGGCCGGCTGGCGCAGGGCGCGCTTCAGCCCCTCGGGGTTGTGATCGACCGGCGTCGGCTGATGACCCAGGGTTTCGATCTGTTGGATCAGGGTGGGCAGTTCTGTCTGCGGAATGCCGACCAGCTGCACCTGCAGGCGCGGCGAAACGAGCTTGCCGTTCTGTTCCTGGCTGGCGGAGCTGACGCGCAGACTCGGTGGACTGGCGGCAAGAATCTCGGCGAAGGGCGGCATTTCCGGGGTGCGAACCTGCAGCATCGCACCCCATTCGCGCCAGCGGCGAACCATCCGGTCGACGACGTCGTTGAGCGCATCACCACTGATGCCCAGGCGTGCAGCGCGCGTCAGCAGGCCGGGCAGGAGACTCCAGCGCGCCTCTTCTTCGGCCATGCAGACTTCCGAGAGCGAGCGCGCAAAATTCAGCGAGTGGGTGAGCGTCAGCACCCGTGAGCCATCACGAAAACCGGCGAGGTCCGGTTGCTCATGATGGTAGGCAGCCTGAATCAGCATTTCGGGCAGGCCCCACTCGGCGAGCATCGTCGCACCGAGTTGAGAGTGGTCCATGTTGAAGGATTCCTGTTCAAGGTCCGCCAGCTGGCCGTGCCTTTCCCTGGCTGCGAGCAGCACAACGGCGTATTCGCTGGGGTACAGTGAAGCCATGGCGAGTTCGCCGACCCGCGCCAGGAGCCCGATGGTGAACAGTTCTTCGCTCGAAATCTGCACGAAATGCGCGAGTTCCTGGCAGGCGATGGCGGTGGCCAGGGAATGCCCCCAGAAACCTGCGTAATCAAATTCGGCGCATTGTCCGCTGGTATGGCTATGCATGACCGAGAGGCCGATCACCAGGTCACGCACCCGGAAAGAACCGAGGGCAACGATGGCGCGCTGCAACGAGACGATTGGCCGCGTACGGCCGAAGGCAGCGGCATTGGCAAACTTGAGCAGGCGTCCGGCGATGGCGGGATCGGACTGAACCAGTCGCACCAGTTCGGAGACCCGGTAATCATCCCGTTGCAAGAGCTTGATGATCGAAAAGGCAACGCCCTTCGGTGAAGGCAACTTGCCCGTTGCCTTCATCGAGCGATAGCGGTCGGGGTCGACAAATTTGATCAAGAAGGCCTCAGGTCCAAAGTGTCCACCTGATTATGCTACAAAAAGCCCGGCCATTGGCGGCGCGGGCTGGTACGGGCGGCCCGCGCACCGTGGCCGCTCTGATCGATCCGGTTCGTCGATGGCGGTTGCCGGCAAGCGCGACAAAAAAAGCCTGCCGCCCATGCAGGCGGCAGGCAAGTCCCGGCACAACTGGTTGCCGGTTTCTTAGCGGGTTTCGATCAGGGTTTGCTGCCCAGCGCAAGCTGCAACTGTTCGAGGGCCTTGGGATCCTCGATGGTGGTCAGGTCGCCCGGATCGCGGCCTTCGGCGAGCGCCTGGATCGAGCGGCGCAGCAGCTTGCCTGAACGGGTTTTCGGCAGCACCGTCACGAAATGTACGCGGCTCGGGCGAGCGATTGCGCCGAGGCTCTCGTCCACCTGCTTCATGACCGCTTTTTCGAGCGCTGCCACCAGTTCCGGCGTGGCGATGCTGTCGACGTTCTTCACCACCGCAAAGGCCATCGGCATCTGACCCTTGAGCTGGTCGGCAACACCGACCACGGCCACTTCGGCAATTGCCGAATGCCCCTGGATGGCCTCTTCGATTTCACGAGTCCCGAGGCGGTGGCCGGCCACGTTGATCACGTCGTCGGTGCGGCCGAGAATGTAGTGATAGCCGTCCTTGTCCTTGATGCCCCAGTCGAACGAGGAGTAGACCTGTGGTTCGCGGAACAGCGAGAAATAGGTGGAGACAAAGCGCGCATCGTCGCCCCAGACAGTAGACAGGCAACCCGGTGGCAGCGGCGGCAGGATGCCGACGATCCCTTTTTCGTCCGGGTCACAGATCGTGCCGTCCTCGCGGAAGATCTTGAGGTTGTAACCATAGACCGGGAAGCTCGGCGTGCCGAAGCGGATCTCGGTCTTTTCGACGCCCGGCATTGCCGACAGGATTGGCCAGCCGGTTTCGGTCTGCCAGTAGTTGTCGATCACCGGCAGGCCGAGTTCGCCCATGATCCACTCGTGCGTCGGCTGGTCGAGCGGCTCTCCGGCGAGGAACAGGTGCTTGAGACTCGACAGATCATACTTGTGCATGTACGAGTTGTCGTGTTTCTTGAGGACGCGCGCCGCGGTCGGGGCCGAGAACATGACGTTGACTTTGTACTTCTCGACGATCTGCCACCAGATGCCAGGATCGGGGCGCAGCGGCGTGCCTTCGTACATGATCGTGCACATGCCGCCAATCAGCGGGCCATAAATGATGTAGGAGTGGCCGACGACCCAGCCGATGTCGGAAGTGGCGAAATAGGTCTCGCCCTCGTTGCCGCAAAAGATGTACTTCAGCGTCGAGGCCAGCGCCACTGCGTAGCCGCCGGTATCCCGCTGCACCCCCTTGGGTTTGCCGGTGGTGCCGGAGGTGTAGAGGATGTATGACGGCTCCGAGGACTCCAGCCAGGTGACCGGTACGTCGGCGTCCATGAACTGGGCACGCAGCGTGGCGTAGTCGACGTCGCGGCCTTCGACCTTGTTGAAACCCTTGTCGAGACCCCGGTCGACCATCAGCACTTTGCTCGGCTTGTGTTCAGCCAGGGAGATCGCTTCGTCGAGCAGGTCCTTGTAGGGTACGGCCTTGCCAGCGCGCATGCCGGCGTCCGACGAGACCACCAGCTTCGGTGTCGCATCGTCGATACGTGTGGCCAGCGACCCGGAAGCGAAACCGCCAAAGACCACCGAGTGGATGGCGCCGATGCGTGCGCAGGCCAGCATGGCGAACATCGCTTCGGCGATCATCGGCATGTAGACCAGAACGCGGTCGCCCTTGCCGACGCCGAGGCTCTGCATGACCGCAGCCATGCGCATGACTTCCTGCTTCAGGTCGGCGAAGGAATAAACGATTTCCTGATCGGTTTCGGTCGAAATGAACACCAGCGCGCGGTCATTCGGGCGCTTGGCGGCATGACGGTCGACCGCGTTGTAGCAAAGATTGGTCTCGCCGCCAACAAACCACTTGGCGAACGGCGGGCGGGAAAAATCGAGGACCTGCGTAAACGGCTTGTGCCAGTCGATGCTTTTGGCCTCTTCGCCCCAGAAGGCGTCCGGTTGTTCGATTGATTTTTTGTGAAACTCTTGGATTGTCGTCATGAGACTCCCTCTTCAAAAATGTAAACCACTTGCACTGGTGGAAACTACGCTTGCCGAGTGTCTTGGACTTCGTGCTCCCGGTCAAGGATTCTGCTGCGAATATCTGCCATAGGCAGGCCCAACTTCAACTCCCTTTCCAGCAGTTCCAGAAAGGGGAGTACTTCCTTGCCAAGATGGACGAGATGCGGGATCACCGCCCTCGCACGGCCGGCCCTGATCAGGTCGATGGCATGGCCAAGCCTGGGGGCCGGGATCTCGGTCAATGATTTCTCGACACAGGCGACGACGCGGTTGCCGCCGGCCTGTTGCGCGATCTTGAGACGCTCGCCGGCGAGGCTGAGCAGCGATGCTGCGGAGACCACCCGATCGACCGGCGTATTGGCCACGCCAATGCTGATTGATAGCTCAAGGCGATGCCCGTGCACCGCGATCTTGGCGACTGCGCAGGCTTCGCGGAGGCGATTGGCAAAGACTTCGCCGGCCGGGTAGGGGGTGCCAACCGAGATCACCGCCAGCTCGCTGTCGGAATAGTGGCCCAGACAGTCTTCCTTTCGCAATTTGGCCGCCAGCATGCTCACGAAACGTTTCTGCATCTCCTTGACTACTTCGTCACCATGTGCCTCGCGCAGCTCGTCGAAGCGGTCGAAGGCCATCACCAGCAGGCTTGCCGGTATCTGGTGTCGCTGCGCATACGACAGGGTCTGCGTCGCCTGCATGTCGACCTGCTGGCGTGTTGGCAGCCCGGTATCCGGATGACGTTCGGAATGCTCGCCGAGCTTGTCCTGTGCCTGTCCAAACTGCAGCAGCAAGGCGATGCGTGCGAGCAATTCGGTGCGGCCGGTTTCCCTGTGGATGAAGTCGGAAGCCCCGAGCTCTCTGGCACGCTGATGCGCCTCTTCATCGTCACTGGCGATCATCAACACCGGTATCTGACGCAGGCGGGCAAGCCGGGATGCGCGAACTCTCGCGAGCAGACCGTCGCCATCAAGCATCGGCATCGACAACGCACAGATCACCAAGCGGATTGAATGGTCGAGAACCAGTGCCTGCCAACCCGCTTCGCCGTTGACTTCCTCGCGGAAATCGTAGTGTTCGCGAACCTGTTCGATGAGCGCCGAGCGCGCCATCCGCGATTCGTCGACAATCAGGATGCGAGGCCGCTGCTTCGGGTTGTTCATCGCGTCTCGGGATTCTTTTTCGGCTCGGCACCGTTCAGGCGCCAGCAATTTCCACTACCACCCGGCCGCGGACACGACCCTTGAGGTAATCGTCGAAGACTCCCGGCAAATCGTCAAAACGGATGGTACGTGCCATTTCCTGCAGATGTTGCGGTCGCAGATCGCCGGCCAGGCGTTGCCAGACGCGGCTGCGATACGGATCGCCGATGTAGCCCGAGTCGATCCCGACCAGGCAGGCGCCACGCAGGATGAAGGGCATGACCGTGGTGTTGAGTGAATGACTGGCCGCAAGACCGATGCTGGCGATCGTTCCTCCCTGTTTCATGGTGCTGATGATCCACGCCAGAACCTCCCCGCCGAGGTTATCAACGGCTCCTGCCCAGAGTGCCTTGTCGAGTGGCCGGATGCGCGTCAGATCGAGTGCCGAGCGGAACATCACTGCCTTCGCACCGAGTCCCTTCAGATAATCGGTTTCGTTTTCCTTGCCGGTCAGGGCAGTGACCTGATAGCCTCGCGCGGCCAGCATGTCCACTGCCAGACTGCCGACGCCACCGGTTGCCCCGGTGACAATGAGCGGGCCTTTGCCCGGATCGAGGCCATTTTCTTCCATGCGCACGATCCCCAGGGCAGCCGTAAACCCCGCTGTTCCCAGGGCCATGGCGGCGTGCAGCGACAGTCCGGATGGGAGAGGAACCACCCAATCGGCGGGCACCCTGGCGTACTCGGCGTAGCCACCGTGGTGGGCGACACCGATGTCGAAGCTTGTCGCAATCACGGCATCGCCCGTCCGGAAGCGGGGGTCGTGGCTGCGGATGACGGTACCCGAGAGGTCGATGCCGCCGACGCAGGGATGACGGCGGATGATCCGGCCGGCACCGGTGGTCGCCAGCGCATCCTTATAATTCACGCTGGAGTAGGCGACCTTGATGGTGACTTCGCCCGGGTCCAGTTGCGACTCGTTCATGGTGACCCAGCCTGCTCGCGTCAGACCTTCGTGTTCCTCGACCAGATAAGCCTTGAAGGGACTCATGCACACTCCATGTAGTGGATCGGATGGGCACAACGACCGGTGGGCCACCCCCCGCATCAGCAACGGCCGCCGATTATAAACACAAACCCCGGTACTTTTGAGCGTCAGAAGTCCGCCAGTCTGCATCTGCCGAGGCGGGTTGCTGAACGGAAAATCCCGGAACTGCAGACTATACCGCGTTCCTTCAGACAATCCCATGTGCAGTGCACCATCCTTCCGACGCACAAATTTGCTGACTTATCCTTTTAATTTATTTTGTTGTGGTGATTTATTGAACTGATTTCTATTTCAACTGCAGGCGAACAGGGGGTTTACATTGTGACATTTTTCACATAAATTCCGTTTCCATGCACAGAACAAACACCCTGACCTCGCTATTGAGCGCCGCCCTGATTACCTTTTCATGGGTTGGCTTGGCCCACTCCAGCGAGCAACAGCCGGCCGACGAGCCTTCGCTGTTCGAACGTTATACCAGTAGCGCGCAGGATCTGATCCTCAAGGGTTTCGAACTGATCGGGATCAACTACCGTTTCGGCGGTACCAATCCGGACACCGGCCTCGACTGCAGTGGTTTCGTTCAACTCGTCTTCAAGGAGGCGATCGGCATTCTGTTGCCGCGTAGTGCCCGCGAACAAAGCGAGGTGGGTGCAGTCATCGCTCAGCATGAACTGAAGCCCGGCGACCTGGTCTTCTTCAACACCATGCGACACGCGTTTTCGCATGTTGGCATCTATCTCGGTGACAACCGCTTCATGCATGCACCGCGTACGGGCGCCGAAGTTCGCGTCGAAGACATGCGTCAGAGTTACTGGATCCAGCGTTACAACGGAGCTCGGCGCTTGCTGGCGCGTTAAGGAGTCAAGCACTCTCGTTTGGGCTAAAAAACGACGCGTTGCGTCGTTTTTTTTGGCCATAAATTGACAACGATTCTCATTTACAAAAAAACGGGCAAAAGCTATCATGCGACTAACGACATCAACCCGCATCGATACGCCTGGAGCCATCGCCATGGACTTTCGCCTTTCCCGTACGCTGATCAGCCTGCTGTTCGCCGCCGCGTCTGTCGTGAGTGCACAGGCTCAGGAGAAGGTGCTGAACCTTTACTCGGCTCGTCATTACCAGACCGATGAAGCTCTGTACAACGGCTTCACACAGCAGACCGGAATCACCATCAAGCGCATCGAGGGCAAGGAAGACGAGTTGCTCGAACGGATCCGCAACGAGGGTGCCAACAGTCCGGCGGATGTCCTGTTGACGGTCGATGCCGCACGTCTGGCGGCAGCACACGAGATGGGGTTGTTTGCGCCGTTGCGCTCGCCGCTGCTCGAGGCCCGCATTCCCGCGCATCTGCGTACCAATGACTGGTTCTCGTTTTCCCTCCGCGCGCGCGTCATCATCTATGCCAAAGGTGCTGTCCAGCCCGAAGAGTTGCGGAATTACAGCGATCTTGCCCATCCGCGACTGAAGGGCAAGGTCTGCTCACGCTCGGGTTCCCACCCTTACAATCTGTCGTTGATGGCTTCGATCATCGCCCATCAGGGTGAAGCGAAAGCCGAGGAGTGGGCGAGGGGGGTCGTTGCCAACTTCGCTCGCCCACCCAAAGGCGGCGATACCGATCAGATCCGGGCGGTCGCTGCTGGTGAGTGTGCGGTGGCCCTCTCCAACACCTATTATCTGGCACGCCTGATGCGTTCGGACAAGCCCGAGGACCGTCAGACGATGGACAGGATCGTTGTCGTCTGGCCTGACCAGAAGGGTAACGGTGCCCATATCAATGTTTCCGGTGGCGGCGTCCTGAAGAGCGCGCCGCATCGGGAGGCCGCGGTCAAGTTCCTGGAGTACCTGGCCAGTGACCAGGCGCAACGCTATTTTGCCGACGGCAACAACGAATGGCCTGTGGTGGCTGGCGTCAAGGTGAGCAACCCGGCGCTGGAAGCCCTCGGGAAGTTCAAGGCCGATACCTTGCCGGTCGGCTCGCTGGCGATGTATCGTGCCAAGGCGCAAATGGTCTTCGACCGCTCCGGATATCGCTGATTGCCGGAGCGGTCAGCCGATCCCCGGAACCATCCGACCGTTGCTCGTGTTCAGCGGCGCGCGCGCGAAATCTGGCGCGACAGCGCGATCAGTGGCAGCAGGCCGACCGTGACAATCGCCAGCGAAACGCTGGCGGCTTCGGCGAGGCGCTCGTCGGAAGCGAGTGTGTAGGCCTGCGTCGCCAGCGTGTCGAAATCGAAAGGGCGCATCACCAGGGTGGCTGGCAGTTCCTTCATCACATCGACGAACACCAGCAGGCCGGCCGTGAGTAAGCTGCCACGCAGGAGAGGCAGATGCACTCGTCGCAGCGTCGCCACTTGGCCGAGTCCCAGACTGCGAGACGCGTCGTCCATGCTGACGGTGATTTTTGCCAGACTGCTGCCTATCGACTGCAGGGCGACCGCCAGGAAGCGCACCAGATAGGCATAGACCAGAGCGGCGATGCCACCGGTGATCAGCAGTCCGGGTTGCTCGCCAAACCAGTTCTGCCATTGCCCGGCCAGCCAGTGGTCAAGACGCGTCACCGGAATCAGCACGCCCACGGCGATCACTGAACCCGGTACCGCGTAGCCCAGGCTGACCAGGCGATTGAGTGCCGGTGCCAGCCGCCCGTTTGACAGGCGTGCGCCATAGGCGAGAAGCACCGCCAGGGCAACGGCGATGATTGCCGTCAAGCCCGCGAGCAGGAAACTGTTGCGTGCCAGCGCGACGAAATGGGCGCCGAACCGTGTATCGACCTCGGCCAATACCAGCCGCAACAGCAGCCAGGCGGGCAGCAGGAAGCCCACGCCCAGCGGCACGGCACAGGCTACCATGGCCAGCCAGCCGCGCCAGCCCGGCAAACGTTGACCGGCGATCGGGCGCCGGCGTCCGCTGGTGTCGTGAAAACGCGAACGACCACGTGAAGAGTGTTCGATCAGCAGCAGCACGATGACGAAAGCGAGCAGCGCCGCTGCCAACTGGGCAGCCGCAATGCGATCGCCGAGCGAGAACCAGGCACGGTAGATGCCGGTGGTGAAGGTCTGAACGCCGAAGTAGGAAACCGTGCCGTAGTCGGCAAGGGTTTCCATCAGGGCCAGGGTCGTACCCGCAGCCACGGCGGGTCTGGCCAGCGGCAAGGACAGCCGGAAGAAGCTTCGCCAAGGCCCGAAACCGAGGCTGCGCGAGGCTTCGAGCATGCCGCTGGCGCGTTCGGCGAAAGCCGTTCGCGTGAGCAGATAGACATATGGGTAGAGAACAAAGACAAACATGGTGATCGCGCCAGCAAGGCTGCGCACCTCGGGAAACCAGTAATCCGCCTTGCTCCAGCCGAAGAGCTCGCGCAGGAAGCTCTGCAGCGGGCCGACAAACTGCAGAAAGTCGGTATACACATAAGCCAGCACATAAGCCGGCATGGCCATCGGCAGTACCAGAGCCCACTCGAAGACACGCCGCCCAGGAAAGTCATGCATGACTGTCAGCCAGGCTGTGGCTACCCCGACGACGACGACCCCGAGAGCGACAGCGAAGCACAGCACCAGGGTATTGGCCACGTAGTCCGGTAACACCGTCGCTGCCAGATGTGACCAGATGGGATTGGTGCCGCCGCTCAGGATGTTGGTCAGAACGCTCGCCACCGGCAGTCCGACCAGGGCCGCGACGACAGCAGAGACGAGGAGCAGGGGATTGAGGCGCGGCTTGGCCATGGTTCTTTGCGTAAATGAGAATTATAATGACAAGTAGCCTTCTCCTGGCTGTAACAACCGAAAATCAATGACCCTAATGGCTTCCGTACCTCCCGATTATGGAAGTCATGCCGTTTCTCTCACCTCCGACCCGGCGGGCGGGCGAGGGAGATTCATGAGTCGCTGACGAGACTTTTGCATTAACTGGCACGCCTTGACGAGCAAACCCTGATGGCACATCTCGAACTGACAGGCATTGTGCAGCGTTACGGATCGCATACCGTCGTCAATGGCGTGAACTTTTGCGTCGAAACCGGCAATATTGCCTGCCTGCTGGGACCGTCGGGTTGCGGCAAGACCACGCTGCTGCGCTGTATCGCTGGCTTTGAGGACATTGCCGCCGGCGAGATTCGCGTGCAGGGCCGCCGCGTCAGCAGCCCCGGATATAAACTGCCGCCGGAACAACGGCAAATCGGCATGGTTTTTCAGGACTACGCACTCTTCCCGCACCTGACGGTTGCGGCCAACATCGGCTTTGGCCTGGCTGGTCTCGACGGCAGCCAACGCCGGCGCCGGGTGGCCGAATTGCTGGCCACCGTCGGCCTGAATGGCCAGGGTAACCATTATCCGCATGAACTCTCGGGTGGCCAGCAACAGCGTGTTGCACTGGCGCGCGCACTGGCTCCGCGCCCGCAACTGATCCTGCTCGACGAACCGTTCTCGAATCTGGATGTCGACTTGCGCGAGCGCCTGTCGCTGGAAGTGCGTGAAATCCTCAAGAATCAGAACATCACCGCGGTGCTGGTCACCCATGACCAGCATGAAGCCTTCGCCATGGCTGATGAGATCGGCGTCATGGCCGAGGGAACCATCCAGCAGTGGGATACGCCTTATCGTTTGTACCATCAGCCAGCGAACCGTTTTGTTGCCGACTTCGTCGGCCAGGGCGTTTTCCTGCACGGCAGAGTGATCGACGAGCGCAGGGTCGAAGTCGAACTGGGCGTACTCCAGTCACAACTGCCACTCGAATGCAGCCAGGGATGCGCGGCCTGTGGCCAGGGTTGTGGCGTCGAAGTGCTGCTGCGTCCGGACGACATCATCCATGATGACCTGGGCGAGCTGCAGGCGGAAGTTCGGTACAAGGCTTTTCGGGGTGCGGAAATTCTCTACACCTTGCGCCTGGCCAGCGGCGTCGAAGTGCTCTCGCTGGTTCCATCGCATCACAATCACGCCATTGGCGAGAAAATCGGCATCCGCCTCGACGTCGACCATGTCGTCGCGTTCAAGACTGCAACCCGTGCCTTGCAGGCGAAGATGCCGTCCATCCCGTCCCGTCGATGATCCCCTGGATTGATCGCACACACCCTTTTCCACCGTTGGAACTGGCGCTGGCCGAGCCCAACGGACTGCTCTGTGCCGGTGCCGACCTGTCTGCGCAACGCCTGCTCGACGCATACCAGCGGGGCATTTTCCCCTGGTACTCGCAGGGTGAGCCCATCCTGTGGTGGAGTCCGGACCCGCGCATGGTGCTTTTTCCGGGCGAATTCCGAATCTCGCGTTCACTGCGCCGCAGCTTGCGCTCGGGTCGCTTCGAAGTGAAGCTGGATAGCGATTTTCCAGCCGTGATCCGCGCCTGCGCCGAGGTACCGCGTGCCGGTCAGAACGGCACCTGGATCACCACTGAAATGCAGCACGCCTACTGGCAACTCTTCCAGCTCGGGGTCGCTCATTCGGTGGAGACCCGGATGGCAGGAAAGCTCGTGGGGGGCCTGTACGGCCTGGCGATTGGCCGCATGTTCTATGGCGAGTCCATGTTCGCGCACGTCTCCGATGCCTCCAAGGTGGCTGCTGCGCATCTCGCCCGTTTCCTTGAAGAAGAGGGTTTCGGCATGATAGATTGCCAGATGAACACGGCGCATCTTGCCTCTCTCGGGGCGTACGAGATACCGCGCGCTGTTTTCATGGCCCGCTTGCGGGCGCTGGTGGCGCAGGCCTGGCAACCTGGCCGATGGCCGGCCGATGGCGCCAGCCAAGCCTGGACCTAAGATCGTGTCGCGAATCAACGATTCGGAGTTGCCCTTTTCGCTGTTACAGTTCTACGCCACGGCGCCCTATCCCTGTAGCTACCTGCCTGGCGAACGGGCGCGTTCGCAAGTTGCGACACCGAGCCATCTGATCAACACCGAGGTCTATGGCGAACTCGTCCGCAGCGGTTTTCGGCGCAGCGGGGTGTTTACCTACCGGCCGAAGTGCGACGACTGTCACGCTTGCATTCCTGTGCGGCTGCCGGTCGAGTGCTTCGAGGCGAACCGCAGTCAGCGCCGCAGTATCAGAATGCACGCCGGTCTGCAGGCACACGAGCGGCCGCTCGGCTTTCGCGATGAGCATTATCAGCTCTATTTGCGCTATCAATCGGCCAGGCATGCGGGTGGCGGCATGGATCAGGACAGCCACGAACAATACACCCACTTCCTGTTGCAGAGTCGCGTCGATACCCGGCTGATCGAGTTCACCGACGCCGGGAGCCTGCGCATGGTGAGCATCCTCGATGTCCTGAACGACGGCCTGTCGTCGGTATACACCTTCTTCGACCCGGACCTGCAGCCAGCCGCTCTTGGCACTTACAACATCATCTGGCAGATCGCGCAGTGTATCGCCAATGGTCTGCCGTATCTCTACCTCGGCTACTGGATTCGCGACAGCCGGAAGATGGCTTACAAGGCAAACTTCAAACCGATCGAAGGGCTGTTCGATGGGCAGTGGGTCGATCTGCGAGTGCGCATGGAAGGACAGGAAATCCAAGGCGACCGTGGCGGTGCTGATTGATCATGCACCCAAATAAAATGGTCAGATCCTGACCTTTCCCTGCCTTTCATCCTTTGGGTTGGCGCCCGCCAAGTGGATTGCCCTGAGCTGTGAGAACTCTCCGGGCAGCAAGCAGGTCTGCAAGGTACGCTGCGTAAACAGGAAGCGGCCGTTGCAAACGAAACCCAATTCCGCCCAATCGACCGCCGAATTCAGCAACCGCACTGCCAGTTCAAGATCCATACCCTGATCCTTCGGGAACAGCGCCAGGATCGATCCGTCGTAGTCCTTGCAGTCGTGCAGAAAGAAGGGTTCCTGGCGGCGTGTCCTGGCATTGACGTAGATCCGTGGCGAGTCGCTGATGTAGTGCTGGCGGCCCCAGAGCCACCAGTTGGTTTCGTCAAAGTGGCGGACGCGACGAGCAAGCAGGCACGCTTTGTGGCGTATCAGATGCGGATGCTGAATGCCGTAGAGCATGCGCCGTGTCTCACCGGTATCGATGGTGTGCGAGCAGACGAATTGGCGGTTGCCCTTGGGGTGGGTGAAGATGGCGTCGGCCCCGGAGACGGCACCGACTCTGACGTCGAAGAGTTGGGCGAGCGGGAGGGTGTAGCTGGACTTCAGGAACATCAGTTGGCCGTCGACCAGAGCGAAGGTGCGGCCGTCATGCATGCGTCGCTCGAAGCGGTTCCGCTCGAAGCGGAAGATCGCGCAGTTCGGCACGTAGGCGCCGAAGATGCTCGAATCGCCGGTTTCGATGAAATCGGTCATCGTCCCCTGGTGGAACAGAAACTCGTTCATCTTGCGCGCAGCGGTGAGCTTGATGAACTCGCGCGGGACGATGAAGATCAGCTCACCGCCCGGGCGCAGATGGCGAATGCATTTCTCGATGAAGAACAGGTAAAGATTCGAGCGCCCGTCGAAGTGCGTGCCGTCGAGCAGTTTCCTGGTACCGGCAGCGATGTCCTGGTAACGGACGTAGGGCGGGTTGCCGATGATGGTGTCGAACTGTTCGTTGGCCGGGTAGCTGAAGAAATCAATGACTCGCGCTCCCTTCGGGGCGACGCGGGCATCGAGTTCGATCGCCACGCAGCCGGGAATCTGGCGGCTGAAGGCCCCGTCGCCGGCAGAGGGTTCGAGCGTGCGACCGTGATTGCGGCGCAGGGCGAGCATTCGGGAGACCACCGCCGGGGGGGTGAAAACCTGACCCAGACGGGTGACGTCGCGGGGGCTGTTCATGATGCTCCCAGAGGAAGGGTCGTCGCGCGGTTCGTCGAGGACGGTGGGGGTGGTCATGTGGGATTTTCGAGTCCGGGATGCAGCGACTTTAACATGAACAATTCACGCGTGAAGCTGCGGCATGAGGACCACCTGCTTGCGGAAACAGATTGCGTAAACCAGAGAAGCCGAGTCACGTCGGTTTCAGCCGGGGGCGGGAGTCACCAGCCAATGGCGTGACCTCTTGCCCTTGCTGTCGACGCTCTCGAGATGTACCGGGAAGCCCCACAGCCGTGCGACGTGCTTGAGTACCTCTTCGGCACTGTCGTCGAGCGGGCGCTCGTTGTGCTGCGTGTGGCGGAGAACCAGCGAACGGTCGCTGCGCAGGTTGACGCTCCACACCTGGATATTGGGTTCGCGCGAACCCAGGTCGTACTGGCGCGACATCGCCTCGCGCAGAATGCGATAGCCCGCTTCGTCATGGATGGCGGAAACTTCCAGTTTCGGCGCCTTTTCGTCGTCGACGATCGCGAACAGACGAAAGGCGCGCATCAGCCGCGGTGACAGGTACTGGCCGATGAAGCTTTCGTCCTTGAAGTTGCGCATCGCGTGATCGAGCGTTGCCAGCCAGTCGCTGCCAGCGATGTCCGGGAACCAGTCGCGGTCTTCGTCGCTGGGCGCTTCGCAGATGCGCTTGATGTCGGAGTACATCGCGAAACCCAGCGCATAAGGATTGATGCCGTGGTAGGACGGGTGGCCGACCGGCGGCTGGAACACGACATTGGTATGGGACTTGAGCCACTCGATCATCAGGCCATCGGCGAGGTAGCCATCGTCGTACAGGGTGTTCAGCAGGTGATGGTGCCAGAAGGTTGCCCAGCCTTCGTTCATCACCTGCGTCTGCCGCTGCGGGTAGAAGTACTGCGCCACCTTGCGCACGATGCGAACGATTTCGCGCTGCCAGGGTTCGAGCAGCGGCGCGTTCTTCTCGATGAAATAGAGCAGGTTTTCCTGCGGCTCGGCTGGGAAGCGTGTCGCTTCCTTCTCGGCGGCCTCCTTTTCCGGTCGCCGCGGCAGCGTGCGCCAGAGCTCATTGACCTGCTGTTGGGCATAGGCTTCGCGATCGGCCGCCCGTGCACGTTCTTCGCCGAGGCTCAGCCGGCTCGGCCGGCGATAGCGGTCCACGCCGTAGTTCATCAGCGCATGGCAACTGTCCAGCAACAATTCGACCGCGTCGATGCCGTGGCGCTCTTCGCAGCCGGCGACGTAGTCTTTGGCGTAGACGAGGTAGTCGATGATCGACGAGGCGTCGGTCCACATCCGGAACAGGTAGTTGCCCTTGAAGAAGCTGTTGTGGCCGTAGGCGGCATGTGCGATCACCAGCGCCTGCATCGCCATCGTATTCTCTTCCATCAGATAGCTGATGCACGGGTTGGCATTGATCACGATCTCATAGGCCAGGCCCATCTGGCCGCGTCGGTAATTCCGGTCGGTGGCAATGAACTCCTTGCCGTAGCTCCAGTGGCGGTAGTTGACCGGCATGCCGACCGAGGCATAGGCGTCCATCATCTGTTCGGCAGTGATGATCTCGAGCTGGTTGGGATAAGTGTCGAGGCCGAAGCGCTGGGCGGTGCTGCGGATGGCCTCGTGATACTGATGGAGCAATTCGAAGGTCCAGTCGCCTGGCGCTGGCAGCTTCGCCGCCGACGCCTGGGCCGGCGGCGGCCGGTCGCTCAGGGTATGGTTCATTTTGCCCTCACTTCCTTGCTGAACAGCTCGCGAAAGACCGGATAGATCTGGTCGGCGGTACTGGCCTTGCGCATCGCGAAGGTGTCGGAGATTGCCGCCAGCGCTGCGTATTCCTGCCACAGGTTCTGTTCCTGCTCGACCACCTGGATATAAGCGAAGTAGCGGCACAGCGGCAGAATCTCGTTCGCCAGCAGTTCACGGCAGTGCGCGCTGTCGTTGTGCCAGTTGTCGCCGTCACTGGCATGTGCGCCGTAAATGTTCCACTCGCCGCTCGGGTAGCGGGCGCGGATGATCTGCTCCATGAGGACGAGCGCGCTCGAAACGACGGTCCCGCCGGTTTCCGTGGCATGGAAGAAGTCGTGCTCGCTGACTTCCTGCGCCTGCGTGTGATGGCGGATGAAGACGATGTCGATCCGTTCATAGTGCCGGGTCAGGAAGAGGTAGAGCAGGATGAAGAAGCGTTTCGCCAGGTCCTTGCGCGCTTCGTCCATCGAACCGGAAACATCCATCAGGCAGAACATGACCGCCCGGGCAGTTGGCACCGGTGTCCGCACACGGTTGCGATAGCGCAGATCGATCGGGTCGAGATAAGGGATGCGCTCGATGTGCGCACGCAGCGCTTCGATGTCATCCTCGAGCGCCTGGATTTCCTGCCGGCGCGACGGGCTAACGGGCGGCGCGAGCAGGACCTCGAGCAGTGCTTCGAGGCGGGCCAGCTCGCGCCGCGCCTGGCTGCCGAGCGCGATGCGCCGGCCGATGGCGCCGCGCATCGAGCGTACGACATGCAGGTTGTTCGGCGTCCCGTCACTGGAAAAGCCGGCCCGGTGCGTCTTGTAGGCCGGGGTGTCGGCGAGCGTCGTACGCACCAGGTTGGGCAGCGCCAAGTCGTCGAAGAAGACCTGCATGAACTCCTCCTTGGTCAGGTGGAAGACAAAATCGTCTTCCCCTTCGCCGGAATCGCCCGCCTGCCCGGAACCGCCCTGACCGCCGCCGCCCTGTGGACGGTCGATGCGGTCGCCGCGAACGAAATCCCGGTTGCCCGGATGCACCATTTCGCGTCGCCCGCCCGAGCCGTGGCCGAACACGGGCTCACGGATGTCGCGGCGTGGAATCGGGATATCCTCGCCCTGGGCGATGTCGCGGATGCCTCGGCCGGCGACAGCGCGCTTCACCGCTTCGCGGATCTGCTCCTTGTGCCGGCGCAGGAAGCGTTCACGGTTGCCGATCGACTTGTTCTTGCCGGCCAGCCTTCGATCGATGATCTGTTGCACGGGATGTCCTCCTCGCCATGGGTTGGTGCCGGGTCACGAATGTCATGGAATGTCATGAATTCTTGCGGACACGCAGGTACCATTCGCAGAGCAGTCGCACCTGCTTCGACGTGTAGCCCTTGTTGACCATGCGATTGACAAAGTCTTCGTGTTTCTTGACGTCGTCGGCGCTGGCCTTGGCATTGAAGCTGATGACCGGCAGCAGCTCTTCGGTGTTCGAGAACATCTTCTTCTCGATGACCGTACGCAGCTTCTCATAGCTGGTCCACAGCGGGTTCTTGCCCTGGTTGTTGGCGCGCGCGCGCAGCACGAAATTGACGATCTCGTTGCGAAAATCCTTCGGGTTGGCGATTCCCGCGGGCTTTTCGATCTTCTCGAGTTCGGCGTTCAGCGAGGCGCGGTCGAATACCTCGCCGGTATCGGTGTCGCGATATTCCTGATCCTGGATCCAGTAATCGGCGTAAGTGACGTAGCGGTCGAAAATGTTCTGGCCGTACTCGCTGTAGCTTTCCAGGTACGCGGTCTGGATTTCCTTGCCGATGAATTCGGCGTAGCGCACCGACAGGTGTTCCTTGATGAAAGCCAGGTACTTCGCCTCGGTTTCGGCCGGGAACTGTTCGCGCTCGATCTGCTGTTCGAGCACGTACATCAGATGCACCGGGTTGGCGGCGATCTCGGTCGAGTCGAAATTGAACACCTTGCTGAGGATCTTGAAGGCGAAGCGGGTCGAAATGCCGCTCATTCCCTCATCGACGCCGGCGTAGTCGCGGTACTCCTGGTAGCTCTTGGCGCGTGGATCGGTATCCTTCAGGTTTTCGCCATCGTAGACCAGCATCTTCGAATACAAGCTGGAGTTTTCCGGTTCCTTCAGGCGCGTCAGCACCGCGAACTGCGCCATGATCGGCAGGGTTCCCGGTGCACAGGTAGCTTGCGCAAGCGAGGAACCACGCAGCAGCTTCTCGTAGATTTTCACTTCCTCGGAGATGCGCAGGCAATAGGGCACCTTGACGATGTAGATGCGGTCCAGGAAGGCCTCGTTGTTCTTGTTGTTGCGGAAGGCTTTCCATTCGCTTTCATTCGAGTGTGCGAGCACGACGCCGTCGAAAGGGATCGCGCCAAAACCTTCGGTGCCCTTGAAATTGCCCTCCTGCGTTGCGGTCAGCAGCGGGTGCAGCACCTTGATCGGTGCCTTGAACATTTCGACGAACTCGAGCAGCCCCTGGTTGGCAAGGCACAGACCGCCCGAGAAGCTGTAGGCGTCCGGGTCGTCCTGAGCATAGGTTTCGAGCTTGCGGATGTCGACCTTGCCGACCAGGCTCGAAATGTCCTGATTGTTCTCGTCACCGGGTTCGGTCTTGGCGATGCCGACCTGCTTGAGCACGCTCGGGTAGCGCTTGACCACCCGGAAGCGGCGGATGTCGCCGCCGAATTCTTCGAGCCGCTTCACCGCCCACGGCGACAGGATGCGCGTGAGGTAGCGGCGCGGGATGCCGTATTCCTTTTCGAGGATGGCGCCATCTTCCTCCGGATCGAACAGGCCGAGCGGCGACTCGTTCACCGGCGACCCCTTGATCGCGTAGAAAGGCACCTCCTGCATCAGCGACTTCAGGCGTTCGGCAATCGAACTCTTGCCGCCGCCGACCGGGCCGAGCAGGTAGAGGATCTGCTTCTTTTCCTCGAGTCCCTGCGCTGCGTGGCGGAAGTAGCTGACCACCTGTTCGATGGCATCTTCCAGCCCATAGAACTCGGCAAAAGCCGGATAGATCTTGATCACCTTGTTGGCGAAAAGGCGCGATAGCCGCGGGTCGTTGCGGGTGTCCACCGCCTGCGGCTCGCCGATGGCGCGCAGCATGCGCTCGGCGGCGCTGGCATAGCTCAGAGGATCCCGTTTGCACGCCGCGAGATACTCCTCCAGCGAAAGCTCCTCTTCGCGGGTGCGGTCGAAGCGGGCGGCAAAATGACTGACGATATCCATGTTGATCTCCAATAAACGGATTTTATCCTCCCCGATGATCTCGACCGTGCCGGGTCGAATCGGCACTGGAGCCGCATATCACTTTTGGTCAAGCAAATAACGCGCCAGTTCCCGTAACGGCTGACCCGATGGCTTCCGTGTCGCGCTTTGGTGACCTCTATCAGGCGCCAGCGTGCTCCTCGTGATTGGCCGTCTGCCGGAGGCAATGCCTGATGGCGCCCCGCAGTTGCCGGCACGGCCATGATATTGGCGTAGCAGACGGGTTCTCCTGGCGGGCATGCACCAGCGCGGTGCGTAACGACGCCGTTGATGCCATTGCAAGGAGAGCGCCATGGCAGGTGTAAAATTTTCCGATGAGCGATTTTTCACGAATCAACCGGTGCGCAGTCCCTTGACTGGAGTCCATGGAGTCCATGGACTCCAGCAACCGCGACTCCTCCGCGTTGTCGCTTCGTCCAGACACCGTGCAGGCAGAGGGGGGCGATCATGCGCCGATCGATCCGCCTGAGCCTCGCGCTTGTCGCGTGCATGCTGGTGCCGGTGGCGATCTCGACCGGATGCACCGTCCTCGAGCGCGCCGGGAATGACTGGCGAACGGCACGCCGCGACTCCTCCGGTCAAGCGCCCGATCCGGCCAGCACGCCTGAAGCGGTGATCCAGGTCTACGCCTATCCGAACACCTATCGGACCTGGCCGGGCCCCAACAGCAACACCTTCGTCGCGCATATCGCGCGCGCAGTGCCCGAGCTGGGAGTTGACCTGCCGCCGACCGCGATTGGCAAGGATTACCTGCCTGGTGGTGCCGTACTGGCGCGTAGCCCGAGCGGCACCGGCGTGCAGGTGTCGGTGCTCGGCGCTGCTGGCGTGCTGGTCGGCTGGGAGGAGGGTATCGAGATCAATCTGCTCGGTTTCACCCTCGGCCTCGATTTCAACTCACCGGGCATCAAGCTGCCGGGACTTGGTCGGTTCGGGTTTCCCCAGTAGTCAGCCAGATTGCACGCCGGCGAAACAGCGTGCTAAAGTCGTGGCCAGGCTCTCGAATCCTCGAGGCCTATCTTTTGGCGAGGAGAACATCATGATGTTTGGTTCGCATCGACGCTTTCCTGCCGCGCTGACAGCCGGCATCATCACTTTGCTTGCGTGTGTCACGACAGCACGCGCGTCCGTCATTTCCGCCACCCCAACGTTGCCGGTCCTCAACGTTCCGTACGCTTCGTCGATCGGTGTTGGCTGCTTCCCCGCGGCGAGCGCCTGTGTCGTGCCGGGAACGATCACGCTGACATCACTCGTTTCGTCCACTTTCGATTCATCAGGCCAGCATATCGTCGCCAATGCGTCTTACGTGGGCACCTTGACGAACCTGGGAGGGGTTCCGATCGGGTCCGTGAACTTGTCTGGCACGCTCGAGGAGGAAATTATCGGGCGTACATCGCCAAGCGCTCTTGGCACCTGGTCGACCGAACTGCTGGCGCTTTCGCTGAGCGGCCCGGTGCTCGGACATACCTTGACACTGACGCTGGATCCTGCGGTGCCGTCTACCGGTTTCTCATCGATCACGGCAGATGGCGGACAAGCGGTTAGATTCAGGATTGACAGCTTCTTCGACGTGTTCGTCGAACTGTCGCTCGACACCATCCCGCCGTTGTCCACGACGCGCGGCCCGCTACACCTGTCGCTCGTCCCCGAGCCGTCGACCTGGCTGCTGCTCATCGGCGGCATCGCTGGTCTGGGTTGCCTGCGGCGGCGGCACACCGCGTAGCGTTCCTGCAGCTCGACGAGCGTCCGGGTGGGCGTCCACCCGGACGCTCTTTATTGTCGGTGGCAGGAGTTCGAATGGATCCTCTGACCCATGCACTGCTCGGTGCGACGGCTGCGCAGGCTGCCCTTGGCCCGCGTCTGGGGCGCCAGGCGTGGCTGGTCGGCGGCCTCGGCGGTGTGTTGCCTGACCTCGACATCCTGATCAGGAGCTCGGCCGATCCCTTGCTGGCGATCGAGTACCACCGCCACTTCACGCACGCGCTGGCCTTCATTCCGGTTGGCGGCATCATCGCCATCTCGCCGTGGCTGCTGCAGCAGCGCCATCGCCCCGACTGGCGAGCACTCCTCGTGGCCGGCACCCTTGGCTATGCAACGCATGGGGTGCTCGACGCCTGCACCAACTACGGGACGCATCTGCTGTGGCCGTTCTCACCGTTGCGCGTGGCCTGGCACTGGATCACCACCATCGGCCCCTTGCTGACGTTGATCCTCCTCTTTGGGCTGGTATTTGCCGTGCGTCGGCGGTCCCGGGGTCCGGCGCTGCTGGCCCTGCTGCTCGGTCTGGGCTACGTCAGCCTGGCGGCCTGGCAGCGTGAGCGTGCGCTGGACTTGCAGGCGCAGATCGCCGCAGCCCGCGGGCATCCGGTAACGCGCGCCGAGATGTTTCCGACAGTGGGTAATCCGGTACTCTGGCGATCGGTCTACCAGTCGGGCGAGACGCTGTACACTGATCGTCTGCGTCTCCTCGGAGCCGCAACGACCCTCTGGAAGGAGGGCAGCCACGTCGATCTGCTGCTGGAGAAGGATCTCTCGCCGCAGGCCAGAGCCGACCAGCGCGTCCGCCGCGACTTTGCCCGCTTCAGCTATTTCTCGGCCGGCTGGACAGCGCATTCCGCCAGTGACCCGACGGTTATCGGTGACGCCCGCTATTCGCTGCGCACCGATGCCTTCGAGCCAATCTGGGGAGTCCGCTTTCATCCCGGCACAGCAGTGCCCACTGAGTGGGTCGACTTCACGACCAGGAATCGCGTACCGATCAGCGAACTGTGGCGCGAGATCAGCGGTACGGCTTCGGGTTACCGCAGCATGCCGTCGCCTGGCAACCTCAGGTAGTTCGACACCCGGCCGTTCGATTCCTCCGCGCAGGCGGCAGCTTCTGGTTCCGCGCCAGAGCATGCGTCGAAGCTGGCCTTGCGTAACCTGTTCGGGATCCCTCGTCGACCATCAGGCAGACTTGCCTACTTATCTTGTTACGCCCGCTCTTCTCAGGTCGCAGGCGCCATCGTCAGGCGGGCCTGGTCTTCGAGGTCCTTTTTGCGCTGCGCTACCCGCCGCAGGTAGCTGGCCTGGTTCTTCGTACACACCAGCGTATAGGGGCGGCCGCGGCGGTCGGTCGCCAGATTCAGGTCACAGTCATGGTTGCGAATCGAGCTCTCGACATGGCTGCGGTGAACTTCAGCGGCCTTGAATGTCCAGACCTTGCGCACCGGGTCGGCAAGGAAAGCGGAGAGTTCGGCACAAGGGTTGCACTTGCAGGCGATCTGGCTGGGACGGGAGAAATCCGTCGGCGCTGCCAGCGGCTCGGCGATGCGCTGGTCGAGATGGTCGAGGCAGGCGGTGATGAGACGCCGGGTCGGCGGCCAGTCGCGCGCATCGCCGCCCTGTTCCGCCAGCCGCAGGGCGGCGGGAACGAGGATGGCATCGATCGCGAAGGTGTCGGGCCACGCCAGCAGGTGGTCGACGGCGCGCTCGGCCAGCGCGAGTGCGCCGAGATGCCGCAGTGCGGTCAGCAGATCGACGACCAGCGCCGGGGTCACCGCGAACGGTCGTGACCAGGTCTCCGGTTGGCGTGGCAGCGCCGGGTCGCCCGGCAAGGCCGCGAGCAACGCCGTCGCCGCAGGTTCCAGCAGCATGTCACGGTGACCGGCCGTCGGAGCTGCCGAAAATTGCGCAGCGATCCGCTCGAGCAGTTCCGCGCAGGCGCTCGGCTGATTGGGCGCGTTCCTGGCGATGATGCGCTCGATCAGCTCGGCCGCCTGCGCGGGCGGCAGCAACGCAGCGGCATTGGCCAGAGCCTCGTTGTCGAGGCTGTCGTAATAGCCTTGGGCGGTCAATTTGGCCAACAACAAGGCGATGTTTTCGGTGTCCTGCAAGCGGTTCAAGGTGGCCAGCAGGGTGGCCGACCGGCCGGTGCTGCTGGTCGATGGCCAACTCGGGATGAGCCAGTTGGCACTGTTGTCGATCACCAGGCGGGCGAGGCGGTGGGCCTGTTGCCACTCGATCGCCGCCGGATCATCGCCGCTCTCGGCCCAGCGCCGGGCCAGTCCTGCCAGGTAGGGCAGGAACACTGCGCTGCCTGCGGCGGCGATGACCCCGAGTTTCCCGGCCTGCGGCCACACGACGAGGGCGGCGCGGTGATAGGTGCGTTCGAAGCTCGCGCCGGCGTTCCCCGTGGCTTCGAAGAACTGTTGATCATCGGGCTCTTCGTCGTCGAGCGCATCGGGTGGGCAGAGTTCCTCTTCGCTGAACGGCAGGTCGGCGAGTTCCGGCCGGCTGCCGTCAGGCGTCTGCCATTCCGAGAGCGTCAGCGAGCGATCGTAGATCTCGCCGATCTCGAAGTCGTCGTCGTCGTCCGGTTCCGAATAACGGCCGCGCCGCGAGCCCGAATACGAGTATTCGGCGCTACCACTCTCTTCGATCGTCAGGCGGGCGAGATGGAGTTCGCAATTCGCTCGCCGGGCAGCAGCGACGAGCACCGTCGCAACGGCTGCGTCAGCGTTCTTCAGCGAGCCAAAGCCGATCTCCGCCGGGGTATAGGCATGTTCCAGGGGATAGATCAGCTTGTCGGGGCAGTCGCGGGGCGTATCGGTCATTGTCGCGGTGATTTCGCTGGCCCAGCGGCCGAGCAAGTCGGTCACCCGATCTTCCTCGGCGTCGTAAGCAGGTGGCTCGGGCGGCTTTCCCGGCCCCTGACGGATCAGGTTGTAGATCAGTACCAGGCGGTAGCCGGAGCTGATCGGCCGCACTTCGTGCCAGCAGTCGGCGTAGAAAGCGGCGAAAGCAATCTCCGAAGCGTCCTCGCACGCGAGGTCGAGGCAAACCTCGCGGTCCCGATGGCGAATGAGCAGCTCGCCGCCGGTGTGCAGCGACGGCAGGACGATGACCAGGGTGGCGAACATCCCCGGCGCCTTCTCCGTGTCGCGATGTCTGACGAAAAAACTGCCGGCATCGTAGATCAGCATCTTGTACAGCTCAGCCGCGACGGGCTCCAGCACGCCGAGACCAGTGGCGCTGCGGGCAACGATCGTGGCCAGGCTCTGCGCCCAGTGGCGGCCGCCGATGTGCACGCGATCGGCGCCAATCTGCCAGGTCCGCCGGACACGGGTGTCGATGAGGGTGTCGGTACCGCGGCCGTAGGGCGCGTGCTCGGCAACGGCGACCAGTTGTTCGGCCTGCGCCGGCAGGAGCGGCAGCGCAACCGGCCCGACGCCCGTCACTTCGAGTTGCGGCGTGAAAATGTCGAGTCTGCCGGTGGCATGGAAATCGCCGGGGCGCAGGACGGACTGGAGGATGCTGGCCAGGGCCAGCGAGAGGTCTGACATCGGATTCGGTCTCCGTTCGAGAGGGGTGGGTGAAGAAGGTGGATCGGGTGGCTTGCAGGAGACTCCCGGAGCCTGTGACCTGAGTGCGCAATGATAAGGCAGGCAGAAGTCTGAAATAACCTTGATGAACCGTCGCATGAGTTAACGACCACCGGGCACGGTCGAGGCAGTCAGCCTTGGCTGGTATCCCGGTTCTGCAGACTCAGTCGAACGAGATCGGCGATGCTGTTGACGCGCAGCTTGGCCAGCAGTCTGGCCTTGTGTACCTCGACGGTGCGTGGACTGATGCCCAGTTCGCGCGCAATCTCCCGGTTGTGCCGGCCGGCCACCACCTGTTCCATGACTTCCGCTTCGCGTGGCGTCAGGGCCGCCAGCAGGCCGGCGGATTCGGCGTTCCGATCCCGATTGTTCCTTTGCGATCGCTGCCGCGCGAACGCCTCTTCGATGGCCCGCATCAGTCGGTCATGATCGATCGGCTTTTCCACGAAATCGACCGCCTGCGCGCGGAAGGCCCGCCGCGCCGAATCGACGTCGCCATGTCCGGTCATGACGATCACCGGCAGCCCACAGCCGCTCTCGAGAAGACGCTTCTGCAGCGTGAGGCCGTCCATTCCCGGCATGCGGATGTCGATCAGCAGGCAACCGTACCAATCGGGGCGGCGGGCCGCGAGGAAGCTCTCGGCGTCGGCAAACAGCGCGACCGTCAGGCCCTGCAGACCGAGCAGCAGGCCCAGCGCATCGCGTACCGACGGATCGTCCTCGACGATGAAGACCGTGTTTACCTCATGTGCCATCGCCGGGAGACTCCTCGATCGGAAGAACCACTTTGAACACGCCGTGATCGGCCACCTCGGCCCACAGACTGCCGCCGTGTGCCTCGATGATGGCCCGGCTGATGGCGAGGCCCAATCCCATGCCGCTTGCCTTCGACGTATGAAACGCTTCGAACAGATGTTCCACCATTTCCTCCGCGACACCTGGACCGCTGTCTTCGACCGTGATGCAGACACGTCCAGGGTTTTCCAGATGTGTCGAAACGCGCACCTGACGCTCTGCCTCGGGTCGTTCGGCAGCCGCCTCGAAGGCGTTGGCGAGCAGATTGCGCAAAACCACTTCGAGCTGCAGCCGATCCGCCCACAGCGCGCACGCCGGCGCCGGATGCAGCACCAACGCGATGCCCTGTTGCTGGGCCTGCGCGGACAAACGCGATGCCGCCGAGGAGAGGAGCTCACGCAGCCAGATCCGTTCGAGGCGGGTCGTTCCTGTGCGAAAGAAATCGCGCAGGCGACTGACCACGTCGGCTGCACGCTGGGATTCCGCCTCCAGGCGCCCGATCACATCGCGCAGCCGCTCGCCGGTTTCCCCGGCAGCGAGCAAATGCTGACCCGCCTTGGCGTACATCAGCAGCGCGGTCAGTGGCTGATGAAGTTCGTGCGACAGGGCGCCGGCCATCTCGCCGGCAGCGGCGAGGCGCAGCGTCTGCTGCAGCTCGGCACCGAGCCGCTGTTTCTCATCGACCACCACGCCGATGAAGAATCCCGACAGGGCGAGCACCATCACCAGCACTTCCAGCTCGAGCAGATTGACAGCAGAAAGATCGAGCAAGCGTGCCGCCGCGATGACGCCGACCTGCGTCAGTCCAACGGTGAGCACGGCTCCGGCCAGGCCTTGCCTGGCGGCGGCCCAGGCGATGGGCAGGAACAGCACGGAGAAGTATTTGAACTCCGTCACCTCACCAGTAAAGTAGGTGAACGCAAGAACGCTGCCGGTGGCCACCAGGCTCAACGACTCCTGGCCAAGCAACAGCGGGCGCAGTCGGGCGCGACCGCGCGTCTCCATCAGCATGGCCAACAGTGGCATGAACACCAGAACGCTGCCGAGCTGGCCGAGCCAGTGATGTACCAGGGACTCGGCGGCTGCCTCGGGCGGCAGAAAGCGGGTCAGCGTCAAGCCGGCAATGAAGGCCAGGCTATTAAGCAGGGTACCGATGACGACGATGCTGACCCAGGTGATCAGGCGGCGCCGATCGACAAACATGCCCTTGTGGTTGAGGCGGCGGCGCATGACTTCTGCAATCGCCCAATCGCCCGCCACCAGCTGCATCGCCATGCCGGCGCCCAGCTGCCAGGGCAGCGACAGTTCACGCAGCCAGCCATCGGCCGGCAGGATCGCCAGCGCCAGCGGTGGCGCGGCCCTCCCACCATAGCGCACGAGACACAGCAGGCCGAGCGCCGGCGCCGGACTCCAGGGCGTGATGGCAAGGCCGTGCAGTGGATGGTTCTGGCTTGTCCAGTCGAGCGCGAGATAGCCCAGAAAGATCAGCAGGGCAGCGCGCCAACCGAGAGGCCGGATCGCCGACTTTGGCATGAGTGGACGTTGCGAGTTGATCGAGCCGCCATTATGCCCGTGCCCGGCGTTTCCGGCATAGCTTGATTGCGTAAGCGTTTCCCTTACTACCGCCCAGAATGCGCTCCCTTGGGCGCCTCGACGGGCTTCTCGAGGTGTTCGCCGCTAGCGGTATCCCTTAGGTTTGCGCCCCAATTTACAGGGTCGCAGGAGCACCTTACGATAGGTCTTCCTGTCAGCAGCAGGTGAATCTTTTCCAACCTGAAATCACTCGGAGAATCTCAGATGACCCATCGCTCGATGTTACGCAATCTGGCTGTCCTTTCCATCGGCGCGATGGCCGCCGCCGGCGCGTCCGCCAGAACCGAGATCCAGAACAAGGGCTCGGACACCCTCGTCAATGCGGCCCAGTCGCTGGCCGAACAGTACGGCAAGGTCAACCCCAATGTGGCGGTGGCGGTTTCCGGCGGCGGTTCGGGCACCGGCATTGCGGCGATGATCAACGGTACCGTCGATATCGCCAACTCCAGCCGCAAGATGTCGGAGAAGGAGATCAAGGAGGCACAGGCGAAGGGCCGGCAACCGGTCGAGCACATCATCGGCTATGACGCGCTCGCCATTTTCGTCAACAAGAAATTCCCGGCAGACTCGATCACGGTGACCGACCTGGCGAAGATCTACGGACGCGACGGTGGTGCCAGCAAGTGGAGCGATCTGGGCATCACGATTCCGGGGTGCAAGGGCGAGATCGTCGTCGTCAGCCGGCAGAACAACTCCGGTACCTACGCCTATTTCAAGGAAGCCGTGCTCGGTGAAAAGGGCAAGTTCCGTCAGGGCACACTCGACATGCACGGTTCCAAGGACGTTGCCGACCTCGTCGAGAAGACGCCGTGTGCGATCGGCTACAGCGGCCTGGCGTACGTCACCGACCACATGAAGGCGCTGTGCGTCGCTCCGGCAGCCGGCAAACCCTGTGTCAAGCCGACCGAGCAGACCGCTTTCGACGGCACCTATCCGATCTCCCGGCCGCTGTTCATGTACACCAACGGCGAGCCGACCGGCGAGGTGAAGAAATACATGGACTGGATCAAGAGCAACACCGGCCAGTGCATCATCGAGAAGGAAGGCTACGCGCCGGTCAAGAAAGTCACCTGCAAATAAGTCGTTTGCGGCGGGGCGCCGGCACGCCACCGGCACCCCGCCCAAGCCCGTGTTCCTGCGCCTGAGGAAGAAGCCAGCGATGAGTCATTACGAAGAACGTCTCGAAAGAGATCTGTCCCAGATCAAGCAACAGGTCGGCCTGCTCGCCGGACTCGTCGAGAAGGCCCTCGACGATGCCGTGCACGCGCTGTTGGCCGACGACGACCGGCTTGCCTACGCCACGGTTCTCGCCGACAACCGGATCAACGCCGTCAGCAACGAGCTGGATCGCATGCGCATGGCCTTCATCAGCGTGCACCTGCCGACCGGAAGTCACCTGCGCCTGATGGGGGCCGTCGTCCATGCCAATGTCGCGCTCGAGCGCATCGGCGACTATGCGGTGACGATCTGCCGCGAGGCGGTTCAGGTCCCTCGCCCGCCGCAGGGGCTACTCCAGCGTGAGATCGAGCTGATGGCCGGCGAATCGCGGCAGATGCTGAAGCAGGCCGTCGACGCCTTCCTCGAAGGCAACGCCGACAAGGCAAAGGCGACGATGGTCATCGCCGATCAGGTCGAGCGGACCTTTGACATGGCCTTCGACGACCTGATCGGTGCCGGCGGTCAATCGAGCGTCAAGGAACTGTTCGCTTTCCTGTCGGTTTTCAACGCGCTCGAACGGGTTTCCGATCAGGCCAAGAACATCTGTGAAGATACGGTCTTCGCGGTCACCGGCCAGGGCAAGGGGCCGAAGTTCTTCCGTATCCTCTTTGTCGACGAGGACAACAGCCTTCTCGGCCCGATCGCCGAGGCGATTGCGCGCAAGAACTTCCCGGAGGTTGGCGAGTATCACAGTCGCGGCCGGACGGCCGGTGTCACCGATTCCCAGTCGATTGCCTTGCTGCAGGAACTGGGCATCGACCTCGGCAACCACCGGCCGCAAGCGATCCCAGCGCACCATCAGGAGTTCGCTGCCTTCCAGATCATCGTCAGCCTGCAGGGGCCGGTCAAGTCGTACGTCGAGCAGATGCCTTTCCATACCGTGGCACTCGAGTGGGAAGTCACCCGACCCGGTAGCGTGCCGCCTGATCTTCGCATCCTCAGTCGGGAGATCGCCCTGCAGGTCAGCAATCTGATGACGGTTCTGCGTGGCCAGGAGGCCCACTGAGATGAGCACCACGACCCAGGCGCTGCGCAACCGCGCTACCGACGCCCGCACGGCCGAGGATTTCGACCGCCGTGACCCCGACTGGTACGTCGACAAGCTGCTTGCCGGCATCGTCTTCGTCTGCGGCATCTCGGCCATCCTCTTCGTGCTCGGCATCTTCTTCTTCGTCACCAAGGAAGGAATCGGCTTCGTTTTCGAGAAGATGGACTTCCGCGAGTTCTTCCTCACCCCCTACTGGTCGCCGAGCGACGCCGAGGATCCGGAGTACGGCATCCTCGCGCTGATGGCCGGCACGGCCAGCGTCACCGGGCTGGCGATGCTGGTCGCGGTGCCGTTCTCGCTCGGTGCCGCCATCTTCATCGCCGAGTTCGCCAGCGGCAAGACGCGCGAAGCACTCAAGGTGCTGGTCGAACTGCTGGCAGCAATCCCTTCGGTGGTCTGGGGCTTCATCGGCCTGGTGATCATGAATCCGCTGCTCATCAAGTGGTTCGACATTCCGGTCGGCCTCTGCGTGCTCAACGCCGGCATCATCCTCGGCCTGATGGCGGCGCCGATCATGACCTCGATCGCCGAGGATGCCCTGAAGGCCGTTCCCGACCGCTATCGCGAGGCCGCCGAAGCGATGGGCGCGACCCGCTGGCAGGTGATCTACAAGGTGGTGCTGCCGGCGGCGAAGAACGGCCTGCTCGGCGGCGTGCTGCTCGGGGTCGGCCGTGGCTTCGGGGAAACGATGGCGGTGCTGATGGCCACCGGCCATGCGGTGAACATCCCGAACAGCATCTTCGACTCGGTGCGCGCGCTCACCGCGACCATTGCCGCCGAACTCGGCGAGGCGGTCGTCGGCGGCGAGCACTACCAGGTGCTGTTTACCATCGGCATCTTCCTCTTCCTCGTGACCTTCATCATCAATCTGAGCGCCGATCTGATCGTGCGCGGAATTCGCAAGGGGTAAGCCATGGCCACCGCCAATCCAACGATGTTTCAGGCCAGCGACCTGAACCAGCACAACCAGCGTGTGCAGCAACGCTACCGGCTGCTCTTCGGGCTGATGACCCTGCTCCTGATCACGCCCGTGCTGCTGATCCTCGGCACCCTGGTGGTGAAGGGCGGCGCAGCGATTTCCTGGGAGTTCCTGCTGACTGCGCCGACCAATGGCATGCGCACTGGCGGCGTCTTTCCGGCGCTGCTCGGGACCATCTGGCTGGTGACGGTCGCGCTGCTCCTGTCGGTGCCGATCGGCATCTTCGCCGCGATCTACCTCAGCGAGTACGCCGGTGACAACTGGTTCACGCGAACGATCAACCTGGCGATCATCAATCTTGCCGGCGTTCCGTCGATCGTCCATGCCCTGTTTGGGCTTGGCGCTTTCGTCCTCTTCTTCAAGTTCGGCACCAGCATCCTTGCCGCCAGCCTGACGCTGGCGGTGATGACCATGCCGGTGGTCATCGTCGCCACGCGCGAGTCGCTGCAGGCGGTGCCGCAGGCCTTCCGCGAGGCCTGCTGGAACATGGGGGCGACGCGCTGGCAGACGATCCGCCGCGTGGTTCTGCCGAACTCGATCACCGGCATCCTCACCGGGGTCATTCTCGAGGTCTCGCGAACGGCCGGCGAAACGGCGCCGATCATGTTCACCGGCGCCGTCTTCTTTACGCCGTTCCTGCCGCAAAGCGTTTTCGATCAGACGATGGCCCTGTCCCTGCATCTGTTCGTCGCGGCGACGCAGGTGCCGGAGATCGCCGAACAGGTTCCCTTCGGCATCGCGTTGGTGCTGATCGCCCTGGTCCTGACGATGAACAGCCTGTCGATCGCTTTCCGCATGTGGCTGAGGGGGAAAAAGAAATGGTGAGTTCCAGCGCAGCGGCGGTGGCCAGCGATAGCGTGGCACCGACCGACAACTTCCCGCACAAGCTCGAGATCAGGAACCTGACCATCCGCTACGGCGACACGGTGGCGCTGCGAGGAGTCAATCTGGCCGTCCGCGAGCACGAGATCTTCGGCATCATCGGCCCGGCCAATGCCGGCAAGACCTCACTGCTCAAGGCGATCAACCGGATGGATGTGTTCACGTCGGGGATGAAGGTGGACGGCGAGATCCGCTTCAACGGTCGCGATACGAGTCGATTGAAGAACGTCTATGCCCTGCGCAGCCGCATCGGTGTCGTCTTTCCGCTGCCGGTGGGCCTGCCGATGACGGTATACGACAACGTGGCCCTGTCGCCGCGGCTGCGCGGGATCAACACCAAGGCGGACCTGGACGTGATCGTGCAGCGCTGTCTGACCCGCGCGGCCCTCTGGGACGAAGTCAAGGATCGTTTGCACGCCCTCGGCAGCCTGCTGTCCGGTGGTCAGCAACAACGCCTGACGATCGCCAGAGCGCTGTCGCAGGAACCGGATCTCCTGATGCTCGACGAGTTCTCGATCGCCGTCGATCCGGTCACCACGATGCGCATCGAGGACGTTCTCAAGGAGTTGCGACAGGAAGTGACGATTCTCCTGGTCACCAATCTGGTGCAGCAAGCGCGGCGCCTGGCCGATCGAACCGCCTTCTTTCTCAACGGCGAGTGTGTCGAGGTTGGCGTCACCGAAGACCTGTTCACCGGCGAGGTGAAAGACCAGCGCACGCGCGACTACGTCGAGGGAAGATTCGGCTAGCCAGACCGCGCCGGCAGGCAAGCAGCGCACGCGCGCCGATTCCCCGCCGATTCCAGTATTGCCTACCAAGGATACGATGCAAGATGAATACCGACCAGACCGCTGCGCTCCTGCAGCCGACGCCCGAGTACGCGATCGACAGCCAGGGACTGAACCTGTGGTACGGAACCTTTCAGGCGCTCTACGACGTCGATCTGCGCATTCGCCAAGGCATGATCACCTCGATGATCGGGCCTTCCGGATGCGGCAAGAGCACCTTCCTGCGCAGCGTCAACCGCATCAACGAGCGCCTCGGCTACGTTCGTATCGAGGGCAGCATCCAGGTCATGGGCGAGAACATTTACGACCCCCAGGTCGAGCTGGTGCAGGTGCGCAAGCAGGTGGGGA
>DIME01000102.1 GCA_002425405.1 Candidatus Accumulibacter vicinus
GTGACGTTCTCGGCACCTGGCTATTGTCGATCCTGGATGGCCAGCGGCGCTATGCGCACGTGACCGGACTGCGTGGCGACAAAGTCGCGCCACAGATTCTGGGCATGAACAAGATCATCAGCGATGAAAGCCTGCGCCGCGCTCTGGCGCATCTGGCGCCGAATCAACCCCGATACTGCAGCGACGAAGAACGCGCTGCTCGGTCGGCGCAACTGGCGAAGAGTACGGCGTGGATGGACACCGCGCTCTGAGAGCAGCTGCGAAGCGCTGCGTACACCCTGGATTCTCGACATCGACACCACCCTCAAGCGGCTCTACGGCCACCAGGTGGGCGCCGAGGTCGGGTACAACCCCACGAAACCGGGACGGCCCAGTCATACGCTGCACACCTGCTGGATTGGCAACCTGCGTCTGGTTCTTGCCCTTGGCGAACTGCACCGGCTTGACGCTGCGCTCGTTGTCGGCAGCGGCAGCTTCCGCCTGCTGCGGCGCCCGCGTCTCCCAGCCGGGTCAGCGGATGATCGGTCCGCGCGAAAGGCTCGCTGGCGGTCATGAGAAATTCCTCCACATGGCGAAAAAATCCGAGCAGAAACAGCCGATGCCAAGGTGTCGACGCCATCCAGGAAACCCGGCGTCGTAGCCGCGCGCGTCCGGAAAATTATGGCTTCAGGCTTTCTTGATCAGCCGAAGGACGGCAAGAATCAGGATGGCGCCAAGGATGGAGCTAATCCAGCCGACGGCCCCGGTCATGCCCAGCGCGCCGGCGACGAAACTGCCCACAAAGGCGCCGGCGATGCCGAGAATCGTCGTGAGAATGAAGCCGCCCCCGTCCGGGCCCGGCATGAGGAACTTAGCGATCAAGCCGACGAGGAAGCCGACGACGATCGTGACGATGAGATCCATGTTCTTTCCCTTGAGAGGTTGCGGCAACCAATTGAACACCGGCTCCCGGTGAATGAGTTCAGCCCTTGCCCGAGAGCTTGTCCTTGAGGCGTTCGGCTGCATTGCCCACCGAATCGATGGCCTTGCCGACGGTCCCGGCAACACCGTCCGCCACCTCGCCGGCAACTTCCCGGATCGATGCGCCGGCCGGCTCCAGCTTGCCCTCGTTCTTGAGTTTCGTGTCGCCGGTCACCTTGCCGAGGACTTCCTTGGCCTGGCCAGCAGCCTTGTCGACTGTTGCATTGCTCATGATGATCTTCTCCTGTATCTGGCTTGTTGGTGTAACACAAGGACGGCGGGAGCAACGCCCCTGCCGAGAAAAACATGCTAATTGGCCGTAGCGGCCGTCAGCCGCCGAAAACAGCGGCCTCGGGAATTTCGTAGTGCTCGTGGCCGGCGCGGATCTTGAACAGGTCCGCCTCCTTGGTCGCCTTGAAGGTCATGTCGCCGTCGGCCTGGCTGAGGTCGGCGCTGATTGCCTTACCCTTCTCGAAAAAGATGAAGCGCGTCTTGCCGCTCGGAAGGGTCACCTTCACCGAAGCACTGCCGCCGGAATCGCGCGCCACCTGGAACTTGCACTGGCCCATCGGCTGGCCCTTGTTTCCGGCGCACGGGATGTTGCCGCTGGCGTCGAACTGGCCCTGGCCGGCACGCTCCGAATGCGACGCGCGGGCGGACGGCGCGGCTGCCAACGCGCCGCCAGCAGCCTGGAACGAGAGAATCTCGCATTCGCCGGTCGACTTGTTCTGGGCGGTATAGGTGACAAACGGGGGTTGATCGCCGCGCGGATTGATATCGACCCAGGTGCCCGCCGAATTGGCGGAAATCTGGCCGTCCGGGCGCCTAGTGGTCTTGGCGACCTTGCCGTTCATGTAGACCTTGCCTGCCGGGTTGGTATCGACATTGAGCTGAGCGCCGCATTTGGCGGCGAAGACCGGCATGGCGGCGTAGGCGGAACCAGCCACCGAAGCAACGGCGATGATGAGCAGTTGGCGGATCATGAGTGTTCTCCTTGTAGTCTCTCATGAATGAGATCTTTACATTTTGGCTCTTTATGCGTTTCGGACGGTTGAACATCTATCTGCAGGGAGGCACCCATTCCGATAGAATTTTGAGTTGTTATTCTGTGAGGATATGGCCCGATGCTCCACCTTCAGGACTTGCTGGACGATGCCAAGTGTTACGACGAAATACGCGAACGGCGCTGGCCGGAGGGAGTACGCTGCCCGCATTGTGCATCACCCGAAGTGACCCGGCAAGGTCATGACACGACCCAGCCGTCGCGCCGGAAATATCGCTGCACGGCTTGCCAACGCTACTTTGACGACTTGACTGGAACGATCTTCGCGGGTCACCACCAACCGCTGGAGGTGTGGATCTTGTGCCTATACCTGATGGGTCTGAACCTCTCCAACGAGCAGATCGGACAGGAGTTGGGTCTGAATAAAGATGATGTGCACCGCATGACCTCGCAATTGCGCGCGGGCATCGTGGCGGTGCAAGGGGAGCCGACGCTTTCGGGTGAGGTCGAGTGTGACGAGGTCTATGTCGTGGCAGGCCACAAGGGCTACCCCGAAGCGGAAAAAAAGGCCGTCAAGGCCGACGACGGCGCCTGAAGGGCGCTCGCGGGCACGGTACCCTGGAAAAAGAGAAGCCGCCGATTTTCGGGATGCTCCAACGCGGCGGAGAGGGGGTGGTGCGGATGCTCGAAAACGTTCAGCAACCGACCCTCAAACCGTTGATCTTGGCTGTCATCGTACCCGGCACGACCCTCTACACCGACGAGTATGACATTTACGCTCGCCTGCCCGAGTGGGGGGGGGGGGTACGAACACAAAACCGTGTGCCATGGTCGGGGCGAGTACGCCCGTGATGAAGATGGCGACGGGTTTCATGAAGTCCATGTCAATACGATGGAAGGCTTCTGGTCATTGCTGCGCTTCTGGTTGCGTCCCCATCGCGGCCTCTCACAAGAAAAGCTCCCGCTCTATCTGGGCTTCTTCCAGTTCGTGCACAACGCCAGAATCCGTGGCAAAGGCTTGCTGAAACCTCTCCTCAATGCTCTCTTGGCCTAGCCGTCCGAAACGCATAAAGAGCCAACCTGTTTATTTTTCGATGGCCAATTCGGGCCACTCGTGGACTTCGGCCTCCAGCCGACAGCGAGGCCGGAGAGAAAAATGGCCAGGAGAGAGTGGAAACTGCCAAAATCAGGCGCCGGCGGGAAACCACGAAGTCCACAGGAACACGCACGAACCCGCGCCAACACGCGGGAGTACGCAAAAAAAGACCAACCCGATGAGGGGTTGGTCTTTGGGTTTGGTGGGCCCGCAGGGACTTGAACCCTGGACCAAAGGATTATGCTTACCACTACGACTTTCGCCGCCCCTTTCAGGTTTGTGGTCTGGACTATACCTTCCTGTGATCGGCTGGCCGTCTAGTCTCTACACCTTTCCCCCGCATTGCTTGGGGACTTGGCTCGGTATTGGCATACCCCGCCGGGGGGCTTAGCTTCCACCGAATTTGACCAGTTCTACCCGCCACCAGCATACGATTGGCAACGGGCAACCCATGAGGACAACCAGACATCGGACGATGTTCAGGCTGCCCTCGCTAAGTCCTCTGCTCTAACCAACTGAGCTACAGGCCCGGGGACTATTCTACAGGCTTCTTGCCTGATGACCATAAGCGAAAACCAGGATGAATTTGTCCTTCGGGTCAATAGCTGAAGAATCCATTGGTTAGGGGCCACCTGTGAACATCGAGGCAAGATGTCTGTATAAAGGGCGGATGGAAGCGGAACTTGAGGCGTTGCGTGTTCGCCCTAATCGGGAGTGGATGGCGCAACACCACGATCTGGGCGATCTGGCCGAGATCGGCCACACGCTTACCGTGGCTATAGCACGATAGCCAGCAGTTCTAAATGGATCAAGGCGCGGACCCAGTTCGGCTTCATCACGCCACAGTCCACGCCTGAGTTTCGAAATTCCTTTCCTCAACGCGATGTGCAACTTTTAGCCCGTGACCAAGCCTTCAA
>DIME01000115.1 GCA_002425405.1 Candidatus Accumulibacter vicinus
CGCCCGGCGGAAGCCAGAGCGGCGACGTTGTGGTCGGTGATGGCATGCGAGGTGGCCCAGGCGTTCTTGAAGACGATGGCACCGCGGGCATCGGTGGTGATTAGTTCCAGCCAGTTGGCCATCACGGCATCGTCCGTGTTGCGCAATGGCACTTGATGGGCATAGCGATAGGTGTCGGTAAAGTACTTCTTGCCGACGCGTCGCGCCTGTACGACGCGGCCGAGTTGCTCGTTGCGCTCGAAATCGCCGACCCACTCGTAGAGCGTGGCATGGGATTCGGGCTTGCAGGTGAACAGGAAGTCGGCCTGTTGCGCCCGCACCCGCAGGCAATGCGACTGATGGCAGTACAGGTCGTCGCCCAGGTAGGTGATGCGCCACGGGCGGTAGTGCTCGCCCCAGCGCGCCAGCCAGCGGGCCGCGGCAGCCAATTCGCAGTCCTGCTTGTCCTGGCCGTCCTGGGGCTGCACGAATTCCGGCGGCAACGGGATGGCGTTCGCCTGGCCCGGCGCCACCAGCACCGGCGTCACGGCAATGTGGCGATAGAGAACCCTGTCGTTCTTCAGGCGCGTCTCGCTGCAACAGCCACAGGAAATCTTTTCCGAGGAGAAGAAATCAGTGCCGTCCAAGGCAATCAGCAAGGTGTCGTTGAGCGAGCGAAATCCCGCCAGATAGCCTTGCTGGTACAGGGCATCGCCAATCTCGGCCATGACCGGGTACACCGTTTCCGGCGGCACCGGATCCAGCAGATTGCGAATCTGGTTATCGCAGGGAATCTCATGCACCCCGAACAGCGAAGAGGCATTGTTCCGCCCCAACTGCTTCTGCATCCTGACTTGGCTATCGAGGAAGGACGGACTTTGCGAGAAAAACACGGCGAAGGCCGAAAGGGCCGCATCCTCCATCTCATAGAGCCGGGCGTTGCTCTGCTTACGCCCGTCCGGCAAAGCCCGGAATGCATCCCGAACCTTCTCGATCAAGGCGACGGCGGGGCTCGGCAGGGGGATGGGGGCAACGGTGGAAATGGGCTGGGCACCTGAAAATCATCAACACTTCGATCAAGTTCGAGGTTAACACCATAACGTACTGTTTACCAGCGTTATTTTAAGAACAGCCAGAGTTTCCCTCAATCTTCATCGCCCAAGTCTGCCAATCCTCGTGCGCCAACCTACGCCAACAGCCCCCTTGCGTGGGTTTGAAATGAGAACTGCTACCGTCGTCAGCTTTTGAGTCCGGTGCTGGCCGACCTGCGCTACACTCCGTTTCTCGAGAAGGAGACTACCGCCCGTGTCCTGCCTGATTCGTCCCGCCGTGCTGTTCCTGGCCCTTGCCGTAAGCGCTGCGGCTGCCCAGACCCGCCCCGGCGAGGTATCCTACCACGGTCTGTGCGATGCCTCCGCGGCAATCGCTCTCGGACCGGAGCACTTTGTCGTCGCCGACGACGAGCACGATATCCTGACTGTCTACCGCCTCGGAAAACGCGACCCCACCGCCAGCCTCGACCTGACCGACTACCTCGGAAACCGTAAAAAGGGCAAAGCGAGCGAAGCCGACCTTGAGGGTGCCGCGCGCATCGGCGACCGGATCTACTGGATCTCCTCGCATGGCCGAACCAGCAAGGGGAAGAGCGCAGCGTCACGGCATCGTTTTTTTGCCACCGACATCATCGGCACCGCGACAGGACCATCGCTCCAGGAACCGACCACGCCGCCCTACTCCAGAGTCCTCGGAGATCTGATCGCCGACCGTCGCTTCGCGGTGCTGGCCAAGGCGAGTGAACTGGTGATCTCGCCCGAAGCTCCGGGCGGCGTGAACATCGAAGGCCTCGCTGCAACCCGCGACGGACAGCTGCTGATCGGATTTCGCAATCCGCTGCCAGAAAACAAGGCGTTGTTGATCCCCTTGAAGAATCCGGCGGAAGTGATCGACAAGGCCGCGTCCCCAATTTTTGGCGATAGCGTCTTGCTCGATCTCGGCGGACGCGGAATTCGTAGCATTGAGTTCATCGCTCCGGGCTTCTTGATCGTCGCCGGGCCGTCCGGCAGCGGAAAGCACAACCGCAAGGGCTTTGCCCTGTACTCCTGGTCGGGGCAGGCTGCGGACGCGCCACAGCAGCTCAAGGCGATCGATTTCGGCACACTGCGGCCAGAGGCCCTGTTTGCGATCCCCGGCAAGCAAGCCATCTATGTACTCAGCGACGACGGCGACGAGAAAGTGGATGGCGTGCCGTGCAAGGAGTTGCCGGCAACCAGGCAGTCGTTTCGTGGCCTGGCTCTGGACCTGCTGCAGCGACCCTAGCGCCAGGCGGCCAGGAAGTCCCGCCAATGCGGCTTGCCGATCTTCTCCAGTTCGCCGCGAACAAAGGCGACCTCGGCATCGTATTCTGTCCGTGACAGCTCGCCCCGCAACAGACGAAAGCGCAGGGCAACGAGGTAGGTATTGAGAACGTCGGTTTCGCAGTAGTCGCGTACCTCGCCAAACGCTCCCGCCTGCCAGGCCTGCCACACCTTGCTGCCATCCATGCCGAGTTTGCCGGGAAAGCCGATCAGCTTGGCCAGCTCGTCGAGGCGCACGCTGGCGCGTGGCTGGTACATCGCCAGGAGATCCATCAGATCGAGGTGGCGCGTATGGTAACGGCTGATGTAGTTGTTCCACTTGAAGTCGCGACTGTCGGCGTAGTCTCCGTCACCGAGGTCCCAATAGCGTGGCGCGGTGACGCCGTGGATCAGCCCGCGGTAGTGCAGCACCGGCAGGTCGAATCCGCCGCCGTTCCACGACACGATCTGCGGCGTGAATTTCTCGACGCCGTCGAAGAAGCGTTGAATTATTTCGCCTTCGCCCTGCTCGGGTTCGGCCAGAGACCACACATGGAAATCGCTGCCGACGCGAAGCGCGCACGAAATTACCGCCACCCGTTGCAGGTGGTGCGGCAAGAAGTCGTTGCCATGGGTCGCCCGCCGCTGCTGAAAAGCCAGTTCGGCGATCTCGTCATCGGATAGCCCGGGATCAAGACCGTGCAGGCGACGCAAGCCTCCCACGTCCGGAATCGTTTCGATGTCAAAGGCGAGAACCGGCTTCATCTGCCTCTCAAGCCTTGCTCAAGCTCTTCTCACGCAGGAAAGACGCCGGTCGACAGGTAACGGTCACCGCGGTCACAAACGATCGTGACAATGGTCGCCTTCTCGAGTTCGCCGGCCAGCCGCAACGCGACGGCCACGGCACCGCCCGACGAGATGCCGGCAAAGATGCCCTCGTCGCGAGCCAGGCGGCGAGTCATTTCCTCGGCCTCTCCCTGCGAGACCGCTTCGATACGGTCGACCCGTGCGCGGTCGAAAATCCTGGGCAGATAGGCCTCCGGCCATTTGCGGATACCCGGAATCTGCGAACCGTCTTCCGGCTGGCAGCCGACGATGCAGATGCTGGCATCCTGCTCCTTGAGGTAGCGTGATACGCCCATGATCGTTCCGGTAGTGCCCATGCTGCTGACAAAATGGGTGATTCGCCCGTCGGTCTGGCGCCAGAGCTCGGGACCGGTCCCCTCGTAGTGCGCCAGCGGGTTGTCGGGATTGGCAAACTGATCGAGGATGATGCCGCGGCCATCCCTGCGCATCCCTTCGGCGACATCGCGCGCCAGTTCCATGCCGCCATCCCGGGGCGTCAATACCAGCTCGGCGCCAAAAGCGCGCATCGTCTGCCGCCGTTCGACACTCTGATTCTCCGGCATCACCAGGATCATCCGGTAGCCGCGTACGGCAGCCGCCATCGCCAGCGCAATGCCGGTATTGCCCGAAGTCGCTTCGATCAGGGTGTCGCCGGGCGCGATGTCGCCACGCTGTTCGGCACGCGTGATCATCGACAGCGCCGGGCGATCCTTCACCGAACCAGCCGGATTATTGCCCTCCAGCTTGGCCAGGATCAGGTTGCCACGGGCTTCGCAACCGGCCCCCGGCAGTCGCTTCAAACGCACCAGCGGCGTCTCGCCGACGTAGTCCTCGAGGGTCTTATTCACCGGTGTTCAACCACTTGACGTACTGTGGGACGCCGTCTTCGACACTGGCGAACGGCTGTTCGTAGCCCGCCTGGCGCAGTTTCGACAGATCGGCCTGGGTGAAGCTCTGATACTTGCCCCTGAGCGCCGCCGGAAACGGGATGTACTCGATCAAGCCCTGCCCGACCAGCTCGGCAAGCGGCAGTGCCTCTTCGCCGATCAGCGCCCGGCAGGCATTGACGTTGGCTACCGCCAACTCGTTGAAGGTCTGCGCCCGACCGGTGCCGACATTGAAGATTCCCGACTTTTCCGGATGATCGAGAAAATGAAGGTTGACCCGCGCGACGTCGTCGACATGGACAAAATCGCGCTGCTGCTGGCCGTCGGCATAGCCATCGCAGCCTTCGAAAAGCTGCACCTTGCCCGCGCTGCGAAACTGTTGGTAGTGGTGAAAGGCGACCGAAGCCATGCGTTCCTTGTGCGACTCGCGGGGACCATACACATTGAAATAGCGGAAGCCGACGACCTGCGAGATGGACGAACCGGCGCTCGCCAGGCGATGACGGACGATCTGGTCGAAGAGGAACTTCGAGTAGCCGTAGACGTTCAGTGGCGCCTCGTGCTGGCGCTCCTCCCGGAAGACGCCACCGCCGCCGTAAGTCGCCGCGCTCGAAGCGTAGAGGAACTGCACTTCCTGATCGAGGGACCAGTCCAGAAGCGCCAGCGAGTAGCGATAGTTGTTCTCCATCATGTAGCGGCCATCGGTCTCCATGGTGTCGGAGCAGGCGCCCTGATGCAGGATGGCATCGACGTCGCCATCGAAGTCTCCCGCCAGCAGGCGCTCGAGGAACTCCTGCTTGTCGATGTAATCCGCGATGTCGCAATCGACCAGGTTTCGGAACTTCTCCGCCCGACTCAGATTATCGACCGCGACGATCCGGCGCAGCCCGCGCTGGTTCAGCGTTTTGACGAGGTTGGCGCCGATGAAGCCGGCAGCGCCCGTTACGATGGTGTACATGAAATCAACTCACCTCAGTTCAATGCCGCATCGAGTTCGGCGCGGCCAACCACGGCCGTCCCGAGCTTGCCGACCACCACCCCAGCGGCGACGTTCGCCGCCTGCACCGCTTCCGGCCAATCGGCGCCACACGCCAGCATCACCGCCAGGGTGGCGATCACCGTGTCACCAGCGCCGGAGACATCAAAGACCTCCCTGGCGACCGCCTGCTGGTGTACCGCTCCGGCTGCGTGAAACAGCGACATGCCCTCCTCGCTGCGGGTCACCAGCAGCGCCTCCAGTCCCAGCGCGCTGCGCAGGGCTTCCGCTTTACGCGCCAACTCACCTTCGTCGGCCCAGCGTCCGACCACCTCGCGCAATTCACCGCGATTCGGAGTGACCACGGTCGCCCCTGCGTACTTCGAAAAATCGTCACCCTTCGGATCGACCAACACCTTCTTGCCGGCAGCCCGCGCCATCCGGATCATCTCGCCGATATGCGTCAAGCCGCCCTTGCCATAATCGGAAAGGATCACCGCGTCGCAGTCAGGCAGGCGCAATTCAAACTCGACCAGTTTGGCGCGCAACACCTCGTGCGAGGGAGAGGTTTCGAAATCGATCCGCAACAGTTGCTGCTGCCGACCAATCACCCGCAGTTTGACGGTAGTGCTGATCGCCGGGTCGACGTGCAGGCTGACATCAATCCCACTCGCTTCGAGCAGTTCCTGGAGGCGTCGACCGGCTTCGTCGTCACCGACCACCGACAGCAAGCCGACTCGAGCACCCAGCGCAGCGACGTTGCGTGCCACGTTCGCGGCGCCACCCGGGCGCTCTTCGCTACGCGCCACCTTGACCACCGGTACCGGCGCCTCGGGTGAGATCCGCTCGACGTCGCCGAACCAGTAGCGATCAAGCATCACATCGCCGACGATCA
>DIME01000136.1 GCA_002425405.1 Candidatus Accumulibacter vicinus
GCTTGCTCGAATTGCGGCTGTTTTGCGCAAGGCGCGCTGCCAGTTCATCTCCCTTCGCTTGCAGCGTGGTGACTTGAACCGTCAGCCTCCGCACCCACGACCACAGATCGCGGATCAGTTGATCTTTCTCGGCAACGCTCAGTCTGCTCAGGTCGGGAAGCTCATCCATGGCCTCAACATTAGCACAAACCGTGCACACCCGTGCCATGCTCCTGAGTAGTTACTCCCCTTCTTGCTGTAAGAAGTAAGAATAGCACGGCATTACGTCGGCGACCGCGTCGTGGAACGTCTACCGCCGGAGCATTCGCAGCCCGATCGCGCCGGCCGCTGGGATTCGCTCATCGTCGCGGCGGCGCTGGCCGCAGGCTGCGAAATCCTTTACTCCGAGGACATGCAGTACGGGCAGGTATTCATTGAGTTAAAGGGGCCAGGCTCCAACAGGGTGCCGTAGCCCTTGCGTTGTTGATGTGGGTGAAGTTCCAGGTCACCACGAAGTCCATTCCGTTGCGCGTCGCCATGGCAACGTGCAGGGCGTCTTCCGCGCACTCCGCTGGGATCGCCTTCTCCACAACCAGCAGCTCGGCCATTCGTCCCGCGTCGTCTCCGATGTGCAACACCGGCAGCCCGTGTATGGCGTCCAGCCGCTGTGCGGCGGCCACCTCGTCACCCTTGCTGGCCTCCAGCACCATCAGCGCCGACACGAAGCACTCGCAGTCGGTCAGTAGTCGATCCCATACCTCGCGGGCAAGCTCCTGCCGCGCCGCAATAATCAGGTCGCGGCTCGGCTTGGCCGTCAGATAGCTGATTACCGTCGTTTCGATGTAGACCCGCGGCTATTTCTCGTCGACCGATTTGCCGAGTGTCTCGGCAGCGGCCCTTCCGCCGGTTAGATGGTGCGGGTGCAGAACCCCATCGTCCTTGACGAACGGAGCGAACCGCCGCCGGACATTGCCCTCGTCAAACGCGCCAACCATGACGACCGACAGCCGCTGACGCCCTCAAGTGGGTGGAAATGAAGTGAGATTGCGGCACAGGATCAGTGGTTCGGATTGCCGGACGGGCTTCTCAGCACCCTCGCGTGGATTCGTGCAAGGGCCGCAGGGTCTGTCCCGCCCCGTTACACGTCGGCTTTCCAGGCCCGTCAGAGCCCGCATCACTTGCGGAGGTGGCGTTGGATCTCCTATCCTCTTCCCTATCCTTGCTATCCTTTCGCCAATCTGGCGCAAACTACTTTGCAGGAGAAACCAGGCATGGGCTCCATGAGCGAACTGATGGACCGGGCACGACACCGCATCAGCGTCGACGAATATCACAAGATGGCCGACGCGGGTGTACTCAGCCACGAAGAGAGGGTAGAACTGATCGAGGGAGAGATCGTCGACATGGCCCCGATCGGTAGCCAACACGCCTACGTCGTCAACCAATTGGCACGCCTGTTCACGCTCGCCGCCGGCGAAGACGGTTTGGTCAGCACGCAAAACCCGATCCGCCTCAACGATCGCTGCGAACCGCAGCCCGATCTTGCCCTGCTCAAGCCCGGAGACTATATGGCGCGCCTCCCCGGTCCAGCGGATGTCCTGTTGATCGTCGAGGTTGCCAGTTCATCTGTCGACTACGATCGCGGCGTGAAACTTGATCTGTACGCGCGCCACGGCATCCCGGAAGTCTGGCTACTCGATCTGACGGGCAATGAATTGCTTGTTTGCCGCGATCCGGAGGGTGGAAAGTATCTATCGATCGCCGGACCGTCGGCGGGAGAGTGTGTCAGTCCGGTGCTGTTGCCCAGGATTGCATGGAGGCTGGCGGAGGGGAAAACGTGGGCTGTCCCCTTTTAATTTTGCCGCCGAAGGCGCCGCTGCGGATCGGCGCGCCGGCGTGATGACCGGGACGAGAGCGGAATGGGTATCGAACTGAATTTGGCGAAAACCGTCATCGGGTCTCGCTCTACTCGGCGACAAAGGAAGAACGGCGTCAGTTTTCGATCGGTGGCGACAGCGCTCGACGAGCCGCAGCCGGAAGTCGGCAGCGATCCGGCGGCGATCTGAGCGCCTGGAGGGATGTCGCGATCAGCCGCGGCTGATCGCGCGTCGGCAACGACCAATCAATCCCAATCCGCAGAGCGCGAGCAGCAGCGTGGCCGGTTCGGGAACCCCAGTGGATGTGGCGTTGAACGTGAAGTCGTCCATCATCCAGCGCGTTTGGTGGGGCTGGACGACGGAATTGCTGCCGCTCAGGCGGAGCGAGGTGATGCCAAGGAAATCGGCCTGCACCCAGTTGTAGCCGATACCGAGACTGACCGTCAGGCTTTCGACCAGCGTTGCGCCGTTGAAGCCTTCCAGAGTGAGGAGCGTGGCGGAATCGGATTGCAGCGCATCGTAGATGGTGAAAGTCGAGAAATTGGCACCGTTGAAATCGAAGGCGTTGCCGCTGGCCAGACGGCCGAGAACCGGGCCGGCGTAGTTGGATGCCTGATTCTCCCCGGAGGGAGAGTTGTAGCTGTTGCCGTAGCTATTGGCGGCAGCGTAGCTGGAGTCGCCCCAGGCGAACAGGTCGGTATCGCCGACAGTGCCCCACAGAAAGCCCTTGTAGGGGGTCGGGACGTTCAAGACCCCGGAGACATTCATGACCAGATCGTCGAAATCCAGAACCTCGGCGCGCGCGGTGTGCCCGGCGAGAAGAGCGCAGCACATCAAGACTGCCTGCGGCAGGTACTTCTTCGTCCTCTCCAGCACGCGCCGGGCCAAGCTGAAACAAGGTGAAAGGTCGCCGGTTGGCGAAGCCGCGATCGGGTCGAAAACAATGGATGGCCGCATTTTTATTCTCCTGTGTGAAGGTCGAAAGCGCGCCCAAATTCCTGGTCGCGACAACCTATCCTGGGCGCCTTGGATAGATCCGATACAACACCATAACAATACCATAAAGACTTGATTGGAGGAGCAAGCAATGCGTCCATTCGTTCTTGGCAACTACATGAACGCGCATTTCATGTATGTGGGATCGCTTGCCCCATTCCGGCGAGTCCCTCGTTGCCAAGCGGGTGTTTCGGGAGCACGGCGGCAAAGG
The DNA here is from genome assembly GCA_002425405.1 of Candidatus Accumulibacter vicinus. Lineage (GTDB taxonomy): Bacteria > Pseudomonadota > Gammaproteobacteria > Burkholderiales > Rhodocyclaceae > Accumulibacter > Accumulibacter vicinus. The sequence goes on from DIME01000136.1 coordinate 3,064, forward strand.
CTTGAACCTCGGGCTCGGTTTGCATCGACTGGGTGCGAAAGTGGACATGCTGCTGGCGGTCGGCGCCGACGACGCCGGCGAAGCGGTCCGCCGGGCGTTGGTCGCTGAGGGAATGCGCGATGATTCGCCATGCGTTCGGGCTGGCCCGCTAGTCGCGACAACCTATCCTGGGCGCCTTGGATAAATCCGATACAATACCATAACAATACCATTAGAGGGATAAGAAATCCAACCAGATGACCAATCACTATCACCTGCTGCTGGAGACGCCGGATGGCAATTTGTCGCTCGGGATGCGGCATTTGAACGGCCTCTACACGCAGCGCTTCAACCGCCGCCACGGCCTGGTTGGGCACCTCTTTCAGGGGCGCTACCAGGCGATCCTGGTGCAGAAGGAAGTCTACCTGCTGGAGCTGACTCGTTATGTGGTCCTGAATCCGCTGCGCGCCCGGATGGTCGATTCGCTCGATGATTGGCCCTGGAGCAGCTTTCCGTTCGTTGTCGGCCGGGAAGTTCCGCCACCATGGCTGGATGTGGACTGGCTGCTACGGCAGTTTGCCCCGGAGCGCGACGTGGCTCGCCGCGCTTATGTGGAGTTTCTGCTGGCTGGCAGAGGTTTGCCGAGTCCCGTTCTGGAAGCCCGCCAGCAGTGGGTGCTGGGCGATCGCGCTTTCGTGGAACGGCATTGCCAGAAAGGCATTCCGGAGCAATTGCGCGAGGTCTCGAAGGCTCATAGGCGCGCAGTGGCTTTACCGCTCGATGAGTACGCGATGCGCTACCCCGAGCGAGATCTCGCCATGGCTCTGGCCTACCAGTCCGGTGCCTATACGATGGTGGAAATCGGCCGACATTTCGCGGTGCACTACATGACCGTCAGCCGCGCCGTCCGCAAGTACGAACGGCAACAAAGGAAGACAGGGTAGGGCTCGACCGGGCTTCTCCGTTGGTGTTCGCACGGACAGCGTCAAACCGTCGTCCCGCCGAACCGCCCACAGGCGATCGCCAGCCGACGCCGGCTTCAGATCAGGTGTATGCCAAGGCGCAGCGCCAGGTCGACGAATCGATCCCGCCGCGGCGGACTCGCCAGCGGCGTCTCGTGCAGAAGGCGCCGGATCGGCAATCCGCGAGGTTCAAGGGGCCGGGCTCAAATAGTGTGCCGTAGCAAGAAATAAGGGGCCACGTTCGCTT
>DIME01000142.1 GCA_002425405.1 Candidatus Accumulibacter vicinus
TGAGGAGGATCGTCGGTGCGCTGACGGTCAGGAAGCCGGGCGTAACCCCGGCAGGGTTGTCTACGAAGGCATCGTTCTGAATGGAAATCGTGCCGTGATTGGTGAGTAAGACACTATCCCGGGCGGAAAGAGAAATCTGTCCGGCTTGCCCGGAGGAACCGTAATATGCTCTGCTGAATATTCCGGAATTCCTGCCAGGGGAATCCTGACCAGCGATTCTGACGTTCGCGGCAGAGACTGTGACCTTCCCTGCGCTGCCCGAGGTCAGCGTGGATGAACTGATCATCCCGCCGCTGGCGATTTCCAGGGATCCCGTCGCTCGCACATCCAGGCTTCCTGCATTGCCGGATCTGGCCAGATTTTCCAGGGTTCCATAGGCGGCACTGAAGATCCCGAACAAGCTTCCTTCCCCGAAAATCCTGATGTCGCCAGCGGAAACACTGACGCTGCCCGCATTCCCTGACCCGTACGTCGAGGAATCGATTTCGCCACCATTGCTGATCGTCAGGGCGTTCCTGGCATGGACCTGGACGTTGCCACCCAAACCTGTGGGGACGGGCCCCAGGATTTGTTGGGAGCTCGTACTCCGGATGCTGCCTTCACGGTCTAAGGTGATCGTGTCGGCAGCGACCTTCACTGTGCCGGCATTGCCTGTCGACCAGGTGGATGAATCGATCTGTCCGGCATTCAGCACCGAAAGGGAAGCGGCGACCATGACATCGATGTTGCCCGCGTTGCCCGCATTTCCGGTCAGCCCTGATAACGGATAGTTGTTGCTGCTGATCCCTGTCGATGTCCGCGCTCCCATTCCGTCGATCACGAGCGTCCCGGCCGATACCTTGACTGTGCCCGCATTGCCCAGCGACCAGGTGGACGAGTCGATCAATCCTCCATTCACCACCGATAGCGTGCCGGCAGTCGTTACCTCGATTTCGCCCGCACGGCCTGCGGGGTCTGAAAGTGAACGGCTGGCGCTGCTGATGGCCGCGACACCATTTCCCAGACCATCGAGGGTGATCGATCCGGCCGACACCTTGACCGTGCCCGCATTGCCCGACCACCAGGTGGACGAATTGATGCTGCTCGCGTTGTCCTTGACGGAAAGGCTGCCGTTCGCCTGCACGTCGATGTTGCCGGCGTTTCCGGAGAGCGCAGCCTTGCTCAGGATCCCCGTTTCACCCGAGCCCCGGGAATCGATGACGATCGACCCGGCGCTGACCATGATGTTTCCGGCCAGGCCGCTTGACCAGGAGGACGAGTTGATGGTTGCTGCGTTGCTGATCGAGAGCTTGCCGCTGGCGAGAACCCGGATGTCGCCAGCGTCACCGCTGGATTCTGGTTTGGCATCGCTGAACAGGCCGGAACCGGTACCATCCATGGTGATGTTCCGCGCCGATACGGAAGCGGCTCCACCGGCGCCAGCGGCATAGGTGGACGTGTCAACCTGCCCGTCGTTCCTGAGCGTGATGTCGCCACTTGCATTGATCCTGACGTTGCCGGCATTTCTTGCACTTGCCGTATAAGCGTAGAAGCCGGTCTGCGCACCACCACTTCCCCCATCCACGGTCAGGGTACCGGTGGCGATCGAGATGTTGCCGGTGTGGTACGCGTCATCGCTCAGTGCCCATACATATCCTCCATTGAGGATATCCAGATTGCCTCTGGCGATGGGCAGTTCACCGGCAATGCTGGCTTCGCCGGCAAGGCCGCCGAAGGCGACGATTCGAATGTCGCCGCCCTGACTGCCCATGCGCCCCTGGTCGATCTGCACATCTCCCCCGACCAGGCTCAGCGCTTGCAAGGGTTTGGCCAGGATTCCGGCGCCCGCATTGACCGCAATGCCCGCTCGCGTCGTTCCAAGAAAACCAAAGGCTTCCGGCGCGGCGCTGGAGAAGGTGCTGGCGGTACCAGGGTCGGCATGGAAATTGCCATCGGGGAATTTCAGATAGTTGGCGGTGCTGACGTGCAAGGCCGCCGGCACATCGACGACCGCCCCGGCGCCGAAGGTCACTCCCGCCGGGTTGATGAAAAAGAAATTGGGAGCGCTGCCGGTGCTTCCCGGATCGAGTTTCAGCAAGCCGTTGATCGTCGACAACTGCCCGCCGGTGACGCGCGAAATCACATTGCTGGCGGGGCCATTGATCATGAACACCGCGCCGTCACCGCTCCCCACGCTGAATTTCGAAAAGCTATGGAAGACATTGCCACCCGCGCGCTGACCGTAATTCTCGGGAATGGTGATTTGCTGGTAGCTCACCGAACCCCTGCTCACGGTTCCCGAAGGCGTCAATGTCGTCAGCGGGCCGGCCCCGATACTCCCGTCACGGACGATGTTCGATGCCGCCTGCGCCGGCAACGCGCACCAGGTCGCTGCGAGCAGGGCCGTGACCGGCGGCCAGGGAGGTTTAGAGTCGGTGAACACGCTTTTCCTTACAGCCAGTTCCCGATGATGATGAACGGCGCCCAATAGAAGGGGTGACTCCAATCAGGGTGATGAAGCCATTCGAGTTGTGCCCGGCGCAGGGCTTCGGTCTTGGACAAACGGGTGTTGGCAATGCCGCCGTAGAAACTCTTCATGAGCGCTTTCGCCACCTCGTCGGCGACCGGCCACAGGGTGCCGAGGACGCTTCGCGCGCGCGCCTTGATGGCGGCGCCGGAGATGCCGAGCGGCGCGCGGTCGTTGCCTTCGGCGGTCTCACAGGCAGACAGGCTCAGCAGCTCGATCGGCGTGCTCTGGAGCTTCGCAGCCTTGAGCAGGCCCTGCAGCCCGTTCATCGTGATCAGGTCATCGTAGGCCAGGATGAAGCTGCTTTCGGCGCTGCCGCCGAAAACGCCATGCGAGGCGATGTGGACGATGCGGTAATCACCGGATTCGGCCTGCTGGCGAAGTTGGCTGACGGTGAATTGCGCATCCAGCAGAGTGTTCCCGTGCAGGATGCCGCGCAGTGCCTCGATTTCTTCCTTGACTCCCGGCAAGGTCAGACTGGCTCGCAGATCCTCGATTTGCCGGGACGATGGCTGGCCCGAGGGCGTCGTACTGCGGAGCAGGCGCATCGAACGTAGCTCAATCGTCCGCGCAATCCCCCTCCCCTTCCCCCGCCGATCCTTTTCGGCCGCGTCCGCTTGCTGGATCTGTTCACTCAGCAAGCGGCTGTGCTTGTCGACCACCGGTCCGGGTTCGGAGAGGCCGACCACCAGGGATGCCGCCATCTGCCCGGCCGGTACTGCCGTATGGGTCATGGTCATGCCGGTGACCATCGAAACCGCATATTTTTCGATGACGAACTGCTGGCCGTCATGCAGCGCGGCCACCGGCACCAGACGCAAGGCCCCCTCCGGGACGAGCACCAGCGAGTCGATGTGTTGAGCAGCGAAGGCGTCGGCAAAGGGCTTGAGGAGCCAGTCGTTCAGGTGCCGTGCCGGTTCCAGATAGTCCTCCAGGCCGTTGCGCAAGGCGTCGGCCAGGGCCTGTGCCGTGGCGCGCAGGGTCGCGCCGGCGATCGCCGTGCTCCGCCGCTGGATGCCGCTCGACGTCTGCAGCAACAATTCAACGCGATCGGGCAGGATGACCGGGTACAGCACCGCCGTTCCCGAGTGGCAGCCGCGCCGAATCGCTACCTTGCGCAGCCTCGACCGCGCAGCGATCTCCGAGGAAATCCTGCAATTCGGCTTGCCGGATCCATTCCAGCACATTCAGCACCTTCGGCAACTGCGCCGACTGAACCTCCGCCGGCTGCTTGTCGAGCTGCCGCAGCAGCA
>DIME01000058.1 GCA_002425405.1 Candidatus Accumulibacter vicinus
GCTGCTGGAGAACCTGCCGCCAGCCGCGGCGGCGCCGGATTTCTGAAGGGGGCCGTTTGTCCTTCGCAAGTTTGCACAGCAAGGCGGTTTCCCCTGATTCGCCGGATCGTCCTTTGTCCAGTAAGCCGGAAAGGGGGATCGGGTCGTGCTTTCCGTTCCCGCGCCACCACCAGGCAGCGTCGCAGTCAACGCGAAGCATGAAGGCTTGCCCAGCGGCGTTTCACCTGCAGTGAGTCATAGATGCTAAAATGCAGTCATTTCGATGTCACTGGAAAACTCATGCCGACTCTCACCTTGCGCGATGTGCCTGCCGAATTGCACCAATGGTTGAAGGAACAGGCGGGAGCCCACCGCCGTTCGCTCAACCAGGAGGTCATTCATCAACTCGATGCGATGCGCAGCCTTCCTGCCAGCCGGTCTGACGCCGACCTGCGGCTGGCCCGCATCTGCGCGATTGCCGCGCGCACCGCTCGCCTGCCTGTGCTCGATGAGCGCCCCGAGGCCGGGATTCTCGGGCTCGGAGCGGACGGACTGCCGCGCTGACGATGGTCGTCGACAGCTCGGCATTGGTTGCCATCCTGCTCGGTGAGCCGGATGGCGACGCGTTGTCCCGCGCGCTCGCCGGTGCGGAAATGCCGGTGATCTGCGCTCCCAACTGGCTGGAGGCGATGATGGTGATCTCCGCCCGGCTCGGCCTTCCGGGCGTGCAGGCCTTGGGCGAACTGCTCGAAGCCGCCGAGGTGCAGGTTGAACCCGCTGACGCCGAATTGGCGCAAACGGCCTTCGACACCTGGCAACGCTTCGGCAAGGCGCGCCATCCGGCCGGGTTGAACTTCGGCGATTGTTTTGCCTATGCCTTGGCTAGCCGCCGGGGGGATGTGCTGCTTTTCAAGGGCCATGATTTTTCGCAAACCGACGTCGTACCGGCGCTTGGTCGGCAATGAAGCCTGGCTTCCCGTATCGGGCGCTGGCGCCGTGGCGGACCTGCGCCGCCGCCAGCCGTACTTTTGTCCCGACGCGATGTCGCGCCTGTGCGCTTTCGCTCTCCAGCGCGGCATCGTGACGGACTTCGCCGACCCCGTCATCGCCAGCTGAAGCCGCCGCCGTTCGACATCGACGACTGGCCGTAACCGATCCGGATCCACACGCTGGGACGCTTCGGTCTGCGGGTCGACGATCGCCCGGTCACCGGAGCGGGCCAGGCGAAGCCGCTCGAACTGCTGCGCGCGCTGATCGCTCGCGGCGGACGCGACGTGCCGATCGGCGATCTGTGGGGTAAGCGGGAAGACGACGACAGCGTTCGGGAAGCGGCGCTGGCGCTGGCCAGTCAGGCAAGGACAAGATCGAAAACGGCCGCGCGGCTTTCGACATCAAACTCTCCCGCCCGCGTTGTTGCCTGCTCGGGCAGGCGACGCGCTACAGGTCAAGGACGGCTGCCTGACCCTGTACAACGCCCAGTGCTGGGTCGATTGCTGGTCTTGCCAGCGTCTGCGGCGCGACATTCGCCAACTGCTCGACGGAGCAGGCGCGCTGTCGGTGGCGCTCGTAGTCGCCCGCGGCCGCGACCTTCTCGCGCGCTACGGCGGCCCCTTCCTGGCGCGGGAAAGCGCCGCCTGGGCGAGCGAGCCGCGCGACGACTTGCGCGAGCGCGTGACGACGTCGCTCGCCGGCCTCGCGTCGCGGCTCGAGGGCGCCGGTGCCGTCGTCGAGGCGAGCCAACTCTACGAGCGCGCGATCGAGATCGACCCGCGCCGCGAGGCGCTCTATCTCGGCCTGATGTACTGCCTGTACCGCCAAGGCAGGGTGGCCGAAGCGCTGCGCGCGCGGCTGGAAAACCGGTCGCCAGTGGCGGCGCCGGATTCCTGATCTCTCTGTTCTGAGCGCCGTGCCTGCCGAAGTGGTGACTGGCTTCGTATGCGGTATGTAGGAAAAAGTTCGCCTACAACTGCCGGCTTCGGCTTGCTAGAGTCACCAGTAGTGGCAGCTGCAGGCCCCGGACCAGCGGCTACCGCGATGGACGTTACGGTCACGGAGAGACTTGCGATGAAACAGACAGCATCTATGGTTGCAAAAGTTTCCGTTGCGCTCTTCGTTGCCGCCATAGTTTGGGGCCAAGTGATAGCAAGCCGGCTCGGCGGCGACCAAATCTGTATTTCCGATGCGGAAACGGCGCAGCGCTTTCTTGGCGTAAGTGAACCGGGAGTCTACCAGTTCGATCGAAAGACGGGCCGTCCCGCGCACATCTCCGGATCCACGGCGTTCGCCATGGTGATCGAGGGGGTCTTCAGGCCCGTATATCCGCGGCAGGCCATGTGCGGTGCCCGAGCGCTGATCCAGGCACCCGACGGCCTGCTCGGGGCTGGATCGCTCCTCGGCGCCATCGGCGCTTTTTTTGCCGGGGTTTTCGTCAGGTCTCGCAAGCGAGACCTGGAATCCACGGCCGGCTCGCGGTGAATGATTGCCCTGCCGGTGACCATCACCTGTTCCTCTTTGCCAGATGTGCCACCGCCAGCCCGGGCGATGGCTCAGTTCGGCCGACAGAAACGGGTGAATTCTTCGAGCGTCAAGAGCTGTGTCCGCCCCCGCGGTCGAATGACGACTCGAGTTACAAAGCAGCACGACTATTCCCTTTCTTACACCCAGGAGCGCGCCATGAAGTGTCGTCACGTAGTTTTATTCGCCGTTGGTTCCGCCGCCTTTGCCGCGGCCTTTCCACCGAACGCGCACGCGTGGTGCGCCGCTATGGGAGGCTACTCGAGCTTCGAGGAGCAGGCCCGTGCCGAGGCCCGAAAACGCGGTGCGCTTGTCGTACGCAGCGACCAGCAGTCGCTGCGTACACTCGGTTTCTACCGCGGCGCGGTGGATGGTACCGAGGGTCCCGCCACATCCAAGGCGATCGCGTCGTTCCGTGCCGCCGTCGGTCTCGGCGATGGCAACGATCTCGACGACGATGCGCGACGCAGGCTTAAGGCTTGCGTCCAGGCACGTCAGCAGCCGACCAGGAGCCCGAATGCGGCGGGGCCGACCGACGCCTGTTGCGCCGCCGACAAACCCGAGTGCCTGAAGGCCACCATCGCCCAGCGGTGAGTCCGCCGCCGCCACTCGGCGCACAGCAGCAACGGCGAGGCCGCGCGCTGCTGCTGTGCGGTGCCGTCGTCGGCATTGTAATGGCGGCAGCCGGTCTCGTCCGCGAACCACCTGTTCCTCAGTCGGCCCCGTCGGTTTCGTCGGCGACCTCGCCGCCGGCCGGTCTGCCGTCTGACGTGGTTGCGCGCGTCAACGGGCGTCTGTTGACGCGCAGCGAGTTCGAGCGAGCGTTAGCGGTCGAGATAGCCGGCGGCGAAGTCTCCAGCGCCGCCACCCGTCGGCGTGTGCTCGATCGCATGATCGACGAAGAACTGCGCGCGCAGCACGGAGTGGCGCTGAACCTGCATCTGAACGACCCCCGCGTTCGCATGGACCTGGCCACTATCGTCGCCGAGTCCGTGGTCGCCGCCGCTACGCAGGAGACCGACGACACGCACTTGCGGAGCTACTTCGAGGCCCACCGGCAGCGCTTCGCCCAACGGGGCGCGCTGCGCGTGCAGCACATCTGGGTTGCGGCCATCGAAGGCAACCTCGGCGAAGCCTATACGCGCGCGCGTACCGCGACCCGCCTCTTGCGCGAAGGCGAGGCGTTTTCCGTCGTGGCCGAGATTACCGGCAACAAGCCGCCGCGCGAGCTGCCTTCCACGGTGTTGTCACCGGATGAGCTGGCCAGCCTGGTCGGGCGCGCGGTGCTCAACGCGGTGCTCACCCTGGCTCCGGGCGGAGTGACCGACCCGGTGCGCGACACGGGCGGATTCCATGTCCTGCGCGTGGTCACACGCAAGGCGCTTTCACCGCCGACATTCGAAGCAGCGCGGCTCGATGTCGAGGCCGAGTTCGCCGCCGAGCAGGCGCGCCGGGCACTGGCCGACAACGCGACGCAGCTTCGTCGCTCGGCGTCCATCGAGCAAGTGGAGTTCGAGCCGTGACCCCTGGCCGCCGCACGGCCAACGCTTTGCTGGGAGCGCTCATCGTCCTGTGGGCGGCGAGTGGTGCGGCACACGAGCGCAGCGCTTCCTACTCGTCCTGGGCCTTCGACGAGCGAGGTGCCGCTGTGACACTGATCGTTGCCCAACAGGACGCCGAGTCGCTGGACTCGGGTGCCGGCGGTGCCGACTCTCTGCTGGCTTACGCCACCTCCCGATTGCGTCTGAGCGCCGACGGCCAGCCCTGTACGGTCGCCGACGCGCCACGCCGGCAGCAGGCACCGGCGGGCCGCCTACGTATCGTCTGGCGACTGGCCTGTCCGACGGCCCAGTCACTGCGTATCGAGAGTGATCTGTTCGATGATCCGGCCGCGGGTCATCTGCACTTCGCCACCGTCGACGACGCGGCCGCTCCGGTGCAGCGGGTTCTTGCCGGTACCGAACGCCAGTGGCCACTCTCCCGGCAGGGAGTCGCCGCCGCGGGCGCGCCCTCGTCGGGACGGGATTTCGTCGCCTTGGGTTGCGAGCACATCCTCACCGGATACGACCATTTGGTCTTTCTTTTCGCGTTGCTGCTGTGCGGCGGCAGCTTTGGCGGCTTGGTGCGCGTGGTCACCGGGTTCACGGTCGGCCACAGCATCACGCTGGCGCTGGCCGTGCTCAATCTGGTGCGGCCACAGGCCGCGGCGGTCGAAGCCTTGATCGGCCTGTCCATTGCGCTGGTCGCCGTAGAGAACGTCTGGCTGCTTCAACCTAGCCAACGTCATTTGCCGGTGAGCACTTGGACAGCGCTGAGCGCGCTCGGTCTGATGGCGCTTTTCGGACTGGGCAAGATCGCCGCGCTGTGCTGGGGTGGACTGCTGCTGTTCTTGGTTTGTCAACACCAGTTGCAGCAGGGCAGAAGCGATCCGGCCGCCGCACGCTGGGGCGTGGCGCTACTGTTCGGACTGATCCACGGCTTTGGCTTCGCCTCGGTGCTGGTCGAGAGCGAACTGCCCGCCTCGCGTCTGGTGCAGGCGCTGATCGGCTTCAACGTCGGCGTGGAACTCGGCCAGATCGCGCTGCTGGCACTGGCATGGCCGGCATTGCGCTGGGCACTGGAACGCCGGCGCGCGGCAACGGTGCATTGGGGTTCGGCGTTCTGCCTGTCGCTTGGCGTGTTTTGGCTGGTTTCGCGCAACTATGCGTAAGCCCTTGCCACCAAGTGTTTCCGTAGTCTGATGCCAACAGGCCCCGTGAATTTTGAATCTCTGTGGTACGGATTACGGAGCAACTTTCCGGTAAGGGCTTAGTTGGCCGACGCGCGCTGTGAAATGAAGGCCGACCGCTGACGTGATGTCCGGGAGCTTCCCCGCGTCACGCGGCGCGCCAAGCTAGCGCTTCCACCACGAAAGCTCCCGGGTACGGTGGAACCGCGCTCCAATCGGAAATCAACTCCCTTCGTGTTCGCCGGAGCGAACACAAGCTCCCGCTGATCGCCTGGACGCAGGCGGCAACCGTTTGAACGCCTGTCGGCGGGAGCGCCCTGTATGCTGCACGTAAGACGGATTTGACCACCTAGCCCTGCTCTGTAGCCGTCGTGAGTTTGCTACAGTCCGTCGCAGTACTTTCTCTCGGGTCACCGTCTGCTCAGAACCGAAAAAAAGAGGGGCAATACGTGTCCATTCAGTATCTGGTTGTCGCCGCGCTTGCTGTCGGCTTTCTCACTCACTGTCGTTCGGTCGTAATCGTTCACTCCCCCTAT
>DIME01000069.1:0-32047 GCA_002425405.1 Candidatus Accumulibacter vicinus
GTCGTCGTCGTCGGGCGACTGCTCGAGTTGGAGCAGGCCGTCTTCCATGGCGAGCAACTGGTCGCGGCTCTCGTTGACGAAGGTGCTGGTCAGTTCGTCCATCGGGTTTCCTTCAGGCGTCGGCAGGAATGATCATCGGGTCGCCGAAGACGCCGACCAGGCGGCAGAATTCGAGCGTCTGGCGGACCGCCGGGCTGTGGCCGCTGATCGTCAGTTGCTTGCCCTGCTGCAGGACTTCGCGTTTGAGCAGGATCAGCAATTGCAGACCGGCGGTGTCGATCTCCGGGACGGCGGCGAGGTCGAGGTCGAGCGCTTCGGCCGCCGCCAGCGCCGCGAGCAACTGCGCTTTCTGCGCCTGCGCCTGGTAGATCGTCATGGCTTCGTCGATGACGAAGCGGTTGGCCTGGGAAACCTTCATGGTCATTTCCTCCTGGGGGCGCTTGCGGCGCGGTTCAGAAAACAGTTCGATGTTGCCCGACGAAACGGTGGGCAATGTCTCATGGGGGGTGCGGCGTCCTCGGGGCCGCTGTCGCGACGGCCATTCCGGCGCGCCCGGCTGTCGGGTACCGGGGGCAGCAATCGCAAGTCGGAGCGCGCATTGAAATGGAAGGGTCGCTAAAAATTGATAAGTAGATTATCATTTTTTGACAATACGTCAACTTCATCTTGCCATTTTAGGGCCTTATCTTGTGACTTTATTGGCAAATTCGATAAAGTGAGGGCGTCGAAGACCTGATCACGGTTTACAACGGCACTTCCCTGATTTTCTGTAGGGGTTTCATGGTAAACAATCACCCCTTAGGCTGCTTGGTTTCAGAAGGTCGCGCAGCCGAGATCCGGCGCGTCTCGTTCCCGCGGCTCTCCCCTGTCCGGCCGGCGCGGCTCAGCCAGCGCCACAGCCAGCCGGGCGTGTCGCGACCGGTGAGGACGTAGTCGAGCACGGTGCGATGGTCGAGCGTCAGGTTCTGCGCCGTCTTGGCGGCGCGCGTGCCGGCGAACAGGATCTCGTCGCCGGCGGCGAGAATCGTTTCGTCGTCGGGCAGTGGGTGGTCGCACCCGTCGCGCTGCAGCAACAGCGGCAACAGCGGCAACGCTTCGTCGCGCGCCGCCGGGTCGGCCCGCAGGCTGGCGAGCCGCATGCTGGCCTGCTCAAAGATCAGCAGCCGGTGCACGGCCGGCGCGTCGGCGGCGTTCAGGCGGACGCCCCAGACGAGCGGCACGCGCCGGCCGAACAGCGCTTCGAGGCGGCTGGCGAGGTCGGCGGCGCGCGACTCCGGCCAGGCGCGAGCGAGCTTCAGGAAGCGCGCGAGCAGCGGCGAGGTGATCAGCGCCAGGCACTCGCGGGCGACGATGCGCGACGGCACCATCGTGAAGTCGGCGTCGTAGGCGTCGAAGAGGATCTGGTTGGCGACGCGGTTCTGGCGCAGGACGACGAAGAGATCCGGGTTGACTTCCTTGGCGGTCATGGCGATCGACAGGTTGTTGGTGTCGTTGTCGCTCGCGGCGACGATTCCCACCGCGGTTTCGACGCCGGCCTGGCGCAACGGCGCTGCTTCGGTGCCCTGGCCGACGACGTGGCGGACGCCGGCCGGCAGCGTCGGATTGGGGTCGATGACCGCCAGCTCGACTCCCTGGCGTCCGAGATTGCGCACCACGGCCTGCCCGAATCGGCCGTAGCCGCAGACCACCCAGTCGCCGGCCGGCGGGTCGTGGCGCTCGGGAACCTGCTGACCCGGCAGGCCGGTCAGCAGGTCGACCAGGCGAAACCAGTTCGGCGAGTGGATCGCTTGCGCCAGGTAGTCGGCGAACTTTTCAAAGTGGTTGACGACGTAGTGCGTGCCAAAGGACATCATGTTGGCCTCGATCGCCGGACTGGCGACGCGGGCGACGATGCGCAGCCGCGGATTGATCAGGCGGCTGGCGATGGCGATGGCCAGATTGGCCGCGTCGTCGTCGGTCATCGCCAGCACGCCGCGGCAGCTCCGATGCTGCAGTCCGGCCATCAGGAGGTGCTGCGGCTGCGCCGCGTCGGCGCACAGGACGAGGATGTCGGCCGAGAAGTCCTCCAGTTCGAGTTCCTGGACGCGCGCCTCGGAGCGCTCGACGGCGACGACGCGAATTCCGTCGTGGTCCAGCGCCCTGGCGATCAGCAGGCCGGTCTCGCCACAGCCGCAGACGATGTAGAAGGCTTCGCCGAGCTGGCTGACGCGGCGCGCGAAGCGGCTGGTCAGCAGCACCTGCTGGAAGCCCTTGTCCTGCACCAGCGCCAGCAGGCTGACGATCGAGTACGACCAGCCGATGACCGAGAGGTAGATCGACGCCGTCACCCACATCCGCTGGGCATCGGAAAAGGCGTTCGGCAACTCGCCGAAACCGATCGTCGTCGCCGTGTAGCTGACGAAGTAGAAGGCGTGGAAGAAGCTCATCGGCGGCGCCGGCCGGCCTTCGGCGTCGACCCCGGGCACCAGCGTCAGGCCGAGCGTCGACACCGCGTAGATGACGATCAGGACGATCAGCGGCGCGCGCATGCGCCGCAAGGCGAGAAACAGGACGCCGGTGTTCATCGCGGCGCCGCCGTTAGCGCCGCAGCATCACGGTTTCGGCAATCAGCAGGACGACCGAGACGACGTTGGCGAACAGCGCGCCACCGCTCAGCGAGACGACGCTGGTGGTAACTTCGGGCGACATTCCCTCGCCGCCGACGTGCACCGCGTAGGCCCAGACGCAGGCGGCGGCAACGAGCTGGAGGTCGGCGACCAGGCTGGTCGACAGGTGCACGGCGCCGATCTGCGTGCGGTCGCCGAACTTGAGCACGGTGGCGATCAGGTTGACGACGATGGCGGCAAACAGCTCGTAGATGTGGTGATGCATCGGCTGATCGATGTCGCCGATGAAGAAGCCGAAGTTGAGTGTCGCGGCAAGGACGATGAAGAAACCGAAAACCACTTTTTCCAGGTTCATGGACACTCTCTCCGGGTTGGGGGCAGTCGCCACGCCAAGCGTGCGGGCATAGGTCGACAGCATACGCCGCGGCGGGCGGAAAGAAAACGGCGGCCGTAGATGTCGTAGGCGTCAGCGCCGTAACGCAAAGTGCAGGCCAAGGTCCGCCGCCGTCTGCTGCGCGCGCTGACCCGGCGCGGTGTGCTCGAACCGGAAGACGCCGAGACGATGGCGAACTGGGATCACGGGGGCGGCTTCTCGCTCGACGCCAGCGTGCGCGTCGAAGGAGCCGACCGTCCGGGCCTGGAACGGCTGCTGCGCTCGCTCGCCTTTCGCGCTGGAGCACCGCTACGCGCACAGGTCACCTCGCGCTCGCTGGCGTGCCAGAGAGTCCGACCGCGCCGCTTGCCACAGCGACTGAGACTGAGCCAATCGCGGCGACCGCTGCGCAAATCACGGTCCCGAGCGCCTCGTCTGGCAGTAAGGAGCAAGGATGGGGCAGAGGAAACCATTCCCCGTCGCGTCGCCCGTTACGCCTGGGCGCTGCTGCTCCGCGGATCTGGATCTATGAGGTTTTTCCGCTCGTCTGCCCACGCTGCGGCGGTGAGATGCGAATCATCGTCCGACGGCGGGCGCGCCGACCACCAGCGCCCGCTAGCGATGCTCGGCAGCGAAACCCGGGCGCGATTGCCATCGGCAGCTGGTCCGGGCCAGCGCCCCGGCGGACGCGCCTACCTATGGGCCGGCGCCCTGCACCGCCTGCGGTTTGCTGCTCGCGGCGCCGCGAAGGCATCCTGGAATTGAGCGTCGCCGGCAAGTCGCGGCGCTGCGCCTGGCGCGGTGCCACGGCGTAGCGCCGGCCCGGCGGCGGCCTCGCTCTGACCGGTGTCTGGCGCTGCGCTTCAGAGACGCGCGAGCTGGCTGGCGAAGGTCTTGATGCCGCGCAGCATCATTTCGATCGACATCGCGACCAGAACGAGGCCCATCAGGCGTTCGAGGGCGACCACGAAGCGATCGCCGACGGCGCGCTGAATCCGCTCGGCGAGCACCAGGACGACGGCGCTGACCGCCATCGTGATGCCCAGCGCGGCGATCCACTCCAGGCGCCGGTCGGGCGCCTGTGAAACCAGCAGCAGCACGGTGGCCAGCGCCGAAGGGCCGGCGATCGCCGGAATCGCCAGCGGCACGATCAGTGGTTCGCCGACGCTGTCCGGCGTCTCGCCGCTCGGCGGCGGGAAGATCATGCGCAGCGCGATGAGAAAGAGGATCACGCCGCCGCCGATCTGCAGCGACAGCTCGCTGAGGTTCATCAGGCGGAGGAATCCCTCGCCGACGAACATGAAGGTGAGCAGCAGGACGAAGGCGATCAACACTTCGCGCAGGATCACCCAGGCGCGCCGCTCGGGGGGGACGTGGCGCAGCGCGTTGGCGAAGATCGGGATGTTGCCGATCGGGTCAGTGATCAGCAGCAGCAGGATGGTGGCCGAGGCAAAGGTGTAGTTCATGGCGAGGGGAACGCGGGCGACCGGGCGATCTTACTGCGAAAGTGGCGTCGGTGGCCGGCTCTTCAAGTATTAGCCGCCAGGACACAGTCAACCTGTCGAGATTGCGAGATGAACGCGCGCATCGCCGGCGAACAGCCAGCACACGATGACGATCTCGCCCTGGTCGTGCTTCTCGTCGCCGGTGATGGCGGCTCGCGAAGTTCGAGCGCTGCTCCGGTTTGCCAGGTCAGGCGGGTGTTCGGCTGGCCGAGTCGCGCGAGGCGACCTCGACCGCCGGCGCTCCCGTCATCGCCAGCAGTTCCTGTGGCGACAGCGCGAAAACGGCATGCGGATGGCCGGCGGCCGCCCAGATCCTGGCGAAACCAAGCAGATCCTCATCGACGAGTACGAGCGTGTCCCTGAGGTGCCCGATCGGGCAGACGCCGCCGATGGCGTAACCGGTGTGTGCGCGGACGAAGGCAGCGTCGGCCTTGCCGAGCGGCCCGACCAGGGCGGCAACCTTCGCTTCGTCGACCCGGTTCGCGCCGCTGGCGACGACCATCACGGCGGTATCGTCGGCAAGGCGGCGGAAGATGATCGACTTGGCGATCTCGGCGACGCGGCAACCGAGGCCGGCCGCCGCCTCGGCGGAAGTCCGGCCGCTCGCCGGCAACAGGACGACCGGCTGGCCGTGGCCGATCGTTCGCAGCAGATCGGCCACGCGCTGGGCGCTTTCGGGGAGTCTGGTCTCTGTTTGCATGGGCACTGGCAGGTGGTCTGGCGCCGGCACCCGGCGGCGCAGCGGCGCCGTGTGGCGGCACGGGAAAGGCCGGCATTATGCCACAGCGACGCCGATCGCCGGGACGACGCGCGCAGGCTCGGTCCGCGAAGGTGCTGTCCGGGAGGCGCCCATCGCAGATCGGGAAAAAGCTTCTCGCCCCGCCACTGCGCGCGCGGGCGGTGGGCCGAGGTGGCGACGCCGGCCGGCGACATTCCGGCGCTGCCGCCGCCCGGCGCCGTCGAAGCCTTCACGCCGCGCATGGACGCGGTGCCTGCGCGCGGGCAGCACAGCGCGCGGTCTTCGGCGAACTCGGCTGGGAGGCGGCGGCGATCGGCCGCCTGCGTCAGGCGGGGGCGATCTGAACCTTGCCGCTTCAGTTGCCGGACCGAGCCTGGCGGATGGCTTCGACGATTGCGGTCAGGATCTCCCGTAGTTCGTCCGGCAGCGTGGTGGGGATCGCGGGGAGCTGGCCGGCGGCGAGCTGACCAAGCGCGGCGGCGAAGATCGGGAAGGGCGCCGGGTAGCCGTCGAGGGTGCGCAGGGCTTCTACCGCATCGGGGTCGATCGACTGGCCGCCGAAGGCGGCCTGGGCGCAAGCCAGGGTGAGGGCTTGCAGGGCCTACAGCATCCGGTTCGGTACGCCATCACCGCCACCGGCAAGGCGTTCGATCTCGGCGAGCTTGGCGTCGCGCTTCTGCGCCCAGCCGGCAGCTGCGGCGGGGTCCTGGCGGGCGGCGGCGATCTCGGAGAGGGTGTTGTAGTCTCTCCAGACGTCGTTCAGGCCGAGCGATTCGTGGAACTCGCGCGCTGCCTCGGCGTGGCGCTCGGCGGCGGCGAGGTCGCCGAGGCGGAGGTGGATGATGGCGAGCTGGCCCAGGGATCCGGCTTCGTCGGGTGGGTTGCCGAGCGCTGGGTCGATCCGCAGCGATTCCTCGACGGACGCGAGGGCGGCCTCGAAGCTGCGCCGCGCGGCGGGCTCGTCGCCCTGCGCGCGTGCGGCTTCGCCTTCGAGCCGGCAGACGATGCCGTGGTTCTGGGCGGCGCGGCCGAGGCTGCGCTGGTCTTGCAAGGCGACGGCGAGTTGCCGGGATTTCTCGTACCAGGCGCGCGCCTCGGGCAGACGGCCAGCGTCCTGTTCGACGACGCCGAGGAGGTTGTAGGTCCGCATCATCGAACCTTGATTGCCCGCCGCCTGAAAGCGCTTTAGCGCCTGCTGGTAGAGGGTGACGGCCCGGGGGCACTGGCCGCGATCATCGGCGAGGCTGCCCTGATGCTGGAGAAGCGCTCCCTCCAGTTCTTGGTCGCCGGCGTCGCGGGAGGCGGCGAGGGCGAGGTCGTAGCGCGCATCGGCGTCGTCGTAACGGCCGGCGGCCGTGAGGACGCTGGCGCATTGGCCATGACCCGCGGCAAGCTCGCGCTGGTTGCCGAGTACCGCATGGATGCGAAGGCCGGTTTCCGCGACCGCCAGCGCCTCGTCGCGTCGGCCTGTGCCGCTCAGCGCGTTCGCCAGATCGCCGAGGGTCGCCGCGAGGTTAGCCAGCGTGTTGGCCGCCCTGGCGGCTTCGCCCGTGGTCAGCAGCGCTTGCCACGGCTCGCCAGCCGCCTTTTCGACCAGCGCTTCCCAGAGCCCGACGGCTTCGCGAAGAATCGGGATCGCCTGGCTCGAAGCGCCCGCAGCGTGGAGCACCCTGCCCAGGTACGGTACGGCCAGCGCCAACTGAAACGCCGGATCGAATTCCGTCGTCGAGCGGAGCCGCTCGATCAGCGCCTGAAGCTGTTCCACCGCGCCCTGCGGATCGCCCTGCTGGAGACGTGTCCAAGCAGCCTGTCTCTCGTAGACCGCCGCATCCTCCGTGAAAGCGCCCTGCCGCGTCGCATCCCGGAGCATCGTCACCCAGGCGTCGCGCTCGCGCAGCCGGTTGGACCTTTCGAGATAGTGGCGGAACGTCTCCCCGAGGAGGGCGGCCTCGCGGATCCGCCCATCGCCGATCGCCCAGCGGACCGCGCAGCGGTAGTTGGCCTCCTCGCGCTCGAGAATCGCCAGCGCGGCGCGCGACTGCGAGCCGCGCAGCATCTTGTTCAGCATCTGCATCACGGCCCCATAGACGTCGATGAAGCGCCGCCGCGTCTCCGGCTGCTGCGCGAGGCGGTCGTCGGCCGTGGAGGCGGCGAGCGTCGGGTGGAAGCGCAGGAACGGGCGGTTCGCGATCTGAATCTCGTCCTCGACGCGAACGAGGGCGATTCCCTGCAACTCGGCGCGGATCGGCTGCCAGTCTTCGGGGCGGAGCTGGCTGACGTCGAGCAGGACGGCCTCGAAGACGCCGCCGCGGAACAGGCCGAGCCACGGCAGCGCGGCACGCGCGGCGGCGCTGAGGTGGCGGCGCGAGAATTCGAGCGAGGCGAGCAGCGACGAGTTGCGGCCCTTGCCGCCGTCGGGAGCGGCCGGGGCTGCCTGCTCGAAGCGGGCGAGGAGGCTGGCGAAGTCGGCGCGGATGGCCTCGGGGGTGAGCGTCTTCAGGTGCGGGCCGACGAGTTCGATCGACAGCGGGTGATCGGCGAGGTCGTCGAGCAGCGGGTCCAGCCTCTCGCGGCCGAGGCGGGGATCGCTGAGCTTGAGGTCGTGGCGCTGCAGGATTCCGGCGAGCAGCCACAGGCTGTCGGCGCGGGCGAGACCGTGCAGTTCGTGGCGGCGGGCGCCGGGCAGGCCGGTCTCGCCGGGACGGCAGGTGACGAGCAGCGCGCCGCGCCCCGGCCCGCGCGTGAGATCGGCGAAGAGCTCGGCGAGGCGGCGGCGTTCGTCGTCGGTGTAGGGGCTGGCGGCGTCGTTGAACTGCGGCAGCGTGCTCTCGAAGTTGTCCCAGACGAGCAGCACCTGCTGCTGCTGGATGAACTCGATCGCGCGCCGCCGCTGCTCGCTGGGCGGGAACTGGTTGAAGTTCTCGCCGGCGAGGTAACAGCCGAAGACCTGCACGACGCGCTCGGCGCTGGTGAATTGCTCGAAGCTCACGAAGCACGCGCCGTCGCGGAAGAGTCCGCTGCGCGTCCACCACTCGGCCGCCTCGCACGCGAGCGCGGTCTTGCCCATGCCGCCCATAGCGTGCAGGACGATGCCGCGCTGGCTGTGCGGCTTGCACAGCGCACGTTCGAGCGCCAGCAGCTCGCGCGCGCGGCCGTGGAAGCCGTAGGCCGGCGGCGCCGGAAACGCTCCGTGTTCATCTCGCTGCCGCGCCGGCGGACGGAAGCCGCGGCGACGGCGCGCGTCGGCGGCGTCGCTGCTGCGGATCAGGCGGGCGAGGAGGGCCGCATTATCGCCATCGTGCCCGGGGTCGGAGAAATCGACCCAGAGCAGGGCGTCGAGATCGGGCGGCAGTTGCAGCGGCTCGAGCTTGAGCGGCAGCAGGTGCTCGTCGCCGGAATCGGGATGGATTTCGCGGTGCTTGTCGATCTCCCACCTGACCCATTGCGAGTTCAGCGCCGAGGTCGAGCCGGCGACGACGGTGAAGCGGCTGTTGCGGATGCCGGCGGCGCACTGCGGTTCGAGCTTGCCGGGGCCACACTCCCACTTGTCGAGCCAGACGCGCAGGCCGTGTCTTTCGCTGAGCGTGCGGGCCAGCGCTTCGACCCGCGCCGAGTCGTTGTGGTTGTGACTGAGGAAGAGATCGAACTGGCGCAGCGACTGCTGGCCGGCGAGGTCGGCCGGCAGCAGCGGTTCGTCGCTGCCGCGCTGGTAGAGCTGCGGCAGGAACCAGTCTTCGAGATTGAGCGTGCGCGCCGCCGGGCCCTGTTCGAGCCAGCGCGCGGGCGAGGCGACGAGCGCGCTGCGCCCCTGCGCCACCGCATGGCCGATGGCGGTGCCGCTGGCCAGTTCGCGGTAGAAGCGGTCGAGGAGGATCCTCGCCGCCTCGACATGCACGGCGTGCCCCATCGAAAGCACGCTGCCGACGCCGGCCTGGATCAGGCGCGGGGCGACCGAGCGGAAAACCAGCGTTTTGCCGAGCGTCGCGCTGCGGCAGGCTTCGAGGACGACGAGCGGAATCCGGTACTGGGCGAGCAGGTCGCCGAGCCGGTCGGCGGCGACGAGGTCGGTCTGCGACTCGCCGCTGCCGTCGTCGCTCTTCTCGAAGCAGAGGGCGCCGATCTGCATCTGCGGCAGGAAGGTCCCGTGGCCGTCGAAATGGACGACGTCGTAGTCGTCGCCGGCCTGCTGCGCCGCGCGCAGCATTTCCCCGAGGCGCGCGAGCGTCGGCGGGCGGCAGAAGTCGAGCTGGACCGCTTCGCCGAGCGGGTCGATCGCCGCTAGCAGCGCTTGCGTCGTCATGCGCGGGTCGATGAAGCCGGTATCGTCGGGGCGGCTGACGACGTAGAGGATGCGCAGCGGCAGTTCGCCCGTGCGGGCGGCGACCTGCTCCGGGAGGGCGAGTTGGCGGCGCAGCGAGACGCGTAGCGCGAGCTTGCCGGCGGCGTCGGCCATGAGTTCCCACGGCAGACGCAGCAGTTCGGCGTCGTCGGTGGCGACGGTCAGCTCGCGCGGCTCCGGCGCGGCGAGCAGTGCCTCGAGTGCGGCGTGGTTTTCCGGTGCGGAAAAGATCGCGTCGTGCAGTTGCCGGCCCCATTCCTCGAGCCTGGCCTTGACACGCGCCGCGCGGACGACGGCGCCGCCGTCGGGCAAGTCCATGTACTCCTCGAGATACCAGCGGAGGTCGTCGTAGTCCGCGTCGCTCAGCAAGGGAGTGAAGGACTGCTCGACGCCGAGTCGCCGACCGTCGCCGTCGGTGAGCGCGACGCGCCGGCTGTCGGCCGCCGCGGGCGGGAAGAGGAGGCGGAGTTCCTGCGTCGCGTGCGACGTCTGCATGGTGGGGACCGTTCACGGAAAAGACAGCGGTGGCGGGCGGTGGCGAGCAGTGGCGGAAAGCCGCGGGCTTCGCTGCGCGCCGCCGCGCGGCGGCTGGCTGACCGCCGGGCTGGCCGGGGGCAGGGAATCCAGCACTGCCTACACGAGTATAGGAGCCCCCATCGAGCAGCGTCAATTCCCGATTGTTTGCACGACGAGCGTCCGTTTGCGTTACGCTGGACGACCTACCTGCTCCCCACCGCCTCGCGGCACGTGGCGGAAGCACCCAGCCAACCCCCACCACCCATGGCCACCATGAAAACCCCGCAAAGACTCACCGCACTCGTCGAAGAAGGCCTCGTCGATGAGGTGATTGGCCAATTGATGAGCGGCAAGGAGGCCACCGTCTACGTCGTTCGCTGCGGCGACGCGATTCGCTGCGCCAAGGTCTACAAGGAGGCCAATCAACGCAGCTTCCACAAGAACGCCTCCTACCAGGAAGGCCGCAAGGTCAAGAACAGCCGGCAGGCGCGCGCCATGGCGAAAGGCAGCCGCTATGGGCGCCGGATGCAGGAGGAGGTCTGGCAGAGCGCCGAGGTCGATGCCCTGTATCGGTTGGCCGCCGCCGGCGTGCGGGTGCCGCAGCCGCATATCTGCTTCGCCGGCGTGTTGCTGATGGATCTGGTTCTCGATGCCGACGGCCACGCGGCGCCGCGCCTGAACGACGTCGAACTCAGCGAGGAACTGGCGCTGGCGTATCACGCGCTGCTGATGAACCAGGTGGTGCGCATGCTGTGCGCTGGCGTCATCCACGGCGACCTCTCGGAATACAACATCCTCGTCGGCGAAGGCGGGCCGGTCATCATCGACCTGCCACAAGCCGTCGACGCGGCCGGCAACAGCGACGCCGCCGAAATGTTCGAGCGTGACGTGCTCAATCTGCGCACCTACTTCAGCGCCTTCGCGCCGACCCTCAAGGACAGCCAGTACGGCAAGGAAATCTGGGCGCATTACGAGAGCGGCCTGTTGTCGCCGGAACTGGCCCTGACCGGTCAAGTGGTGCTCGACGAGGAGCCGGCCGACGTCGACGCCGTTCTCCTGCAGGTCAAGCTGGCCATCGAGGAGAATGCCATCCGGCGCATGTGCTGCTGACCTTTGACGACTACAAGAAAATCGCCGATCTGCTGGCCATGCCCGGCATTGAAGCCATTGAGCTTGATATCTCGCCGCTACGCGATCTCGCACAAGCAGCGGATTTGCGTTGATGTTCCTGCTTGACACCAATGTCGTTTCCGAAATGCGGACAATTCGCAGTGGCAAGGCAAATGCCTGCGTGGCGGCATGGGCCGACAGCGTCGACACCAACGACCTCTACAGGAGCTTGAAATCGGCGTTGTGCTTGCCGAACGCCGTGACCCCGCGCAGGGAGCCCTGTTCCGCTCATGGCTGGACAATCACGTCCTGCCGGCGTTCGATGGCCGTATTCTGGCCGTCGACGCTGCCGTTGCCCGGCGCAGCGCCCGGCTGCACATACCTGACCCGCGCCCGATGCGCCGAGCGCGGTCACGATCAACCGGCGCCGGAGTACGAATTCGACCAGCGTATCGCCTGGTAGGCGCGGGCAGGAAGTCGCCATGCGCAAAGGTCCAGGAGGTCGCGGGAACCTTTCAGTGAGCGCGAGAGCGACCTGCCTGGCCGCCAGCCCCGGGTACCGGGTTATACTCGCGGCAGAGAATGTGCTGCGATAATGGCAATTCGCGAAGTCGGGCGCCGCCCGGCAAACCCGCAAAGGCGGTTCCGCCGAGCTTGTCGCCAGCGCGCCGCCTTTTTCATCCACCGATCCATCTCAAAAACCGGAGCTCGAAATCATGAAAATCCGCCTGTTCGTTCTGTCCGCCGTACTGACCGTCGCCGTTGCCGCTTGTGGCCAAAAGGAAGATGCCGCCAAGACCGAGGCGGCCAGGCTGGCCAAGGAATCGGCCCAGAAAGCCGGTGCGGCCGTGGGTGCGGCCGCCGACGCGACCAAGGAGGCCGTCAAGGATGCCGGCGCGGCGGCCAAGGAGAAGGTCGTCAGTGCCGGTACGGAAGTCAAGGACAAGACCAAGGAAGCGGTCGAGGCGACCAAGGAAGCCGGCAAGGAGATGGTCGTCAAGGCCGCCGATGCGACCAAGGAAGCGGCCGACAAAGCCAAGGAAGCAGTCAGCAAGTAGGCCGGATGTCACGCGGCAAACCGGCGGTTCACCGGACCCTCGGCCTCGGCGGGCGGCGGTTTCGTTCCGCCGGTGGTCGGTTCTTGCGAACGGGCGCGTGGTTTTGCAGGTGGGCAAAGAACTCGCGGTCGGCGCCCAGCATGTGCCGGGTGACGACATCGTAGGCGAGGAACTGGAAGACATCGCCGACGCCTTGACGGCCATTGCCGTAGTTGGCCGCCAGATGCCGCGCCTGGTTGGCCAATTCCTGGTGCAGAACGACATGCGCCGTGGCGCCGGGAAAGCCGGCGGCGACGATCGCCTGTTCCTCGTCGGCAAAGTGCTGGAGGACATCGGCAATCAGCCGGCTGACGATCACTCCGACCTCGTCGGCGGTGCCGCCGGAAAGGATTGCCGCCAGCAGTTCATTGGCGTCGGCGAAAAGCTGCCGATGGCCGCGATCGACCAGCTCGTTGCCGCATTCGTAGGCCGGGTGCCAGACGAGCTGAACGAAGTCGGCGACGATATATTCCAGTGTGCTGGCTGGCCCGATCGCGTCCGGCGCCAGTTGGGCCTGGTTCCGGCCGCCGGCTTTCGCCCGGTAGAGTGCTTCGTCGGCGCGCTGAAACCACTCCTCCCAGGTGTCGCCAGCGTGGCATTCGGCGGCGCCGATGCTGACCGTCAGTTGTCCGATGACCGGAAAGCTGGCGCGTTCGATCTGGTGGCGCAGGCGTTCGGCAAGCATCGCCGCTGTCGACCGGTCGGTGTTGGGACAAAGCACGATGAACTCCTCGCCACCCCAGCGCGCCAGCACGTCGGTGCCACGCAGCCGGCTCTGCAGCAGACGGGTCAGCGCCTGCAGAACCTGGTCGCCGACGACGTGGCCATGCTGGTCGTTGATGGGCTTGAAGTGATCGATATCGATGATCAGCAGGCTGAGCGGCTGTTCGTAGCGGTTCAGCCGATCCATCTCGCTACGTACGCACTCCTCGAGTCGGCGCCGGTTCCAGGCGCCGGTCAGCTTGTCGGTGCCGGCCACCTGCTCGAGTTCGACGACGGTCCGCCGCAGTTCCTGGTTGGCCCGCTGCAGGCGATCGAGGGTCTGCTGCATGGCCGGGCTGGCCGGCGGTGGGGCGACTTCGTGCACGATCGAGACGATCGACTGCAGTTTCTCGTCGAGCCCGACGACCGGCAGCTTGAGCCACAGATAGCGGTTGGTCTGGCCGCGCACGGGCAGATCGACTTCTTCGTAGGCGGCCGGTGCGCCGTCGAGCAGCCGGCGCTCGCAACTCGCGAGTTGCTTGCCCACGGCCGGGGGCAGCAATTCGTCTTCGGACTTCCCGTCGAGGCGCTCGATGCCGTCACCGAGCAGTCGAGCCATCTCCCGGTTGAACAGTCGATAACGTCCGTCCAGCCCCTTGATGCCAAACCCGACGCCCGAACTTGCGGGCATCAGCAGCGACAGTAGCGCCGTCATTCGGATCACGCCGTCCCGTGCCAGTGCCCTGATCAGGTCGTCGTCATTCACCGCCAAGCTCTCCCCCCGAATTAGCTGTCGTCCGCGCGTCGCGGCACGTGGCCCGGACCCACCTCCGACCGATGCGCCACTATACGGGTTTCAAGCGCGCGAACCAAGGGGCTGCGCCCGCCTGGCAGCCTGTCGGGCTTTCACCTCGCCCGAACATTTCGGCGGCGTCGACGGCTTGCGGCAGGTCGATGATGACCGGCCCGCCTTCGCCGACAAGGATGCTGTATTCGGAGAGGTCGCCGTCAATGACGCCGGCGCACAGCATCCGCACTACCTGGTAACGGATGCGTTCGTTTGCGCTTGACGGCCGATGTCGCTTTCGCAAATACTCTGGCGTTCCGGGTTGCACGCGGCTTGTTGGCGCCACCGGGAAGTATCAGTGTGGGCGAGAGGACGAATGAGGTGAGGTTCTGGTGGGTCAACCGGCAGCACCCGGCAAGCGAAGTGGCAGAACTGTTTGGCGACATCGACCGCGTCTTTTCGCTCGACGGCGAGTTGATTACCAGCGATTCGCTCTGCCGCGTGCTACGCGTCAGTGCCGGTGGCAAGCGCTACTACGTCAAGCGCTACAGTGGCACGGGCAAGAATCTCCAGCGCCGCTGGCTGGGCCTGCGGCGCTGGCTGGGTTTGCCGCGAGTGCGCGCCGAGTGGCGGAACCTGCAGGCTTTCCGGGACTGGGGAATTCCGACGGCGACGCTGGTTGCCTACGGCCTCGAGCGTCGCTTTGGCGGTTTCACGCGAGGTGCCGTGGTGACCGACGAGATCCCTGCCACCTGCGATCTGGCGCAACTGGCCCGCGCCAACGATTCGCGCCTGCACGATCGTCGCTGGGTTGCCCATGTCGCGCGGCAGATCGCCGACATGGCGCGCACCCTGCACGACCACGGCTTCGCGCACAACGATCTGAAGTGGCGCAACCTGCTGATCGATGGCGGACCCTTGCCAACGGCGTATCTGATCGATTGCCCCAGTGGCGCCTTCTACCGTGGCGCAGTTCTTCAGTACCGCATCGCCAAGGACCTCGCGTGCCTCGACAAGCCTGCCCGGCGTCTGTTGTCGCGCACGCAGCGACTGCGCTTCTATCTTGACTATGCAGGGCACGCGCGGGTGACCGACGACGACCGCAAGCGGATCAGCAAGATCGTCAGCTTCTTTGATCGGTGAGCGTAAGCGAGCACATCGGCTGCCCCAAGCGTTGCACGTCGACCGGGCCTTGGCGCGGCGCACGTCAAATAGGGGTTAAGGTGGGCTTCAGGCTAAGATGGTAAGATTTGATTCTGCCAGTCGCCGTCGCTCAGCGAAGTGTTCAGGCGTCGCGAGCGCATCATCATCCCGTTAAATTGGTGACGAATATGAACGATACTCCCTTTGCGACGTACCGCGCCAAGACCAATTACACCGAGGACAAGGCTCGCGGCTATGCCAACCGCGACGCACGGCGCAACGTGCCGGAATTGAAGCTGGTCGAGCGCGCCTTCCAGCTCATTCCCAGGCCGGCCTCCGTCCTCGACGTTCCCTGTGGCGGCGGCCGGGTGACCGTGCTGCTGAGCCAGCTCGGGTACGAGATGAGCGCGGCCGACTACTCGGAGCCGATGCGCCAAATCACCCGCGAGACCACCGCTGCGAAAGGACTGAACGTTCCGGTGTTCGAGGAGGACATCGAGAAGCTTTCGCAGGCCGACGCGAGTTTTGATGCGATCGTCTGTTTCCGTTTCTTTCACCATCTGCCTAACGAGGAATTGCGCCGCAAGGTCGTGGGCGAGCTCTGCCGGGTCGCGCGCAAGCATGTGGTGATGTCCTACTTCAACCCGAAAACGCTGCGTGCGCTGGAACAGAAGCTGCGCCGTTGGCGGGGCAAGAAGCTGTCCGTCTTCAACACGCCGCTGGCTGAGGTCATGGACTACTTCAAGGCCAATGGTTTCAGGCTGGTGAAAAACTTTCCGCTCGATTTGACCAATAACCTTCACCTGGCGGTGTTTGAACGCGTATCGGCTTGAGTCGCCGCCACCCCAGGGGCAGCGTGCTCCGCAGCCAATACCTCCATTTTGCGCCGGGCTGGGAAGCCCGGTTGCGCGCCGCCAGCCTGGAGACGTTTGAACCGGCGTTCCTGTGCGAGCAGGGAACGGTCGTGCGCCGCAGCGGCAGCAGCGAGGTGCGGCGCGTGGAGATTGAGGTTGCGGGTGCGCGCCAGGTGTTGTTCCTGAAGAAATCCTGGGTGACGCGCTGGGCGCAACTGCGTAGCCGGGTGTTTCGCGGGATGTTCTTCGGTGCTTCGCAGGTGCGGCGGGAGTTTGCCAATCTGGAGCGGCTGCACACGTGGCAGCTTACCGAGGCGACGCCCGTGGCCTTCGGCGAGGAGCGACGGGTCGGCTGGTTGTGGCGATCGTTCCTGATCACCACGGGCATCCCCGAGCCAATGTCCGTGGACGCGTTCATCCGGGACGTGCTGCCACGCCTGCCTGGTGCCGCAGGGCGATCAGGTCGTCGCGAGTTGCTGCGCCAGGTGGCCCGGCTCACGCGCGTGCTGCATGCGCGACAGTTCACGCATGGCGACCTGTACTGGCGAAACCTGGTGATCGCGGACAACGATCCGGCGCAGCTCTCGCTGATCGACATGCCGCGCGGACGACAGCATCTGCGGGAACTGCGCGTCGCGGCGCGGGCGGCAGACCTCGCGGCGCTGGATGCGCCGGCACCGTGGTTCTTCCGGCGCACCGAGCGGTTGCGCTTCCTGCTGGACTACCGGCAGACCCGGCGGCTCGATGCCGACGGCAAGGAGCTGATCCGGCAGGTGCTCAAGTTGGCCGAACCGATGCGCCGCAAACAGCTCGCGCATGTGCAGGCCGATGCCCCGCGACACGCGGAAGCGTGAACGCTGCTGTCGGCAGCCGGTAATGCTCGAGGAAGCTGCCGCGATAGCCCGCTTCGCCCGGCTGGCTGTCGCCAGTGATTTTTCCGCGGCGTCCGCGGACAGTCGTTGCCGGTCAACTCGACCAGGGTTCCCCAGCAGACGGCCGGGAGGTGCGCCAGCGCAGTACCGGCAAGCCTCCGAAAAGGACCAGGACAAGGGCGTCTGCCAGGAATCGATCGCTCATGCGGCATTCTCGTTGAAGCCCCTGATCTGCCGCCGCGCCTTCTTGGTCGGCCGACCACGCAGCTCGCTGCCGGGAACCGGCGCCAGTTGCCGGGCTTCCCGGGCCGCCGCGCGCCGCGCGCTGCTCTCGGCGCTTTCCTCGTAGAGTTGCTGCGCTTCGCTTGCCGGGCGGCGCTGGGTGTTGAGGCCAGACACGACGATGTGCCAGACGACGTTGCCGATGGCGATTTCGAGGCGGTCGGTACAGCGCAGCTCGCGCGCCGCCTTGACGGTGTGACCGTCCATCTTGACATGGCCGGCGGCGATCGCCTGCGCTGCCAGCGAGCGCGTCTTGTAGAAGCGTGCCGCCCACAACCATTTGTCGATGCGCATGCGCTCCAGTACAGCTTGCGTAGGTTCGGTCAAGGCGATTCCTCCAATTCATGATCGGGGGTGCCTGGAAAAGTCACGACCGTTAGCCAAGAGGCGCCCGCGCCGATTATAGTGCACCACTTGGCAGTCTGGCGGGCGCGGCCGTTGGTGGCACTCGGCTGCCGGACAGGAGGATGCAATGCGTGCTGGCAGATGGCTGGTGGTTTCATTATCGATCAGTTGCACGGTCTGGGCCGAGGTCTCGCCGCCGCTGCCGCAAACGCTCGAAGAGGCTGGTGCACAGCGGCAGAAAGCCGCGTCGATGCGCGCCGAGGCAGAACGTCGCCACGAGGCCGAGCAAAAGAATTGCTATACCAGGTTTCTGGTCAACGATTGTCTCGCGGCTGCCAAGAAGCGTTATACGGCAACGATCATCGAGGCTCGCCAGCTCGATCAACCGGCTCGTGACTTCGAGCGCGCGGCGAAGAGGCAGGAAGTCGAGGCCAAGGAAGCACAGCGGCTCGCCGATCAGCCTCGCCGCGAAGCCGGGCAGCAGGAGAGCGCCGAGCGCTTTCGTGCCGAGGAGGCGGCGCAGACCGCTGCACGCGAGCAGAAGCTGGCCGCCAAGGCGGCCAAGGCCGAAGAAGGGCGCCGCAAAGAGGCGGCCCGGCAGGCCAAGAGACAGGCCAAACTCGAGAAGCGGGCGCAGCAGGAGACCGAGCGCGAGGCCAGGCAGGCCGCCAGGGAGGCGGGCAAGCCAGCCGGCGGGACCGGCGGGGCCGCCGCCGACTGAGACGAGGTGGCGCGACCGATCCTTGCATCTTGGCCTGCTCGCGACGATTTCTTCACCATCTCTCAGGCGATGCCCTGGCTGGCCAGATACTCTTCGTAGTTGCCGAGGTAGTTGATCACCTTGCCGTCGATACGTACTTCGAGGATGCGGGTGGCGAGCGATGACACGAACTCGCGGTCATGCGAGACGAAGATCAATGTTCCCTTGAACTTCTCGAGCGCACTGTTGAGCGACTCGATCGATTCCATGTCGAGGTGGTTGGTGGGTTCATCGAGGACCAGCACGTTCGGTCGCATGAGCATCAATTTGCCGAAGATCATCCGTCCCTGCTCTCCGCCCGAGATCACCTTGACCGCTTTCTGCACTTCGTTGCCCGAAAACAGCAAGCGTCCGAGCGTGCCGCGAACCAGCGTCGACAGGTCATCGCCGTCGCCGGCGCTGCTGCGTGCATAGCCGGTGATCCAGGCGGTCAGGCTGAGGTCGCTGTTGAATTCGTTGGCGTGATCCTGCGCATAGTAGCCGGGGCGAGCTTTCTCCGCCCATTTGATGCTGCCGCGCTGGGGTGGCAACTCGCCCATCAGCAACTTCAGCAGGGTGGTTTTGCCGACGCCGTTTTCGCCGATGATGGCCAGACGGTCGCCGCCGTTGAGTGTCAGGTCGAGCTTGTTGAAGATCTTTCGCTCGCTGTCGTGATAGCCGAAGCTCAGGTTCTGGATTTCGACGGCCTGCCGGTGCAGCTTCTCTTTCTCGTCAAACTCGAAGCGGATCCACGGATACTGGCGCGATGAAGGTTTGACGTCTTCCGGTTTGAGCTTGTCGATCAGCTTCAGGCGGGAAGTCGCCTGTTTGGCCTTGGAAGCGTTGGCCGAGAAGCGGCGAACGAAATTCTGCAGTTCGGCGATGCGCTCCTTGGCCTTGGCGTTGGCGCTCTGCTGGCGCTCGCGGGCCTGTGTCGAGGCTTCCATGAAGTCGTCGTAGTTGCCCGGATAGACGGAGATCTTGCCGTAATCCAGGTCGGCCATATGTGTACAGACCTGGTTGAGGAAGTGCCGATCATGGGAAATGATGACCATCGTGCTGTTGCGCTCGTTGATCGCGTTTTCCAGCCAGCGGATGGTGGCAATGTCGAGGTTGTTGGTCGGTTCGTCGAGCAACAGGATGTCCGGGTCGGCAAACAGCGCCTGGATCAACAGGACGCGCAGCTTCCAGCCGGGAGCAACATCGCTCATCGGGCCAAAGTGCTGTTCGGCCGGGATGCCGACGCCCAGCAGCAGTTCGCCGGCGCGCGCTTCGGCCGTGTAGCCGCCGTACTCGGCGAATCTGGCCTCGAGGTCGGCGGCGTGCATATAGTCTTCCTCGCTCGCTTCCGGGTTGGCGTAGATGGCATCCTTTTCGAGCATGCAGGCCCACATCTGCTCGTGACCCATCATCACCACGTCGATCACGCGCTGCGTTTCAAAGGCGAACTGGTCCTGGCGCAGATAGGCCATGCGTTCGTGCAGATCCTTGGAGACGTTGCCGGCAGTCGGTTCGAGTTCGCCGGCCAGGATTTTCATGAAGGTCGACTTGCCGGCGCCATTGGCGCCGATCAGCCCGTAGCGATAGCCCTCGCCGAACTTGATCGAGACGTTTTCAAAAAGGGGTTTGGCCCCGAACTGCATGGTAATGTTGTTGGCGACGAGCACGAATAAACCTCGGTAAAATCATCAGGTTGCAAAAGGGCAATATTGTACCTCAGCGGCTGCCGAGGCGCCGCTGCTTCTGGCTTGGGGGTGCGGTGCAGTCTGTTTTTCAGCGATTGTCGAGCGTCAGCTTGACGCCGAAACCGAGCAGTGCGGTGCCTGCCAGGCGGGTTGCCAGCTTGCGTACCAGGGGCAGCGACCGCAGTCTGCGCGCGACCGCGTTGGCAACCAGTACCAGGCCGGTCTGGTGGAGAATCTGGATTTCAAACACGGGTCGATTGCTTTGGGGGGATGAGAGATGAAACCTCCAGCAAAGCGTCGAGTTCCGCCCACAGGGGATCACAGAGGCCGTCACGGAAAGCGGCTCGCCGGAAATCTGGGTGCTCTTTACGGTAGACCTCCCACAGACGGTGCCGCTGATCGGCGATGCAGCTTCTGACGTTGGCCAGTCGGTCGGCAGTCTTGACCACCAGTGCCAGTTCGGTGGCGCCGCTGACCGTTGCCAGTCTGGCGTAGGTGCTGGCCTTGCGCTCGGCACGGTTGGCACCGGGAGCATCGGTCAGCAGGCTGACGCAGTCGGCAATCAGGGACCCGAAGCGCTCGCGTATATCGCTTTCGCTGATCTTGGTATCCTCGACAACATCGTGGAGATAGCCGACGATCTGGGCTTCGGCACCGTAGGGCGACAACAGACCGACAACGGCTTCGAGATGGAAGGCGTATGGCCGGTCGCCGTACATCTGGTTAGCGTGCGCAGTCAGCGCAAAAGAGCGGGCTTCATCGAGCATGAGCGGGTTTCATCATTCGCGTTGGCGTTCTTTGCCATGACCGTTGGCCGGGAAGAACGAGACCGCGAGGGCGCACAATCCTTCCCACTGCTGTCGCCAGAAGCCGCTCTGCGCGGCCGATTCCGGCAGCGGCCCTGGCCTGAGGCCACAGGGTGGCATCGTCTGGCCGCGATACTGGGTGCCGAAGAGCTGATCCCAGATGGGCAGGAGGATTGCGAAATTGCAGCCAAAGCGGTATTGCCGGCCGGCCGGCAGGTCGATGGCATGATGCCAGCGATGATAGCGCGGGCTGACCAGCAGGAGTTCGCCAAAGCGTCCGAACGACAGCCGGGCATTGACATGCGACAGGTTTTCGATGGTCTTGACGACGATCAGCAGGCCAACGAAGTGGCCCGGGGGGACGCCGACCAGCAATGCCACGATGGCGAACCAGGCACCGCCCACCAGGTCGTCGAGGAGATGGTTGCGGCTGTCCGTCCACAGCGTCATCTGGCGCTGGCTGTGGTGGATGGCGTGCAGTGCCCACCACCAGCGGAAGGTGTGCGAAAGGCGATGGCGCCAGTACTCGGTAAAGTCCAGGATGCACAGATAGACCAGGAAACTGAGCAATGGCCGGGCTTCCAGGGCGGGGAACAGATCCTCGAGTTGCGGCGGGATGATGTCGTTGAAGCGCAGCCAGCTTTCGAGGCTGCCGAACAGCGGGGCCAGCAGGGCGAAAACAAGCAGCGGAACGATTCCCAGGCGGTCCAGAAAGGAATACAGCACGTCCACCCGCACCGCCTTGCGGTCCGGCCAGACCTCGATCGGTCGCAGCGCCTCCAGGGGGCGCAGCAGCAGGAAAGCGGCGGTGATCTGCAATACCCCGCAGAGGAAGAACTCGATGCCGTCGAAAGCCATTTCCAGATAGCTGCCCATGCCCGTGGCCAGCAGCACGGGTTGCAGCAGATGCGCCAGCAGCCAGCCCTGCAGCTCGACAAACGCTTCGATGCAGGCGTTGATCATGATGCCCGCCGCGTGGCAAAACAGAAGCCCTTGTTCTTGAGGCCGGAGATCAGGGGGTCCAGCATCGGTGCAAAGGGATCCTTGCGTGACCAGATGCCGAGGTGGGCCATGACGATGTCGCCATCCTTGAGACGGTCGAGGGCGCGCTGCAGCAATACCGGGTTGGGGTAGGTGTCGGAGGGCAGCTCGTCGCCGAGAAAGCCCGCCGGCGCCCAGCCGACATGCTGGTAGCCACAGGCTCGTGCGGCGGACAGCGTGTTCGGTGTGGTGCGGCCTCCCGGAGCACGCCAGAGGGGGTCGAGTCGACGACCGGTGAGTTCCTGGAAGCGCTGATCGGGACCTTGCAATTCCTTGCAGATGGCGCGCGCGTCGAGGTTCTCGGTGAGGCCATCCGGCAGCCGGTAGCGCACCTGCTCGCCGCTGTCGCCACGAAAACTTCCGTGTCGCCAGGTGTGGCTGCCGAAGGCGTGGCCTTCTGCGACGCGTGCCTGCCAGTAGGGAGCCCAACTGGCATCGAGGGCGTGATCGCCTCGGCTGGTGGCTTCCTGAGCCAGAAAGAAGGTCGCCTTGACCCCGTGTCTGGCCAGGGTCTCGGCGATCAATTCGGCGTGGCGCATATTGCCGGTGTCAAAGGTCAGGTAGAGCGTCCCCTTGCAGGCGTCAGCGGCGTGCGCGGCGGGAACGGTCAGCGCCGGCAGGATTGTCAGCAGGACCGGAAGCAGGCGGTGAAGGTCGGGTTTCATCTCAGGCCGGCGTGGTTGGTAAAGAAAACGCCGTGCGGCGAACTGCCGACTGTGATCGACTGTTTGATTTTCTTGGTGACCAGGTCGAGAACCTGCACTTTGCGGGCAAAGCGTGCGGTTGCCCAGAGTTCCTTGCCGTCGGCGCGCACGATCATGTCGTCCGGTCCACCAGGGACCTCGTATTTTTCCACCACCGTCATCGTCTGCGTATCGAGCAGCGAAATGCTGCCATCGATCGTACGGTTGGAAACATAGTAATGGCGTCCGTCGCCTTTGGGCTGCAGATTGTGGGCCGCAGTACCGGTGGCGATCTTCATCACGCTCTTGCGAGTGCGCCATTCGATGACCTCGACGACGCCTGCGCCCATGCAGGCCACCAGGAGATGGCGGTTGTCGGGGGCCATCACGATCCCGGCCGGCGTCGCGGCGACCGGGATGACCCAGGCGATGGTCTGCGTGCCGAGACTGATGGCCATGATTTCGTTGGAGTCCTGGAGGGTCACGAAGACAAACTGGCTGTCGTTGTCAAAAGCCATGTGTGACGGTGTCTTCGGCGCGGGCAGGCGGGCGACCAGTCGGAAGTCGACGGGGTCGTAGAGGTCGACGCGGTCAAGGCGCAAGGAAGTGGCGACGAACCATTTGCGGTTCGGCGAAAAGCCCAGTTGATAGGGGTCCGAAATGTTGCGGATGCGTTT
The DNA here is from genome assembly GCA_002425405.1 of Candidatus Accumulibacter vicinus. GTDB lineage: Bacteria > Pseudomonadota > Gammaproteobacteria > Burkholderiales > Rhodocyclaceae > Accumulibacter > Accumulibacter vicinus. Next base: position 22,902 of record DIME01000069.1, read on the forward strand.
CTGCTCCTGACCGGTGTTCGGATCGAAGAAGACCAGTTGGTTGGAAGCGGCGCAGGCCACAATCAGCGACTTGTCGTCGGGCGTCGGCATCAGGTGGTGCGGCTCCTTGCAGACGGCCACCTTGCCGGTGACCTGATAGGTTTCGGTATCGATCAGGCTGATCGTGCCGTCTGCCGAATTGAGGGCGATCGCCAGCCCGGCATGCGCGGCGATGGCCGGGCACAGCAGTGGAACGATCAATAGCCATCCGGCAAGACGGCGGAGGGAGTGGACCAGGCAGGCGATCATCGCGAGTACAAGGAGAGCAAAAGATTCCACCAAGTATAAGGCCCTTCGCCTTCGTTCGGAGCATGTGCGAGAGGCCATCCATCAGCACTCAGTCGCTGCCGCCGGCGCGCACGTCGAACTCGACTTTCCAGTGTTGCGGACCGTCGTGCGGCAGGGCTTCGAGTTCGAGCGTGCCGGCTTCGGTGATGCGCGCATGCAGCCTGACGCGCACCACTTCGCCAGCGGCACGGCCTTCGCTCGGCAGCGTGGTCTGGATTTCGTCGAGTTCCTGAAGTTCTTCGGGTTCCCAATCGTCGAGCAGGGTGCCCACCTGGTCCTGGCGGCGGACCGAAGAGCCAAAGAAGCGAAAGCGCACCTGTTCGCCGACGACCAGGCCGAATTCCTGCTCCGACAAGGCGGCCTCGCTGCCTTCCTCCATGCCGAATGGCGCCAGGCACAGCGCCTGCACCGGCGGCTGCAGGCCGGGTACCGCGGGCATCACCGATTCGACCGCGACGTAGTACGCCTGCGCCGTGCCGCCACGGATGCGCACGCCCTGGCCGCGCCGGACATAGCCGTAATAGGCGGCCCCGCGCGCAACGGCGAGGTCAAGGTCGGCGCCTTCGAGCAGGCGAGCCGTCGGGGCAGCCTCGGCGCTGAGCCAGGAATTGACCGTCGCCAGGGTACGCCCGGCGAGCAGTTCGGACTTGAAGACCCCGCCGTTGAAGAGCACGGCGGTCGGATGCAGAAAGGTCGCGTCTTCAGGCAACGTGCCGGTAAAACCCTCGAGATCGGCGGTCGCAGCGACCTGGCGGGCGAGAAAAGCGGCCAGGTGACGGGTGACGGCGGCGTCCTGTGCATAGGGCAGGCCGAGCTGCGTCAGACCGCCGCGTCCACGGCCCTGTGGGCGATCGGCGATGGCCGCGGGCGGAAAGAAACCTTCGAGCAGCGTCGCGCTGAGTTCTGCACGCGTCAGTTCGCTGCGGATCGATCCGCCGATCAGCTTGGCGCCGCGACTGGCGATCACCAGCGGCACGGCAGCCAGATCGGGATCGTTGAGCAGCGATTCCTTGGCACCCCGGCAGGCGTGCGTCAGCGCCCGCAGTTGCCAGGCGTCGAGCTTGCTGCCCTGTGCGGACAGCTTGCCGGCGACGGCATAGGCCAGCGCCAGGTCCATGTTGTCTCCGCCGAGCAGGATGTGCTCGCCGACGGCGACGCGATGCAGTTCGAGGTTGCCTTCGCGTTCGAGCACGGCGATCAGCGAAAAGTCGCTGGTGCCGCCGCCGACATCGACGACCAGGATGATGTCGCCGGGCCGTACCTGTTTGCGCCAGCCGCCGGCGCTCTGCTGAATCCAGCTGTAGAGCGCTGCTTGCGGTTCTTCGAGCAGGGTCATGCGCTCGCAGCCGGCGGCACGCGCCGCTTCGGCGGTCAGTTCGCGGGCCGCCGGGTCGAAGGAGGCAGGAATCGTGACGACGATCTCCTGTTCGACGAAAGGGGCGTCCGGCTGCGCCTGATCCCAGGCGGCGCGCAGGTGGCCGAGATAGCGCAGCGAGGCTTCGAGCGGCGACAGGCGCGTCACTTCCGGCGGCGCGTCGTTGGGCAGGATCGCTGCACGCCGATCGACGCCAGCGTGGCAGAGCCAGCTCTTGGCGCTCGACACCAGGCGAATCGGCGTTGCGGCACCGCGGCTGCGCGCCATTTCACCGACGGCATGGTCCTGTTCATTGGTCCACGGAAGGTCCAGATCGCCGGCAGCGAACTCGCTCGGGTGCGGCAGGTAGATGAACGACGGCAGCAGGCCGAGCGCTTCGACCGAGCCGGGTGCGGTCAACTGTGGTACCCGCAGCACCTCCTGCACGACCTGTTCGCCGTCGCAGGCGCCGATATCGACGTAGGAAAGGGCGCAGTGCGTGGTGCCCAGATCGATGCCGATCGAAAATTTTGGCTCGCTCATAGTTCCACCTCCGCGGGGGCAACGATGTTCAGTTGATGACTGCCGCTCAGCCTGGGCAGGCGGGTTTCGACCACCCGCCAGCCGCGGTGAGTGATGCTGCCGTGGAAGGGCGGCTGGCCGACGACGTTGCCGGTGACGCGAATCGCTGCTGCGTCGAAGCCTGCCGGCAGCGTGATCCGGCTGCCTTCGGCTTCATCGCGGACCGGGCTGATCGTGAAGTTGTCGTGCAGCACCTTGCGACAGCCTTCATGCACGACGCGCACTGCAGCGCCGATGTCGGCGTCGGCATAGGCGGCGACATCCTCCTGAATGAAGTCGATGAAGCGTGCCTCTCGCTGCAGCAGGCCAAGGAGTTGCAGTGCGCCGTCGGGAGCGGCTTCCCGGAACGGCACGACGACCGGTTTGGGGGCCGGCGCCGGTGCCGAAGGTTCGGCGCGCTGTTCTCCGGAGCGCAGCGCCTGAACGCGCGCGGCAAACTGGCCATCGGAAAGGATCGAGAAGAAGGTGCCAAAGGCGAGGGAGATCCTGCTCAGCAGGGAAGGATGGGCTGGTTTCATAAGCGAGTGGCGAGAGGAGATGTGGGATAAAGGCGGGATGCCGAGTCAGTGCTGGCCCTGCCGGTGCGTCTGTTGCGGTGCAATATATACGATTTTTCAGTTTCCGGGTAGCACCGGGCCGGATCTGATCGGTCGGGGCACGCCCCGCGGGCTGATCCGCCCGATCAGGCCAGCGTGGGCCGGTGCTGGACAAACCAGAGCGCCGTCTCGCGGGCGATGGCCCCGAGAGCGGCGGCCGAATCGGGGGACACGGTCGGCAGCAGTTTCAGTTCCTGATGGCCGCTCAACTCGTGCAGGGCGCGCCGATTGCTTGCCGTCACGCGCTCGTCGTCCTCGCCGACGAGAACCAGCAATGGCGCGCTGAGCGAGCGCAGGTAGAGCATGCCGGCCAGATCGATCAGTCCGCCGCGGCAGACGATGGCAAAAATGTCATGGTCGCGCAGGGCGGCAACGCGCAGCGCCACCGGCGAACAGTCACCCGCGGCGCAGAGGCCGATCGGCAGCGTCGGCAATTCACCCAGCAGCATCCGTTGCTTGAGCAGTGCGAGCGCGTCGAGCAGGCGCCTGGCGAGCAACGAGACGTTGTGGTGAATGTCGGCGAAGCGTTCTTCGGCATGCGTCAGCAGGTCGAGCGTCAGCGTGCCGATGCCGGCGTGCTGAAGGACCGCGGCGAGAGCGTCGTCGCGCGCTTCGGAATTCTCGCCGGCATGCGTCAGCACGACCAGGGCCGACAAGCGCGCCGGCAGGGTCAGCAAGCCTTGCAGTAGAGCCTGCCCGGTGGGGATGGAGATCGGCGTATCTCCCGGAAAACTAATGACTTCGTTCACCGCCGCTCCAGCCGCACCGGCACGCGACGCGGTCCGAAAGGCTTGCCGAAACGGGTGAAGTGGCCGGCAATCAACGTTCCGCAGTGGGGACAGTGGCCATCGCTCGGCAGGTCGTAGTGCCGGATGTTGTACCAGTCGCGCTCGATCAGCGCGGCCTGGCAAGACGGGCAGAAGGTGGTCCCGCCTTCGCTGTCGTGCACATTGCCGGTGTACACGTAGTGCAGGCCGGCGTCGATGGCGATGTGCCGTGCCCGTGTCAGCGTCGATGGCGGGGTCGGGGGCAGGTCGTTCATTTTCCAGTCGGGATGGAAGGCGGTGAAGTGCAGCGGGACTTCCGGCCCCAGTTCGCGCGCCACCCAGTCGGCGAGTGCCTTGATTTCGCCGGCGGAATCGTTCTTGCCCGGGATCAGCAGGGTGGTGATTTCGAGCCAGCACTTCGTTTCATGATGGATGTAGGCGAGGATGTCGAGTACCGGTTGCAGGTGGCCACCGCAGAGCCTGAAGTAGAAATCGTCGGTGAAGGCCTTGAGATCGACGTTGGCGGCGTCCAGAACGGCGTAGAACTCGCGCGCCGGTTCGGGATGGATGTAGCCGGCCGTGACCGCCACCGTCCTGACGTCGTGTTCATGGCAGGCCCGCGCAGTGTCGATCGCGTATTCGGCGAAGATGACCGGGTCGTTGTAGGTGAAGGCCACCGACTGGGCGCCGTAGGCGACCGCTGCGGCGGCGATGCCCTCGGGAGTCGCGGCGTCGAGCAGGCGGTCCATGTCTTTCGACTTCGAGATGTCCCAGTTCTGACAGAATTTGCAGGCGAGATTGCAACCGGCAGTGCCGAAGGAGAGGATCGACGAGCCGGGATAGAAGTGGTTGAGCGGCTTTTTCTCGATCGGGTCGATGCAGAAGCCCGACGAACGCCCGTAGGTGGTCAGCACCATCTGTCCGCCGAGGTTCTGGCGAACGAAGCAGGCGCCGCGCTGCCCCTCATGCAGTCTGCAGTCACGCGGACAGAGGTCGCACTGAATGCGTTCGTCTTCGATGGCGTGCCACCAGCGACCCGGATGGGCCGATTCCGGCACCTTGGGTGAATGGTTTAATTCTCTTTCCATTTTCGTACTCCATAACGCGCAAGGGCGAGCTGCTCGTGCCAGAAGTCGGCGGGCAGCCCGGCCTTGAGTTTGAGTTGCGCCAGGAACTGGCGTGGCTCAGGGAGCGATTCCCAGACCTGCGGCAGGAAGGTCGCGCGCCGCCTGCCGTAACTGATGACCAGACCGTCGATGCCGGGTCGCAGACGCGCCAGCGCGTCGGCCTCGCTGGTCACGGCGAAGGGCTCGGGCGGCGTCAGTAGCGAGACCTCGACGCGCGTGCGGGCAAACTCCGCCGGACTCAGGGGCGCAAAGCGCGAATCACGAAAGGCCGCGGCGACGGCGTTTTCAGCGACATCGCTGGCAAGTGGCCGGTGCGCTTCGAGGCTGCCGATGCAACCGCGCAACTGACCATCCTGGGTGAGGGTGACGAACGTCGCTGCCGGTTCGGCAAGTTCCGGGAGCGGATCGACGGCCTGTACGGCGAGTCCGAAACGCTTGGCGATGGCGTTGCGGGCGATCGACAGCAAAGCGCTGCCCAGGGCGTCAGTGGGCATGTTCGGGCTCCGCGCTGAAACTGAAGGCGCCATAGCCGACGACACGCGACCGGTCGCCGGCGGTGTCGCCGGAATTGCGCAGATCGATCAGTCTGGCCTGCAATCCGTGCCGACGCGCAGCCAGCAACAGGCCATTGACCGGTGTCGCGCCACACGCCTGTTGATGGTCGAGGTGCGCATCGAGCGCGATAATGTGGCGCGCGGTGTTGCTGTCGGTCTCACGGGCCAGCGCGTAGGGCAGGTAGTGCGAAAGATCGGAGCTGATCACGATCAGCGTCTCGTCTCCTCCCCACAGGCATTCGAGCACTTCAGCCACCGCTGCTGCCGAAGCGCGGCCGACCGCGAGCGGCAACAGCGTGAACTCGGCAAGCACCGTCTGCAGGAAAGGAAGCTGCACTTCCAGCGAGTGTTCGAGGGCATGCGCGGCGTCGCTGACGATGACCTGCGGCAATGGTTCGATGCTGGCCATGGCTTCCTGGTCGAGCTCGACGACGCCGAGCGGGGTGGCGAAGGCGCGGGAGGAGGGCAGCGCCAGCCCATCGACCGCGACCCGGTGGGTCGGTCCGAGCAGGATCACGCGGCAAATGCGCTCGCGCAGCTCCGCGAGCGGCGCATAGACGCTGGCCGCGATGGGACCTGAATAGACATAGCCGGCATGCGGGGCAATGATCGCCTTCGCGCGCATGCCTGGCGCCGGTGGCGTGTGGCTCAGCATTTGCTGGAGGTCGCGCGCCAGCGCTGAAGGGGAGCCGGGGTAGAACATGCCGGCGACTGCGGCCGGACGGATTTGCTGGGTTGAGTGCGTCACGTGCTTGCTCCTTGATGAAGGGCGGCTCGACCAGAAGGCCGCCGTGACCACGGGATGGGCGTGCAAGTGATCGTCTGGCCGCAACACTGCAGATTCATTTCGCCATCCCTGTGCGTATAACCGGTTAAAATTACGCCATGCCAAATTACTATGCAATCGTCCCCGCGGCCGGTTCGGGATCGCGCTTTGGCGGCGCGATGCCCAAACAATATCAGATGCTTGCCGGTCAGCCATTGATCTATCACAGTCTCGCGGTCCTTTGTCGCCATCCGCGCATCGAGCGTGTCTGGGTGGTGCTGTCGTCAGAGGATAGATGGTGGCGGCAACATGATTGGACAAGTCTAGGTTATAAACTCGAAACCATTTTCTGTGGGGGCGCGACGCGATCCGCCAGTGTCCGCAATGGCCTCGAAGCTGCGGCGACGGCTGCCGACGACGAAGACTGGGTACTGGTGCATGACGCCGCACGTCCCTGTCTTGCGCAGGCGATGTTGACGGCCCTTTGCGACGAACTTGCCGACGATCCCGTCGGCGGCCTTCTCGCGGTGCCTGTGGCGGACACACTGAAACGCGCCGACGCCGAGCGTCGCGTGGCGGGTACCGAGCCGCGCGACGGCCTGTGGCAGGCGCAGACGCCGCAGATGTTTCGTTACGGCCTGTTGGCCCGAGTCTTGGTCGAACATTTCGCCGGCACCGATGAGGCGTCGGCCGTCGAAGCCGCCGGTTTCAGGCCGAAGCTGGTGCAGAGTGACGCCAGCAACCTCAAGGTCACCTATCCGGTCGATCTGCGACTGGCGGAACTGATCCTGCTGGCGAGGAGAATGCAGGGAGAGCCATGATTCGCATCGGACAAGGTTGCGATATTCACGCGCTGGTTCCGGGACGCAAGCTGATCCTCGGCGGCGTCGACATTCCGCATGCCTGTGGTCTGCTTGGCCATTCCGACGCGGATGCGCTGTTGCACGCGATCACCGACGCACTGCTCGGCGCCGCTGCGCTGGGCGACATCGGTCGTCATTTTCCCGATACCGACGCCCGCTATCGGGGTGCCGACAGTCGGCAGTTGCTGCGCGCGACGCTTGCGCTGCTGACGCAGGCCGGCTGGCGGGTGGGCAATGTCGACGCGACGATCCTCGCGGAGCAGCCGAAGATGGCACCACACCTGCCGCAGATGGTCGCCAATATCGCCGCCGACCTGCAGGTGCCCACAAGCTGTATCAATGTCAAGGCCAAGACCGCCGAACGGCTGGGCTTTGTCGGCCGTGGTGAGGGCATCGCCACCGAGGCGGTGGTGCTGATCTGCCGGGGGGTTTGACTGCTGAGCGCTGAGGCCAGACCGCACCACTGCAGAGGAGGCGGCCTCGGGTGCGAATCAAGGGGATGGTCGATATATCGGAGCAACCTTTTTGTCCGTGTCAGCGATACCTGTCGGGGGTGTGGGTCAGGTGTCGGAATTTCTTACAGTGCGATGGGACGGCACTCTCGCCGACGATGGAACTCATCGTTAAACCAGATTCTTGAATGAGTTGGCACGATTGATGCTTCGTGCGCCTTGGCTGCCGCTCAATAAGTCGGCAGTGAAGGTGTTATTAATCAATGATCAACTGTTTTCAAGAGGAGTTTTCTCATGCGTGCACTACTCTCTGTGGCTGTTCTGATGGCTACTGCAATTTCTGCTGTTGCGGCCCCTGTGCTGAACGTTCCGGAGCCGGAGTCGCTGGCGCTGGTAGCCGCAGCAGCTGTCGCGATGCTGGTAGCCCGGCGTAAAAAGAAGTAAAGCCGAGTCACTCACGCCTGGAGAAGGGGGCGTTTCGATTCCTGCCCCTTGATTCCTGGCGTTTTTGGCGTTAGGTGCCGATCATCAAGCCGACTGCCATCATCTTGCAGAGTCTGTGGAAGAGGTCCGTGGAAAATTCGCAGCGGGTTGCAATATGGCTGTTCTGACTAATTATCTTTGACCCAGAGACCCAAGCCATGAGCACATTCACCATCCGTGTCACCTCTCCAGCGACCAACGCGGCCGGCACTTCATTCAATCCGGCAACCCAGCAGCCGGACCAGGGTGCGCCAAGTTTCCTGGACCTGATCGTCACGAACAGCACAGACCCGTTGCTTCCCAATGGCGTGTATGACGCCTATTGCCTTACCCCCTTGATCGACATCCACTTGTCGCCGACAACCTATCCTGGCACGACGAACTACCCTGGCAACACGGTCCCGTTGTTTGATCCATCCGGTTCGCTGGTGTTGACGCAGCTACAGATCGACCGAATCAACTGGCTACTGGCGCAGAATCTGACTTCCGATCCCAAGTTCGGTGGCCAATTCAACTACGGTGAGGTTCAGACGGCGATCTGGAAGATCATCGGCTTTACTGACGCCCAGATTCTTGCTGCAGGCCAGACTCCCTTCCTGAACGACGGCGGCAATAACGTTGTCAGCTCCGCTGACATCGACTTCCTGATGTCTCAATCAGCCATCGCCATCGCCAGCGGCAACGGCGTATTGCCAACCGATGCGTTCTTCACGACATTCATTGACCCGACGGGCAACGTACAGCCGCTGATCATCCAGCTGCAGAGCGCCAAACTCGGCGACTACGTCTGGCTCGATGGCAACGGCAACGGCCTCCAGGATCTCAATGAGGCTGGCGTCGACAATGTGGTCGTCGAGTTGTACGACGGCAGCGGCAACTTCATCAGGAGCACCACGACTGGTGACGACTTCAGTACTGCAGCGGTCGAGCATGGTTTCTACCAGTTCACTGGCCTCAAGGCGGGTAACTATCAGGTGAAATTCATTGCGCCGACCTCATATCAGTTCACCACGCAGGATGCAAACGGCAATGCCCAGGATGCTGCCGACAGCGATGCAAATGTGACCTCTGGTTTCAGTCAGGTCGTTACGCTTCCGCCAGGAGGGTCGAATCAGACCCTCGACGCAGGGCTGGTCCAGCCTGCCAGCCTGGGAGACCGGCTGTGGCTCGACAGCAACGCCAACGGCCAGCAGGACGACGGCGCGACCGGCATCAGCGGCCAGACCGTGACCCTGATCGGCGGTGGTGCCGATGGCCTGATCAACGGCGTGGGCG
>DIME01000069.1:32346-32536 GCA_002425405.1 Candidatus Accumulibacter vicinus
GCGACACCACGGCGACCACCACCACCGGCACGGACGGTTTCTACGAATTCACGGGCCTGACGCCGGGCGTGGAATACCAGGTGCAGTTTGCCGCCCCGGCGGGCACCGTGTTCACCGGTCAGAACCTCGGCAACGACACGAGCGACTCCGACGCCGACACCACGACGGGCAAGAAGCAGATTGTCACGCT
>DIME01000158.1 GCA_002425405.1 Candidatus Accumulibacter vicinus
AGGCTCATATACTCTCGATGGTGCCGTTGGATTTCCTATCCTTCGCACCGAGCGCGCCTGGCGATGCGCTGCGAAGTCAACCGTGTTGTTACTGACGAGTGGTGCTCTCGGTTTGTTGGTACGCCGTCCACGCCGGCGCCGCACCTAGGTAGTCGAGTTCCAACCCGGCCAAGCCTGCGCGGCAGCAACGCTGCCGCCGCTTCACGTTTTCATCCAGACGAGCGGCACCTTCGGGTGCCGTTTTCGCTCCGGTCGCACCGTTGTCACTTGTGGGCCTTCGCCTAAATCTCGTAGTCTGTTGTTCATAAAACCGATGAAGCCCTGATGCGTGATTCTGCCATGTGCACAGTGCCAGTCGTAGGGGCTCCCGGGTGAAGCAGCAGTCCAGGAAGTCAAATCCGCGTCCGATGCGCCCGATGAAGGTCTTGTCCGGATGCTGTGAGACCTTGATTTCGGCAAAGGTCTCGTTCAGGGTGCGCACGGCCCGGCGTAACTGCCAGCGGGTGTGAGTAAGCACCACGATTTCGTCCATGTAGCGCACGTAGTAGATGCCGGATTGATCCGGACTCTCATCGGGCAGGCGTAGATACCAGGAGCCTGGCAATGGACTCAATGGACAGCCCCGCGAGATCCCGCTGCGGATGTCCCAGTGCAAGCCACCGCGCTCCACCGTGCGCTGGATGTATTGTTTGAGCAAACCGATGATCAAAAGATCATCGATCAGGTCGCAGAGCTATGCCAGCAGGATCGACTGATCGATGTTTTCTTAGAAGCCTTTCACATCGGTGCGCAGCGCGTAGTCGTAGTCGGGCAAGTGCTGCTGCACTTCGCGCACCGCCGCCTTGAGGCCGCAGTGGACTTTGACGTGCCGGCAACGCGGCGACAGCCGCAGCCGTGGGCTGAGCACCAAGCTCAGGGCCTTGAGCGCCAGGGCATCCCGGGCGCGCCACAGGTGCAGGACTTCGTCGTCGGTGCGGGTGATCCGTGCGCAGATCTTCAAGACGCACACGCTCGCGGTGCCAATGAAAGCGTAGATTCCAGACATCGGTGTGCGCAGGATAGTCGACACGCTGCTTACATATCCAGAGGTTTCCCTGGTCAAGGGCGTGCAGGAGCGCATCCAGCATGGTAGTCATAACGAGGAAGAAGTGGAGTGGCTATCCTGACGCTATCATGCGCTGCATGGGCGCACCAGATTGCGGACAGAGGTCATCGTCCTCCAAGAGTCGCAATCGTCCAGTCAATTGATAGCCAAGACCTCAGACCAGTGCCTAGATTCGTCCTGTCCGGCGCGCCAATGACGAATGGATATCATGCGCTTTCCGCCCGTTTGTCGCCCGTTTGTCGCCCGTTTGTCGCCCGTTCGTCGCCACCCGGCCATCGCACTTCCAGCGCAATCGGGTCCGGGGAGTGCCATGAACATCGGCGTTGGATTGCCATCTATGGCAGTTCGAAATCCGCGCGCGATGCCACGGCCTGTGATCAAGGTCCGCTCCCATCCCGAAGCACGGCCCTGGGCGAACCACACTGCCGGACCTGAATGGCCCAGATGGACGTGGCGCCTTCACGCCGTAAGGTGACGGCCGGTTGCGGACACCCCTGTATCGAAGCAGGCGCGGTCTGGCGCGGGATGCCACTCATCGCGATTTCCATAGCGTGGCCCGGGAGGAATGCGCAAGAGGTCGGACAGGAAAAAGCCCCCATGGATAATCATCTGCGACTGCCGGGACCCGATTGCCGCCCGACCCCGCACCCTGCCATGGCAGCCGCGCCGGCACGGCGCGCGTCAATCCCCGCAATGGCGGCCCGGAGCGCCTGACCCAAGGCACTGCGCCAGCCGATCGGCTGTGCGCACCTGCCCGCGCACCCGTCGTGCGACCGGGCGCCCTTATCCCAGCACCGCGCGCGATGCCCATGTGTAGAGCGGGATGCCAAGCAGGATGTTGAAGGGGAAGGTGATCCCCAGCGACAGGCCGAAGTACAGCGGCGGGCTGGCTTCCGGAATGGCGTAACGCAGCACTGCTGGCACCACGATATAGGAGGCGCTGGCGGAAAGCACCATCAGCAGCACGGCGTCCGCAGGGGAAAACCGCAGCAGCGTGGCCACCGCCAGGACCAGCCCCGCGTGGATGACGGGGCCAGCCACCGCATAGGCCAGCAGGCTGGCCGGCGCGCTGCGGGCAAAGTGAAAGTTCTTCGCCACCATGAGTCCCATGTCCAGCAGAAAGAGTCCGACCGCGCCGCTTGCCACAGCGACTGAGACTAAGCCAATCGCGGCGACCGCTGCGCAAATCACCGCCCCAAGCGCCTCGTCGGGCAGTAAGGAGCAAGCAGATGGGGCAGAGGAAGCGATTCACCGTCGCGTCGCCCGTTACGCCTGGGCGCTGCTGCTCGCGCGGATCGATGAGGTCTTTCCGCTCGCCTGCCCACGCTGCGGCGGTGAGATGCGAATCATCGCCTTCATCAGACGAGCGCAGCGGCACCGGCGGTGAGGCGAGCCAGGGTGCAAGAAATCGAAAGATCACGGCGCCGTGAATCCCGCCCGCAGGCGGGCGGGATTCACGCGGCGTCGGCAAGCGCCCCGCGGCCAGGCAGCCTGGCGATCGACGCGGAGAAATCGTCGAGCGCCCGGTGCAAGAGAAGCGCCGGTGCGTCCACGCGCGGGCACTGGCGCAGACCGCCAAGCTGTTGGAAGCCGAGAACGCGCTGGTAGTAACGGGCGTGGCGGGGATTCACCTCGATCACCACATCGCTGGCGGCAAAGCGCTGCTGTCCGTGTCGATGCGCAGACTGCAGGAGGGCGATCAGCAGGTCCGGCGAACTGAATTCCGGGGCCACCGCCAGCCTCGACACTTCGCAGACGCGACGCCCGGGGCGGCGCAGGCGGCCGAGCTCCGGCGAGTAGAGAGCGTCGGCAAGCAGGCCGGCAGGGGAATCGCGGCCCACGGTAAGGGTCGCCACCACCTCGTCGCCGTGCCACGCGGCGAGCGTCAGCCGGTTCGGATCGTCCGCCGCGGGCGCGGCGGCTTCGGTCTGGTAGCCACGCCCGGCGTACATCCGGCGCACCAGCATGCTGGCCATCTCCTGCTCATACGGCGTGTGCGCCGGGCGAATGGCGTCGTCGGCACGCGGCGTCGGGTATGCCGCTGCCCGGTCGGACGGCGGCGGACAGCGTTTTGCGCCCGGTAGCCGCAGGCTTTGCCGGTCAAGGGCGAGGAGTGGCGTTGCCGGCGATCGACCGGCGTGGATGGCGGTCAGCATGCGCGCTCGCGTCGGCGTTGCGGCATGGTCAACCGGCCGCCGCGTTGACCGCGATCAGCGCTTCCATCACCGGTCTGGCCCGCGGTGAGGCATTGTCGGACAGGGTGTTGATGTCGCCGGACACCTCGCCGCCTTCGTCGACCACCAGCTTGCCGTAGCGAATCTTGCCACTGACGCGGCCGGTCGAATGAATGATCAGTTGGCTGCGAGCGGTCAGCTCGCCTTCGAAGCTCCCGTGGATCTCGGCGATATCGATGCTGACCTTGCCGACGAAGGCGCCGTTCTCAGCGATGCGGATCACCCGGCTGTCCATCGTCGCCTCGACCCGACCTTCCACCACCAGGGTATCGCAGTCGAGAATTTCGGCGCCCTTGAGCTTGACGTCGGGGCCGACGAGCAGGCGGGCACCGATGCTGCTCTCGCTGATCAAGGACTCGCGGGGTGCCGCCGCGCTGGCACGCGCCGGGGCGTTGGCGGGGCGAACGGGCTGGACGCCCGAGAGATTCTGGGTCACCTCGTCGGCAGACACCGGGGGCTGGCCGGCGGCGTGACTCGGTGGAGTCTCCCTGCCGGCGGTCGCCGGCGTGCCCGACGCAGAAGCGGCCGAGGGCGCGGCGTGCTGCGCGCCCGAATCGACGCCGGGCTGGACGTCGCGACGGGTGATTGGTTCGTTGCGATTGAAGACGTTGGGTTTGTTGAACATCGCGCTTCCTTCTCGGTGGAGTGGTGGTACTGAGGTCGGGAGAAGGCTAGCGAGATTCGTGCCATGGGAATATTCTTCATACACAACAGGGTGTTGCGGAATATTCTTGAGCCCGAACCGACGGTTTTCCGCGAAAACTGTCTGGAAAAAACGACAAGATCGCCGGAGTTTGTTGAAAAAGCCTTCCGGCACAGCCACTTGCCCTGTCGCCGTTTGGCGACACGCTTGCCAAGACATTGATTTTCAAGGCATCTCTGCTTCTGGCCGGGCCCGAGGCCAGCATGCGCAGCGGCAATTCCTTACCCCGCGCGCCGTCGCGGCGGGCTAAACTGGCGGCATGCAGCGCACGCGATGGCCCTGCCCGCCGCGCTCCGAGGCCCCTTGCCCGCCGCGGGCCGGCGCTTCCCTCCACCGTTGCCCGGAGAAGTCTTTTGTCATGATTCGCCTGTCGTTCCGGCAGAGCATGCTGGCCGGATTCCTGTTGATCGCCTCGCTGCTGAGTTGGGCGGCCGTTCGCAGTTGGCTCGTCCTCGAACAGTTCGTCGACGCAAGCCGGCGAAGCGGCGAGCACGTATTGCAGCTCAGCGGTTCGATTCAGGAACTCGCCGACCGGACCGTCGACCTCGAACGCAGCGCGCGCCAGTTCGCGGTCCTCAACAAGGCGACGCTGATCGAGCGCTTCGACACCAACCTCGAGCATTCCCTGGCGGCGGTCGGGCGCCTGCAGTCGATTCCCGGCGGAGCGCTGGGCAAGCTCACGCGTGATTGGCGCGCGGCCGCCGAACAGCTCAGCGCCGGCCTGCACCGATCGGCGCCTGCGGTCGAACTGCTGCCTCTTCTGAAACGGCTTGCCGAGATCAACGGCGAACTGGCGCACGCCGGCCGGCAGTGGATCGACGAGCAGAATGCCCTGCTCCTGGCGCAACTCGAAGAGAGCCGCCTGCAACTCACCGGGCTGGTGGCGGTGACGGTCGGCGGCGCCTTCGTGGTTGCCCTGGCGATGAGTTGGTGGCTGTCGCGGCCGATCGGCAGCATCGTGCGATCGATCGAGTACCTCGGTGAGAGCCGCTTCGACACGCCCGTGGCGGTCGGCGGCCCGGCCGACCTGCGGCAGGTCGGGCGCCGCCTGGAGTGGCTGCGGCAGCGCCTGGGCGAACTCGAGACGGACCGCGAGCGCACCTTGCGACACGTGTCGCACGAATTGAAGACGCCTCTGACTGCCCTGCGCGAGGGCATCGCGCTGCTCCAGGAACAGGTACTGGGACCTCTCGAAGGCGCCCAGCAGGAAGTCGTCGACATCCTGCAGCACAACGTCATGGCCTTGCAGGGACACATCGAGAGCCTGCTGCGACTGAACGCCGCCTGTTTCGAGGCGCGCCGCCCGACCTACCGGCCGCTGCTGTTGCGCAAGCTGCTCGCCGACGTCGTCCAGGGCCGCGAACTGCAGATCCAGGCGCGCCGACTGACGGTGCTGCGCGAAGCGCCGGCGATCGCTCGCAACCTCGATGGCGAGAAGTTGCTGGTGGTCGTCGACAACCTGCTCTCCAACGCCATCGATTTCAGCCCCGAAGGCGGCGTCATCCGCCTGCAGGCCGCTGCCTTCGGCAAGAGCATCCGGATTTCCTGCATCGACCAGGGACCGGGGATTGCCGCCGAGGATGCGGAATGTATCTTCGAGCCTTTCGTCCAGGGACGCCTGGCCTCGCCGACACCGCGCCAGGGCAGCGGTGTCGGCCTGTCGATCGTCCGCGAACTGGTCACCGCGATGGGCGGGCGGGTGACGCTGGTGCGCGGCGACGGCCAGGCACCGGGAGCGCATTTCCGCATCGAGGTGCCCTGTGGATAGCCGCTCGCGGCCGCGGAGAAGGCGATGATCGCGCGTCGCCGGCGTGGCCGCTGGCTGGCGCTGCTCGCCGCCGCCCTGCTCGCCGCCTGCGCCAGCCGGCCGGCGCCGGAGGCGTCGCCGCCGCCCGCGCTGGCGCAGGTCGATGAAGTTGCGATGTTGCCGCTGCTCGGTTACCTGCAACTGCTGCTGCAGCTCTCGCCGCAGGAACTGCAGCGGGAACGTGGCGTCCTGACGGCGATTCCGCAAACCCCGGCGACGCAGGTTCGCCTGGCCATGGTTCTCGGGCAAGCGCGCGGCACCGCCGAACTCGTGCGCGCGCTGGTCCTCCTCGACGGCGTCCTGAAAAGCCGGGAGCCGGCGGCCGCCAGCCTGCACCCGCTGGCGCGGGCGCTGGCCAGTCAGTACCAGGAGCGCTTGAAGCTCGAAGCCCAGAACGACAAGCTCCTCCAGCAGTTGAAGGACAGCCAGCGCCGCAGCAGCGAACTGCAGGAGAAGCTCGACGCCCTGACCGACATCGAACGTTCGCTGCCGGTGCGCCCGACGGCCGGCGGCAACGCGCCCGGAGTGCCGCGATGAACCTTGTTCCGAAAACCCACGCCGCACATGTCCTGGTCATCGACGACGACCTGGATCTGCTGCGGCTGCTGTCGATGCGCCTGCACGCCCGGGGTTTCCGGGTATCGACGGCCGCCTCTGCCGAGGAAGGGCTGGCGCGCATCGCCGTCGAACCGCCGCAATTGGTCGTCAGCGACATTCGCCTGCCGGGCCAGGACGGACTCGCCCTCTTCGACGAGATCCGCTCGACCCGACCGACCCTGCCGGTGATCCTGCTGACCGCGCACGGGACGATTCCCGACGCCGTGCAGGCGATGTCGCGCGGTGTCTTCGGCTATCTCACCAAGCCTTTCGACAGCAAGGTGCTGCTGGAAAAGATCGAGCAGGCGCTGCAGCTCTCGCCGGCCGCTGCCGGCCACGAGACCGGCAGCGGCGAGGCCTGGCGCGAAGGCATCGTCTTCCGCAGCAGCCGCATGGCGGAACTGCTCGAGGAAGCGCGGGTGATCGCCGCCTCGGACGCCAGCGTCCTCATCCGGGGCGAGAGCGGAACCGGCAAGGAAGTGCTGGCGCGCGCCATCCACCGCGCCAGCCGACGCGCCCGGGCGCCTTTCGTGGCCATCAACTGCGGTGCGATCCCGGAGCAGTTGCTCGAGTCGGAACTCTTCGGCCACGTCCGCGGCGCCTTCACCGGTGCCGCCAACGCCCATACCGGCCTGTTCCAGTCGGCCGACGGCGGCACGCTGTTTCTCGACGAGATCGGTGACATGCCGCTGGCGCTGCAGGTCAAGCTCTTGCGCGTGCTGCAGGATCGCGCCGTGCGGCCGGTGGGCGCAACGCGTGCCGAGCCGGTGGACGTGCGCGTGCTTTCCGCCACCCACCGCGACCTGGAAGTCGCCATGACCGAGGGCCAGTTTCGCGAGGACCTCTACTATCGCCTCGACGTCGTGACGCTGATGCTGCCGCGCCTCGACGAGCGGCGCGAGGACATCCCCTTGCTGGCGAGCTGCTTCGTCCAGCAGCTCGCCAGCAAATACGGCAAGCCGATCGCCGGCATCGCCCCCGAGGCCCTCGAGACACTCGCCAGCGCCGCCTGGCCGGGCAACGTCCGCCAGCTCTACAACGTCGTCGAGCAGTGCTGCGCGCTGGCGACGACACCGCTGATTCCGCTGGCCCTGATCCAGCGCGCCCTGCGCGTGCCGACGATGGAAGCGCTGTCCTACGCCGAGGCGAAGCAGCGCTTCGAGCGCAACTACCTGGTGCAGCTTCTCAAGCTGACCGACGGCAACGTCGCCGACGCCGCCCGCATCGCCGACCGCAACCGCACCGAGTTCTACCGCCTGCTGCAGAAGCACGAGCTGACGCCGGCGATGTTCCGAGGGGCGGCCGGCGACAGCGGTGTGGTCGAGCGGTGATGGGCTGGCGGCGCCAAGACCGGCAACTGCGGCTCGGACAGCGCGTCGATGCGATGATCAAAGCGCTCGATCGTCTTCGCTTGCAGCCCCTTGCGTTTCAGGTGTTGCAGATGCGGTTCGACCAGAAGAATCTGGCCGAGGCCCTTCGGGAGTTTTTTTGACGAAGGTGCCCAAGCCGGGTTTGGTCGGCTCACGGTCGAGCGTTGCGAAGACACTGAGAAGGATCATGGCCGAATCGAGACCCACCGCTACACCTGGATCAATGACGTCCGCCGGATGGACCAGTCCATGCGTGCGGCGTGGAAGAAACTCGGCGGCGTCGGCATGATCGAGTCGATACGGCAGATCGGCGACAAGGTCAGTGTCGATCAGCGCTAGGTGACGATCAAGGGCAAGTGGTGGCTGAGGATCAGTGCGATCAGGATCGCTTCACCGCCCCGAGCGGGGCGCACCGGGTTACCGGTTTCGGCGGCCACGACGGGCGCTCGCCGACGGGGAGCGCCTCGCCTGGCGCGGCGGCGCCACGCTTGCCGCGGAAGACCCGCTGCCGCATCAGTTCACGCTCATCGCTAGGCGCCACAGTGCGTACCGGCAGAAATCGGTGACTGCTTACGGCGTGAGAAGCCGAGGCCGGCAAGGCCGAAACCCAGCAAAGCGAGCGGGGCCGGTTCCGGTACGGCAAAAAGGGCGTCTAAGCTGCCGAAGACAACTTGAAAACTCACGCTTGTTGGATCGCCGAGAAAAATAAAGAACGTATTGCTAGTGAAGTTAGAAAGCACGGGATTGGTTAGAAGCGTTAGCGCATCCGATATCGCTGTCCCGCTCGAATCATCCAGCCGAAAGCCAAATGCGCTGATGTCAAGTCCGCCAATCTGCGAGGAGCCGACCGGATTGCGGCCAACCAGAGCGTACCGATCCGCTCCAGCCACATCATCCTGTTGGATTTCGGGCAGAGCAGAACCTGGTCCAATCGTCGCTGAAAAGCTCCCTATAGTAAGGGACGCGCCCTGCAGGTTATTGAAAACCGAGAAGCTGGAAGTTGAACCTCCGGCCGCCAGAACAGATGTATCAACGGTGTATGAACCGCTGACGGCGTCCCCGCTATTTAGAGAACCAAAGGAACTAGTAAGCGTCCCGCCAAAATTGTAAGTGATGATGGCAGCCTGCACACAAAATGTGCAAACACTCATCGCTAGCGCCGCGCAGATCCGCTGCAGAAACTTAAAAGAAGTCATTCTTCGCTCCTCGTTTCAGGTTTATCTTCAATCGTCAACTACAAACTCAACCAAACGATATTGGACAAGCAATTATCGTTCCACTGTATTCATATTTATGATTTATCATGTTTTAACGATTCACGAGATAGGCAAAGGGAAGCAACTTGTAAAATTTCCCGACAGCCGCCCCTTGCTTTGTGGGGAAACCGAAACGAGGACTGACAGCCGGAGCTTATTCCACCGAACGCCGTGCATGCGGGTGATTTGGTCGAGATGAGTCGCTGGGGCGAGTAACAGTTCCTCGCCGCCAGCCAGGATCCCAGATGAAAGACGAAAAATCCATCCGGCTCCTTGCGCTAGCGGCCTGGTTGTTTCCTTTCAGACGACTGCTTCACTATCGCTGAGCACAGCGCTGCGGTAGTTGTTCGGGATCTTGATTCCCGGAAATCGCCTTCTTACTGCAGCGCGCCCGGCGACAGCGGCTTGCCGACCAGCAGCGAATCCTTTCCGGCGGGCAAGCGGAATTCCGCGCTCGGCGCCAGACTCTGCCCGCGAACAAAGCCGGGGTGCTTGGCTGTTCCGCGCAGCAGCGAGTTGCTCGGCAAACCGTACGCCAGCGCAGGCGCACCGACCAGCATTGATCGTTCAACGACCCGGTTGCCGTCATAGCGACCCGGTGCTTGCGGCGTGAAGGTGCTGCGCCCGACGAGCAGGTTGTTGATCGCCCAGACCTCGGTTTCCGGCGGCATGTGATCGATCCAGATGCGCAGGAAGCGTCCCTCTGGCTTGTCGTCGATCAGCGTGTTGTGCGCCAGATACAGCGCGTTGTCTGGCCAGCGCTGACCCTCGGCGCCATAGGAGATCAGGTCCGGATTGTCGGTCGTCGCACTCTGCCCGATGACGTTGCCGATCACCCAGGCCACGCCGCCATTCGGAAATTCGAGTTCGTACGATGCGCTGCCACCGACACCGTCGACGATCAGGTTGTACATGATCGCGCTTTCGCGCGCGCGCGACTTGATCAGGTGCCCACGATAGCCTTGCTGAAAACGGCTGCCGCTGACGCTCAGGCGAGCGATCGCTCCGGCATAGAGGAGGTGGTGCAGCATACCGGCATGCTTCGGCGCCTCGCCAAACTCGCTGTCTTCAACCTCGAGAACCATGTCCCCGAAATTGCTGGTCAGGATGCCCATCTCGTTGTCGAAAAACGCGCAACGAACCACTTTCAGATGGCCTCTTTCAAAGCGGATCCCGGCACCATTGCCACTCGGGACGCGCACTCCTCGGAACTCGATGTTCTCGATCGACATCTCGGCGTTGCGTACCACCCATAGTGCCTTGCCTTCCGCACTGTCACCGTCGGCAATCAGCAGCGGACGTTTGCCGGTGCCTCTGATGGTAAGCCGATTTTGCGTCCAGACCACCGCTTGTTGCCGGTACTCGCCGGAGCGGATCTCGATGGTGTCGCCGTCGCGAGCGATGCGCGCCGCTTCCTTGATGCTCGTGACCTGTTCGTGTGGGCCGACGACAATGGTCCGGCTGCTCGCCGCCGCATTCGGAGTTTTCTTTTCGGAAACCGGCTCCTGAGCAGCCGGCTTGCCGACAGGCAGGCCATCGGTCGCCGGCAATTCACTGCTCTGACTTGCGGTGGGAGGTCTGACCACCTCCAGTCGACCTTGCGCATTGCGACGGATGCTGCCCAGTTCCTCGGGTGCCGGCGGCAGATTGTCAGCCGGCATGGCGCTGGTGGCCACACCGAGCGCCAAAACAGCGGTGCACCATCTTGCGCAGCGCATCGCGTCCTGCACTGGCCGGCAAGCCCCTGGGCGGCCTGACGTCTGCAGGTCTGCCGGCGCGTTGGGAATCGTCCTCTCGGGAATCAAGACAGCTCGACCTGTGCACCCAGTTCGACGACCCGGTTGGGTGGAATCTTGAAAAAGGCCGTGGCCGTATCGGCGTTGCGGAACATCCAGGTAAACAGGATCTGCCGCCATTTTGCCATTCGCGAACGCCTGGAAATCGGCATGCTGACGACCGTCTCGCGACCCAGAAAGAACGAGGTCTCCATCATCTCGAAAGTCAGTCCGTACGCTGCGCAGCGTTCCAGGGCATGCGGCAGGTCAGGGTCGTCCTTGAAACCGTAGCGGACATAGACACGATGAAATCCTGCCGTCAACGCTTCGACGCGCACACGCTCGTTGTCGGGGACATGCGGCACATCCTCCGTAGTGACATTGAGCAGCACCACGCGCTCGTGCAATACCTTGTTATGATAGAGGTTATGGAGCAGGGCACGCGGTACGCTCTCGGGATCGGCGGTCATGAAGATACCGGTGCCATCGACGCGCAAAGGTCCTCCGACCACAAGACTGGCAATGAAGTCCTTGGTCGGTATCGAATCCTGCTTGAGTTTCTCATAAAGCAGTTTGCGACCGAGCTTCCAGGTGGAAAGCAGCATGAATACCGAGACCCCCAGCGTCAGCGGGAACCAGCCGCCATCGAGGACCTTGATCACGTTGGCCGAAAAGAAGGCGAAGTCGACCACCACGAAGAATACCAGAAACAGCGCCGCGCGCGGCCAGCTCCACCGCCACAGGGTGCGGACGACGGCAAAGGCGAGGATCGTATCGATCATCATCGTCAGCGTGACGGCGATGCCGTAGGCCGAGGCCAGGTTCGACGACGACCGAAAACCGAGCACGACGATGATCACCGTGATCAATAGCAGCCAGTTGATGTTCGGTACGTAGATCTGGCCCTTTTCGCGTTCCGACGTGAACATGACCCGAATGCGCGGACAATAGCCGAGCTGCATGGCCTGGCTGGTCAGTGAAAAGGCCCCCGAAATCACCGCCTGCGAGGCGATCACCGTGGCTACCGTGGCCAGCACGATCAACGGGATCAGCAGGACTTCGGCCGGAACCATGTTGAAGAACGGATTCTCGATCGCTTGCGGATCGTTGAGGATCAGCGCTCCCTGACCGAGGTAGTTGAGATACAGCAGCGGGAAGACGAAGGAGAACCAGGCCCACTTGATGGCACGGCGACCAAAATGGCCCATGTCGGCGTAGAGGGCCTCGCCGCCGGTAATCGCCAGCACCACCGAACCCAACGCCAGGAAGGCGAGGCCCTGATGGTCGATGACAAAGGCCAGCGCGTACCAGGGATTGATCGCAGCCAGCACCGCGGGATACTGAATCACGTTCCACAGGCCGAGCATGCCGAGGGTGGCGAACCAGAACATCATCACCGGGCCAAACAGCGCGCCGACGGCCGCCGTGCCATGCCGCTGAAACAGGAACAGCACGATCAGGATGGCAATCGTGGTCGGCAGGACGTAAGGGGTCAGCAAGGGCGTCACCACTTGGAGTCCCTCGACCGCCGAGAGCACCGACATCGCCGGCGTGATCACGGCATCGCCGTAGAACAGTGCGGCGCCGAAAATGCCCAGTGCCGACATCAGCCAGAGAATCCGCGGCGACGCATTTGCCGTCCGCAGCGCGAGCGCGGTCAGCGCCATGATGCCGCCCTCCCCCCGGTTGTCGGCACGGGTGATGAACAGGACGTACTTCAGCGAAACCGTGACCGTCAAGGCCCAGAATACCAGCGAGAGGATGCCCAGCACATTGGCTTCGGTGATGGCCAGCGGATGATGGCCGCCAAAGACTTCCTTGACGGTGTACAACGGACTGGTGCCGATGTCGCCAAAAACGACGCCCATGGCCGCCAGTGCGGTGGC
>DIME01000083.1 GCA_002425405.1 Candidatus Accumulibacter vicinus
AAAGTCATGACCGTTAGCGTGCGGGAACCAACTGCCAGCCTTCGGGACAGTGACGGACGTTCGGGTAATACTGCCCGAGTGATCCGCAGTAGTTCCAGAAAGTACTCGGCGGCTCGACATAAACCGGCTGCGCCGGGGTGACATAGACCGGCTCCACTGGCGCCACATACGCCGAACGCGGTGCGTAGTAGCTAGAGGCGGCAACCCCGGCGGCGATGCCGGCAATGGCCAGCACGGCAGCCGGTGCAACCCAACCGTATCTACCCGAATGGCCACGATAACGATCATGCTGTGGCGGCGAATAGTGACCGTAGCGATCACCGCGATAGTCACCGCGGTAATCGCCCCGATAGCCACCGCGGTAGTCACCACGGTCGGCCAGAGCAGGAGTTGAACAACCCAGCGCGAGGCCGAGTGCGATGCAGAGGGAGGTCATTGTCGTCTTCATAGGACGAGTAACGCCTGGAAGCGCCAGACGATGACGAGGCCTTGGGACGATTTGTAAGGAATTGTAACGGAGACCGATTCGGAGTACCGAGCAGAATTCTTCCAGGTTTCCCGATATCGTTGCGGGTTCCTCTCCATCTGGGGCAGTTCGGCGAAGCCGTTCCTATCAGGCCGACTTCTCGTTCTCAAGCGCCTTGGCGGTGATCTCTTCGTACAGACTGGCCATTTTTGCCGCCAGATCCTGATATTCGGGGTGCCGGTCGAGGAAAGGTTTCGCTTCTTCGGAATCGGCAAATACACGCTCCAGAAAAGCGATATCCATGTCATCAAGGCGCTCCCCCGCGTCCACCTTGGCTTTCAGGTCGAGCGCTCTGGGCAAGCGCTCTTTTTCCAGTCGCTCCAGCACTACTGTCACCACACCAATGTCATCCTGCTCCTGAGTCATTGCCCGCTCCTTGTTGGTCTGTTTTCACCTCAACTCACCGTGCGACTCGCCGGCGACCTCTCGCGCAGGCATGACGCTGCGACTTATGCGAGGATAATGCCAGTTTCAGCGGGGAAAAGGCAATAGCAACAGGCCATGGCAGCACGCAAGAATCATCCGCACTCGATCGCGAAACAGACTCCTGCGTCAGCCACAGCAATCGCTGGCAGGCAGATCACATCCCGTTACACAACAGGGACAGAGGAGCTACAGATTACCGGGCTCGCATTCGCTATCCTTCGTTTCGTCGCTGTCATGCCTCCCCTCCCCCTCCCCCCCCCGCGTGACAGTGATGGTTGTACCCGGCCCGCCCAGCCCTCCCTCTGAGCGGGCCGTTCTCGTTCTGGCAAGCCAAGCTATAATCACTTCCCGCCAGGCTGCAGGCGGCAATCTGCGCATCTCTTGGGGTGATCGATGAATCAATGGATGAGAATTCTGGCATGCCTGCTGTCGTGGCTGACGCTGAGCATGCTGCCGCCAACCGTTGATGCCAGGCAATCCGCTGCGATGCCATTGCCGTCCGGCGTCGAAAAGCTGACCACTGTCGAAGGTATCAGCGAGTATCGCCTGGTCAATGGCCTGCGCTGCATCCTCTTTCCAGATGCGACCAAACCCACGACCACCGTCAACGTCACCTATCTGGTCGGCTCGCACCAGGAGAACTATGGCGAGACCGGCATGGCGCATCTGCTCGAACATCTGATCTTCAAGGGATCGAAGAATTTCGTCGATCCGGCCCGGCAATTCAAGGCGCGTGGCTTCGAGATCAATGGCAGCACCTGGCTCGATCGGACGAATTACTATCTCACCTTCCCGGCCAGCGAAGACAACCTCCAGTGGGCCCTCGCCTGGAGTGCCGACGCGATGGTCAACTCGTTCATCGCCAGGAAAGACCTCGACAGCGAAATGAGCGTCGTGCGCAATGAATTCGAGATGGGCGAAAACAATCCGTTCAGCGTGATGTTGAAGCGCATGCAGTCCATGCTCTTTGACTGGCACAATTACGGGAACAACACGATCGGCGCGCGCAGTGACATCGAGAACGTCAAAATAGAAAACCTGCAGGCCTTCTACCGCAGATATTACCAGCCCGACAACGCCGTTCTGACGGTAGCCGGCAAGTTCGACGAGCGCCAGGCCCTCAACATGATTGCCGCCAGCTTTGGCAAGCTGCCCAGACCGACACGCGTCCTGCCAAAACCCTGGACAGTCGAACCGACGGCCGATGGCGAGCGCCAATTCACGATTCGCCGCAAGGGCGAGGTCCAGCTTGTGGCCCTCGCCTACCGCACGCCTGCCAGCCTGCATCCTGACTCCGAGGCCATCAGCATGGCCGCCGAAGTGCTCGGTGATACGCCCAATGGTCGCCTCTACCGGGCTCTGGTGCAGACCGGACTGGCAACAGAGGTGTTTGCCTACGGCATCGATGCTCGCGAACCTGGCTTTGTAGTCTTCGGCGCACTGGTCAACAAGCGCGCAGCGATCGATCGTGTGCGCGACAAAATGATCGAGGTGGTCGAGGGCGGCTTCGCCCAGGAAGCCGTGACCACGGCCGAACTCGATCGCGCGGTCGAGCAGTCACGCACCGCCTACGAACGGGCGCTGGCCGATCCCGAAGCCTTTGCGGTAATGCTTTCCGAATACATTGCGCTCGGCGATTGGCGGCTCTTCTTTTACGGCCGCGATCAACTCGACCGGATCAGGACGACGCAGCTCGATGCGGCCGCCGCCAAATATTTCGTTCGCGACAACCGCGTCCTCGGCACTTTCATCCCCGACGATTCGCCGCAGCGCGCCGTGGTTCCCCAGGCCCCGAGCGCCGCCGAGCTGTTGGCCAATTTCAAGCCGCAGAAAAAAGGCGATGCCGGAGAAGCTTTCGATCCTTCATACGAGAACCTTGATCGACGCACCCGGCGGCAGACCTTCGGCGACCTGAAGCTTGCGCTGTTGCCGAAAAGGAACCGGGGGCGGACCGTGAATGTGGCGATGAGTTTCCGCTGGGGTGACGAAAACTCGCTGCAGGACCGCAACATCGCCGGCACGCTGGCGATTGCCATGCTCGCCCGCGGTACCAGCCGCCTGAACCGCCAGCAGATTGCCGACCAACTCATCCGTCTGAAAGTCCAGGGCCGCCTGACGCACTTTGAAACGACCCGTGACAAGCTGCCCGAAGCGCTGGAACTGGTCGCGCAACTACTCCAGGATCCCAGTTTCCCGCCAGACGAGTTCGAGGAACTCCGCCGGGAAACATTGACCGCACTGCAATCCCAGCTCGACAACCCGGACACGCTATCGAGCGATGCCCTGAACGCGCATTTCAATACCTATCCGCCAGGTGATCCCCGTTACCATAGCCCACTGCAGGAACGCATCGAACAGTTGCGCCAGGTGACCCTGAATGAGGTCATCCGCTATCAGCGCGATCTCATCGGGACCGCCCGCGGCGAGATCGCCATCGTTGGCGATTTCGATGAACAGGTGATCCATGACAAACTGCTGCAGCTGTTCCCTGGGCATATCTCGAGATCACCTTATCAGCGCCTGGATCGGGAATACCGCCATGTGCCGCCGCAACGGATCGTGATCGATACGCCCGACAAGGAAAACGCTTTCCTGCGCGCACGCATCGACATTCGGCTGCGCGACGATGATCCCGACGCTGCAGCCCTTTATGTGGCCAATGACATTTTCGGTGGCCATTCCGGCCTGTCGAGCCGCCTGGCCGATCGCCTGCGCCAGAAGGACGGCCTCAGCTACAGCGTCGGATCGAGCCTGTCGATGGGCAGCCACCAGCCACTGTCGACCTGGGCGGTTGCGGTGATGGTGGCTCCGCAGAACGCGGCCCGCGCCGAACAGGCTTTTCTCGAAGAACTACAGCGAGCTCGCCGTGACGGTTTCAGCACTGCAGAGGTCGCCGCGGCCAGGAAGGGCATCATCCAGGCGCGGGCCGTTGCCCGCTCGCAGGATAACACCGTCGCTTCTCGCTGGCAGTCCTTCCTCGATCTCGGCCGCAACTGGCAGTTCTCGAAAGACTTCGAGGCCAGGCTGATGGCGGTCACCCCGGCAGAAGTCAACGCCGCTTTCCGCAAATACATCGACCCCGAGCAACTGACGCTGGTCATCGCCGGCGATACCCGCAAAGGCCTTGCCCACTGACGGGCCCGCCGCGGTGACGAGGTGAACAATGAAAGAGCGCACGACAGGCGACGTCATCCCTCCTGTCGACCGCCGCCTACTTCTTGAGGCTGTCGCGAATCTCGCGCAGCAACAGCACTTCCTCGGCCGGTTCGGGCGGTGGCGCGGCTGCGGCAGGCGGTTCGCTCCG
Organism: Candidatus Accumulibacter vicinus; assembly: GCA_002425405.1. Lineage (GTDB taxonomy): Bacteria > Pseudomonadota > Gammaproteobacteria > Burkholderiales > Rhodocyclaceae > Accumulibacter > Accumulibacter vicinus. The sequence goes on from DIME01000083.1 coordinate 4,257, forward strand.
CTTCAGGCGATTCATCTGCTTGATCATCATGAAAATGATGAAGGCCAGGATGATGAAATTCACCAGGATGGTGAGAAAGTTGCCGTAAGCAAACACCGGAACCTGCGCCTTTTTGAGTGCATCCAGGGTCCTCGCGGTACCCTCCGGGATGGTGCCGAGCACCAGGAACATGCCCGAGAAGTCGAGCTTACCGCCCATGATCCAGGCGACGAAAGGCATGATCAGATCAGCCACCACCGAATCGACAATCTTGCCAAAAGCCCCGCCAATGATCACGCCGACGGCGAGATCCATGACGTTGCCCTTCATGGCAAACTCTTTGAACTCCTGCACCATGCTCATGGCGTCTCCTTCAAGTTGGTTCTGGAAATTCCGGGCCCGCTTCTCCGACTCGGCGCGCGATTATAGGGGGAATGGCCAGCGCGTGTGAACAACCCTTACAGCGCGCGCAGCCTTTCTCCGGCGGCAGCCAGGGTGGCTTCCTGCTTGGCGAAGCAGAAACGCACGACATGCTCGTCGCGACCGTCGTGATGAAAAGCCGACACCGGGATCGCGGCCACTCCCGCCTCGCAGGTCAGCCAGCGGGCAAACTCGCGGTCCGGCAGGTCGCTGATCGCGTCATAACGCGCAAGTTGAAAATAGCTGCCGCAGCAAGGCAGCAGTTCGAAGCGCGAGCCCTGCAACTGGCCGCGAAAGAACTCACGTTTGCCTGCGTAGAACGCCGCCAGACCGAGATGGCGCGAAGCGTCGCGCATGTATTCGGCGATTCCGAGCTGGCAGGGCGTATTCACCGTAAACACGTTGAACTGATGCACCTTGCGGAATTCGGCCATCAACGCAGCCGCCCCAAGAACGTAACCGACCTTCCAGCCGGTGATGTGATAGGTCTTGCCGAACGACGAAACGACGATCCCGCGCGCCGCCAGTTCCGGATGCGCAGCAACGCTTTGATGCTGCACGCCATCGAAAACGATGTGTTCGTAGACCTCGTCGGACAGCACCACGATGTCGGTATCGCGGGTCAGCGCCGCCAACTGATCGAGGTCATCGGCGGCCAGCAGGCTGCCGGTCGGATTGTGCGGCGAATTGATGAGGATCATGCGCGTCTGCGGACCGATCAGCGAACGCACCTGCTGCCAGTCCGGCCGGTAATCCGGGAAACCGAGCGCGGCATACACCGCCTTGCCGCCGACCGTTTCGATCGCCGGCACATAGCTGTCATAGACCGGTTCGAAGACGATGACCTCGTCACCCGCACGCACAAAGGCCGCGATCGCGGTGAAGATCGCCTGCGTCGCACCGGCGGTGACGGTGATTTCGCTATCGGCATCGTAGCTCGCCCCATACAGCGCGGCCACCTTGTCGGCGATCGCCGAGCGCAACTCGGGAACCCCGGCCATCGGCGGATATTGATTGCGACCTGCGCGCATCGCGCGCGCGGTCGCGTCGAACAACGAGGAATCGGCCTGGAAATCGGGAAAGCCCTGCGAGAGATTGATCGCGCCGCAGTCGGCGGCGAGTTTCGACATCACGGTAAAGATGGTGGTCCCCACCTGGGGCAGCTTCGAGTCGATGACCACGGATGACTGGCGCATGGCGATCCGCGCCGGGCGCGGTGAAGAGTGAGGAAGCGGGTAGTTTAATGTGAAAGTCGCCAATGAAGTACAGGCCCAGGTCCGCCGCCGTCTGCTGCGCGCGCTGACCCGGCGCGGTGTACGTTGAGCCGGAAGATGGCGAGCGGGGAGCACGCTGGCGGCTTCTCGCTGGACGCCAGTGTGCGCGTCGAAGCGGCCGACCGCCAAGGCCTGGAAGGGCTGCTGCGCACCTGCGCCCGCCCGCCCTTCGCACGGGAGGGCTGGGCTGAAAGCGATGCCGACCATCCGGGAATCAATGGGTTACGAGCAGAAAAAATATATCCCGATGAGAGATTGACGGCCCTCGATGGCGGCTCATACACTCTCGATGGCGCCGTTGGATTTCCTATCCTTCAACAAGAAAAAAGAAGACACCCATGTTGCCACAAGAGGAGGTTGGGCATCCGGAAGTCCTCTGGCTTCTGGGCAGCCTCAGTACGTTCTATCGCCTGCCGTTCGATGCATCGCTCATCGCGCAGGAATTTCCCCCGCCGTACACGCTCGCCACTTTCCACGAGGCCGCGCGTTCGCTCGGGCTGAAAACCGGCAAGGTCGCGCTCGAAGGCGTCGACTGGCAGAAACTCCCGCTCCCCGCCATCGCCTTCCTGCGCCCGCAACCCGTCGCCTCGGAACAAATCAAGCGCCCCCCCATCCTCATCCTCAAGGCTGACGCCGACAAGCTCCTCTACTTCCGCACCGGCAGCCAGACCCCCGAAACCCTCCCCATCGTCGAAGCCGCCCAATGGCTCGAACCCGAACTCATCCTCGTCGCGAAGGCGCGCCGGGCCACCGGCGAGGAAGACATCGCCGGCTTCACCGCCGAGAAAAAAGCGTTCGGTTTCAAATGGTTCATCCCCGAACTCCTCAAACACAAAAGCATCTGGCGCAACGTCCTCACCGCCAGCCTCGCCATCCAGCTCGTCGGGCTGGCCACACCGCTCTTTACTCAGGTGATCATCGACAAGGTCATCGTTCACCAGACCCAAAGCACCCTCATCGTGCTCGGCGTCGCCCTCGTCATGTTCATGCTCTTCACCAGCGGCATGACCTGGCTACGCCAGTACCTTGTGCTGCACACCGGCAACCGCATCGACGCCGTCCTCGGCAGCCAGGTTTTCCGCCACCTGCTGCGCCTGCCGCTGCCGTACTTCGAACAGCGCCCTACCGGCACCCTGGTCGCGCGGCTGCAGGGGGTCGAAACCATTCGGGAGTTCGTATCCGGCGCCGCCGTCACGCTCCTCCTCGATCTGCCCTTCCTGTTCATCTTCCTGGCGGTGATGTTCGCCTACAGCGGGCAGCTCTCGCTGATTGCCGTCGGCCTGCTCGGCGCCATCGCCTTCATCAGCTTCCTCGTCGCGCCCCTGTTCAGGGAGAAGCTCGACCAGCAGTTCATGCTCGGCGCAAGGAACCAGGCCTTCCTCACCGAATACGTCTCGGGCATGGCCACGGTCAAATCCCTGCAGATGGAACCGGACATCGACAAAAAATACGGCGACTACCTCGCCCAGTACCTCGCCGCCGGCTTCTCGACCAAACAGGTGGGCAACACCTACAACGTCATCGCCAACGGGCTGGAACAGGGGATGACACTCGCCATCCTCATCGTGGGCGCCCTGCTGGTCATGGAGAACGAAGGCTTCACCATCGGCATGCTGGTCGCCTTCCAGATGTTCGCCGGCCGAATGAGCCAGCCGCTCCTCAGGATCGTGGGCCTGTGGCAGGAATTCCAGCAGGCCAATATCGCGGTGAAGCGCCTCGGCGACATCCTCGACATGCCGCAGGAACCGTACACGCTCACCCCGCACCGCGAACAGGCGGGAGTCAACAAGCGCTCGTGCCTCCTCACCATCGACCAACTCAGCTTCCGCTACTCCGGGCATCACCCCTGGCTCTTCCAGAAACTCGAACTCGCCTTCAAGCCCGGCCACCTGACCGTGGTCACGGGCCCCTCGGGTTGCGGCAAGAGCACGCTCGCCAAACTCATGCTCGGCTTCTACCCACCCACCGAAGGCCATATCGCGCTGGACGGCAAGGACATCCGGCATCTGGCCGCCAACGAACTCCGGGCCACCTTCGGCGTCGTGCCGCAGGAGACGGTGCTCTTCTCCGGCACGCTCTACGACAACCTGGTCATGGCCCACCCGCATGCCCGCTTCGAGGACGTCATCCTCGCCTGCAAGGCCGCCGAGATCCATGAGGTGATCGAGCAACTGCCGAACGGCTATCAGACGGAGATCGGGGAGCGAGGGACCGGGCTGTCGGGCGGGCAGCGGCAACGCATCGCGATTGCCAGAGCGCTGCTCAAGCGGCCGCAGATCCTGATCTTCGACGAGGCCGTGTCCAACCTCGACCAGCCGACGGCGGAGCACTTCGCGAAGACGATCAACCGGCTGAAGGGGATGGTGACGATGATCTTCATCACGCATCAAATTCCGAGAGGGTTGGCGGTGGATGAGGTGTTCAGCTTCAGCGCCGAACGGCAACAGGCGACGCGGATGGGGGTGGTGGAGGAGGAGAGGAAATGAAACGAAGAGATACCAAGGCGGACGCGGCCTGGGACGAAGTCGACATGGCGCTGCTGGCCGGGGGCCTGATCGGGTTGACATTCAGTGTCACCCGTCATACCTGAATCATCGGTCGATACTCAACAGAGGAATCCAGGATGGTAAAGCCGGTGGTTTTAACCTTGTGATCGACAATAAGGTGATTTCCGCAAAAAGCCGTACCAAGAGTCATGGCGACAGGCCGGGCTCATGGCCAGAATAACAAGCCGCTGCGGTAGTTGTTCGGGATCTTGATTCCCGGAAATCACCTAAAAATCATGAAAAACAGAAACGAATGGACACAGAGCTTCTACCCGCTGCTGCTGGTGCTTGCACTCTCTGCCTGCGGACCGACGGAAGCGGAGCGGGCGGCACTGGCGGAAAAGAAACGGATCGAATGTCTGGACAAATATTGCGAAGGTGACAAAGAGCCTGCGTACGACTGGGCGAAGGAAACCCGGTTCAAGGTTAATGGGCAGTGGTTTGTGATGTCTAAGGATTATGGCTCGCCGAATTTTGGCGGTTTCGGTTTCACTTGGCCAAGCAAAACGCCTTTAGCGACCTCCTTGCCAGGTGGCTATCCCGACGGACCTTCCCGGAGCCCTT
>DIME01000145.1:0-16292 GCA_002425405.1 Candidatus Accumulibacter vicinus
AACTGACGACGCTCGAGCGCATGAACGAGTGCGACATCGGCATGCTGTCGACGGTGCTGATCGGCAATTCCAGGACTTTTGTCCTGCACGGCCTGATGGTGACGCCGCGTGGCTACGCCAACAAGTACGCCGTCGAAGCCGGGGAAAGCATCACCCGTGACGGCGAACAGGCCGGTCGCTCGCTGTCCACCGGCCTCGAAGGCTGGATGGCGAGCATTCAGGCGAGCGGCAAGAGCGCTGCCGAACTGGCTGTCGAGTATCGCCTGCCGGAAGACTATATTGCCGCGGTGCTGGCGGCCGGGGGAGCGGCTGAGGGAGAAGCCGCCAGCGTCGAGAATTGAGCAAGGCCGTCGGCTGATGGCTCGCTGACTTCCGGTCGCAAAGCGATCCTGCGAAAATAGTCTGCGAGAGCAGTGTCAAGCAAACTGACTTGTCTGCTGCCGATTGGCGCTGAATGCGCCGGAATCTCCGATCAGGAGTATCATCCGTGCGAGTCGAGGTTTCTGCGCACACTGCAGAACCGGCAGATTCTGCTTGAACTGTCTTCAGCAAGGATACGAAGTTGCTGCGCGCCCGAAGATGCGGCGGGTGATGGAACATTCACGAGCTCGGGGAAATGGGTACCTGATGCTCTGGCCTAGGGGAACTCGGAAGATCAAAATGAAAGTGCCCAAGCAGATATCCGCGGCGGGCGACCGAACGGCAGTACGCCAACAGATATCGGCAACCGTGCTGTTTGCCGATATTTGCGGCAGTACCCGCTTGTTCGAAAAATATGGCAATTGGCAGGCGCGGCAGATCGAGAGTCGGGTTCTTGAGTTGCTCAAGGCCAAAACCGCCGAGTTCGACGGGAAGGTGGTCAAAACCATCGGCGACGAGATCATGAGCCGCTTTCCGGTCGCGGCACGGGCGTTGCAGGCTGCCTGTGAGATGCACTCCACGATCAAGGATGACTCCTATTTGCTGGAATTCGACATTGCTGTCAGGATCGGCCTGCAGCACGGGCCCGTCCTGGTCGAGCACAGCGATCTGTTCGGGGACGCGGTCAATGTGGCGGCCCGCATGGTTGCCCTGGCCAAGGCCGACCAGATCATCACCACTCGCGAGACGGTTCGCCAGTTGCCGGACAACCTCGAACTGATGACCCGCAGTCTCGGCTGGTCGCGTGTCCGGGGCAAGCTCGATGAGTTGGAGATTGTCGAAGTGATCTGGCAGGAGCCCTCCAGCCTGACGCAACTCGTCAGCCTGGAGCAGCAGGATGAAGTACGCAACCTGTTATTCGCCCGCCTGATCCTCGAATACCACAACAAGACGTACGAGGTGATGCCCGACTCCCACATTTTTACCATCGGGCGGGGCGACAGGAACCATCTGGTGGTAGATCAGGACCGGGTTTCCCGCACCCATGCCGACATCGAATTTCGCCAGGGCAAGTTCATCCTGGTCGATGGCAGCACTAACGGTACCTATGTCCTGCTGAACAATGGCTCGCGTTTCTTCGTGCAGCGCGAGGAGTTTACCCTGCACGATCGGGGCATCATCTGCCTTGGAAAGGCGGTCACCGCCAATGACCCTGATCTGATCCGCTACGAATGCGTGCAGCCGTGATGCACGGCCTGGCCCGGTGATCACATCCGGGAGCTCGGTGCAGATGGAGCAGGGAGGGGGGTGGAATCTCCTTGCAGTGAAAGAACACCTTGATGAAGGCAGCGAATCTCTGGCGCCTGATGCCCATCAGAGGAATTCGAAGGCAAAGCGGGCCAACCATTGCGCCAGAGCCTGGCGGTCACGCTGGAATCCGCCGAACTCCGCCAACTTGACGTTGGTTTTGCTCGCCGCCTCTGCCGAAATCACCAAAGCCGTGATCTTCGCCTGGGGCACGTCCAGCCCGTGCAGGGGACACGGGAGAAGTCGAGCAATGACCTGCGGTGACACCCCGATCCTAAACGTGACCCGCTGAACCGACTCGTCCCCCGGATGGCCTCCTGGAGAGCGCACGGTCAAAAGGCCGCAGGGGTCCACCTACCCACATCCACTTTCATCATCCGGGATGGCGCGACACCGCAACTCGCCATGAGCGTTTGGGCCAGCTCTGGCGTCGGAATATTTTACAGATGCATGTCGAGACTGACCGCTTCCCTTAACTTCAGAGACAACAAAATCATGCCAAGTCGTTGTATTTAATATATAAACTGTGCGTGTTCGTGAAGCTGACACGTTCTTTGCTTAAACCGCTGGCCGGGGACCATTCCCGCCGCAATTTGAATCTTGTAGTCTGCCGACCAACATCAGTATCAGTTTTAGGAGAAAAATCATGAATCTAAAAAAGTTGCTTTGTACGGCGTCGGTCTTGATGCTGCCGTCGCTGGCCATGGCCTCTGTGGTTACGAATAACATCAATCTGGCCCTGCCACACTCCGGTTTCAATGCCTACGACATCGACGGCGACGCGATCGTCGACATTGGCTTGTCAGAGGATTGCTGCAGCCCCAACAACACTTTCGTTTCGTCGGGATTTGGGTATCCGGCGAGTTGGCAGTACGCTTGGTTGAGCGTGGGCCAGACTGTCGACAACACGCTGACTTGGGTGTCGGGCACTTTTGGCTACACGCCCACAGCGCCAGTGACGCCTGGCTTGAACTACCTCGCCGTCAAGGACACCTCGATCGGCAGCTACTTCGGTTACATTACCATCGACTTCGAACTGCCCCTCGTCGGAACCGGAGGCTATTCGCAGACGCTGGTGAGCTACACTTACGACGATACCGGCCGGGCAGTCACGGTCGGCAGCAGCGTTCCCGAGCCGACTGCGCTGAGCCTGCTCGGCCTTGGTCTGCTGGGTCTGGTTGGTGCTTCGCGTCGCAGGAAAGCCGTCGAAGCCTGATTGCAATAGCAGCATGCAGCACTTCAAGAAGCCCGGCCTCGCCGGGTTTTTTGTTTGTTGACCGACGACGATGCACATGTCACGGCTGAATGGGCGCACCACAGCGGCTCTTGGGTGGTGTTCACCAAGTGGATATGCTAAAACTTAAGATATTGATTATAATATATTATATTGCGATCGCGTCCACGTCTTGACCACTACCCCCCGTTTTTCGTTTCCACCCTACGGCTCTGGCCGGACGGGCGGTTTGACGTTCAAAGGCGGCTTGCCCGGTTGCTCGAACTTTCCGAACGTCGGTGGCGGTGGCGGTGGCGGTGGCGGCTTCTGCACGGGCATCGGCCGCGGCGGCCATCGCGGATGCCAGACGGCAAGATGGCGCAAGTAAAAGCTCACTGGAGCCGCCTGTTTGAGCACGCTGCCGTGGCCATCGACGATCGCGGCGTCAAGCTGGTAGCGCTGATTGGTCGGCGGCAGCGTGTCTCCCCAGGACTCGGGGGAAATCATGAATTCATTGGCGGTGAAGCGTTGGCCGACGGGGCGACCGTTGATGCTGACCGTAATCGCATGCCCGTTGCCCAGTTGCAGAGCAGGTTCCATGGTTACCCGTACCTCGAACAAGGCATTGTTGGCGGCGATACTGCCATTATTGGCAGGTTCAACGATGCTGAACTTGTGGTACGCAGGCGCCACAGCAGCAGGCTGGTCGCTTTCCCTGGAGACTCGGCTGGCAGCCGGGACAGCCGCTTTGGGGATCGGCACCGGTTTGCTGATATTGAGTTCGGGTAGAAGCACCGGCTTGGCACCTGCTTGCGGCTGGTCGGAATACATCGGACTGCCCGCGCCACGCGTGACAAAGACCTCCTGTGCCGGCGCCGCTGCCGGAACGGACAGCAGCAAGCAGACTTGTGCGAGCCAGGCCAGCCACGCCATCGCCCGCTCAGACACGGTGCGCATGCCTGCTGCGTGTGTCCATCCGGTCGAATGCGGACAGCAGCGCCTGCGCCACGCGTGGCGAATAGAGCATCGCCAGGTGACCCAGGCCGTTGATCGGGTAGTTGGCGGCACCAGACAATTGCGAATTGCTTTGTGGCATCACGAAGTTGTCGTGCGGACTATAAATGGCGAGAGTATCGAGCACCGCAGCCGGATTGGCAAGATTTTGCAGCCAGAGGTTGCCGGGCCGCATCTGACGGGCATTTTTGCCAGGCCCGATGCTTGCCAGCTGACTGCCCTGGTGTGGTGTTCCGAGCGTTACCAGACCGGCGGCCCGCGCATTGCCGCAACGTTGCAGATAGGCCCGTGCCACCAGCCCACCCATGCTGTGGCCGGCAAGCAGGACACGTTCGGCGCCGGTTTCGGCAAGCACGGCATCAATGCGCCCGGCCAGGGGAGCCACATAATCCTCGATGTTGCCGTGAATCGGTTCGAGGCTGATCGTCGCTACCGTCCAGCCAGCCGCCTCGAGGCGACGGCGCAGCCACCACCAGGCAGCGCGCGAACAGAAGTAGCCATGGACCAGCAACACCGGCAGGCGCCTGCCGGGCGCTCCGGCCCGGAGACGATCCGTACCCATCCACCAGCGTTCGAAGGGTAAGATCACGATGAAACTGAGCAACATCGCTGCGTACTCGCCCAGCACCATCGGCAAGGTCTGGCGCATCGACAGGTGCGGGGCCGGGGACCGGTAAGCCCAGGCATAGCCGTAGGTGAGCGTGATCAGCACTGCGCGCAGCGAGAGTACACCAGCCAGCGCCAGCCAGGCGGTTGCGGACGGCGAAGCAGCGAAGCCATATCGGGCAATCGCTACGTAAAGCGCCACTTCGATGATCAGGGTAAGGCGAAGAGCACGTGCGAGCATGACCGTCAATCTCCATCAGGGGATGACCGGGTTGGGTTTGCCGGACAATTCGGCGGCCAGCAGGCTGGCGTTACGCGCCACCAGCCCGTAAATCGAGAGCTGTGGATTGACCCCCAGACTGGTTGGAAAGAGCGAACCATCATGAACGGACAGATTGGCGAGCCAGAAGTGCCGGCCGCGATGATCGACGACGCCACGCTGCGGCCCGTCGGCCATCCCGCATCCCCCCATCACATGCGCGCTGACGACCCGGCAGACGAATGGCTTGAGTGGCAGTTCACTGATCCCTTTCCTGGCCTCGGCCCAGCTGGCATAACCTGGAGCCGTTTCGTGCGCCGGCGAGACCCAGCGCGCGCCGGCGGAAAACTGGATTTCGGCCATCGCCAGCAGCGCTCGACGCGTCGCTTCCCAGATCACGTCGCCGAGTGGGTAGTCGAGCACCGGCAGGCCATCGTTGCCGAGACGGACCTGGCCACCGCGACTTTCAGGATGGAAACCGTCGCGCAGCAGCGCCAGCAGCGCGTTGGCCTGCGTGAATTCGCGCATCAGTCTGGCGTGTGCCTCACCAAATCCCTGCAGGGTCGTCGAAAAGAGCACCGGATGCAACGGCGGCGTCTCGATCTTGAAGCCCAGGGGACCGTCGATCGGTGCCTGGTGCAGGAAGTGATCGGAATAGATCGATTGCGGTGCGCCGGCATAGGCGTCGATGCGTTCGGGCATCAGTGCCGACGAAATCACCACGGGATGCAGGAAAGTGCGCTTGCCCAGCAATCGGTAGGGATCGGGAACGCCGCTGCGCAGTAGCAGCGCCGGGCTACCGATGGCACCGCCGGCAATCACGAAGTGGCGAGCGCGCAACTGTACTCGCCTGCCGGCCGGATGGATGCCGTCGGGCTGCAGCGCCATGCAGTCGAGAGCGCTGACCCGGCTGCCGTCGAAACGTAGACGCTCGGCGCGCAGGCGGGTGTACAGCGTCGCTCCACGGTTGAGCGCTGCCGGGATGGTGGTCAGCAGCATTGACTGCTTGGCGTTGGTCGGGCAACCCATGCCGCAGTAGCCGAGGTTCCAGCAACCCTTGACATTGCGCTTGATGACCCCGACCGGAATCGCCAGCTTCTCGCTGCCGGTCACCAGCACCTGATTGTTCGGGTTGGGCGGCGTATCCCAGGGACGCACCCACAGCTTGTGCTCCATCACCGCGAACCAGGAACTCATCGATTCGGCGCTGAGTTGCCGCAAGCCGAACTGGCGTTGCCAGAATTCGAAGACTTCGGCCGGGGTGCGGAAGCTGCTGGTCCAGTTCACTGTCGTCGAACCGCCGACACAGCGTCCCTGCAGAATGTTGATCGCCTTGTCGGCCGTCTTGCGTGAAGCCGATTCCTGATACAGCTCGGGATAGGCGTTGGCCTCGCGCATCTTGAAGTCGCTCGATGAGCGTAGGGGTCCTTCTTCGACGAGCACGACGCGCAGGCCAGCGTCGCTGAGGATGTCGGCAGTGACGCCACCGCCCGCGCCGGTGCCGACGATGACCACATCGAATTCCAGCGTCTGGCCCCTGGCGAGCGTCGATGCGTCGATGTGCTTCCAGCCCGAAGCCAGCCCGGCCCTGATCGGATCGAACATCAGAAGTACCCCTTTGGTGGGCCGGGATAGCCGATGGCCTCCCAGGTGTCGGGACGTGCGTACCAGGCTCCGAAGGTCAGGTCGTGCAGTGCCCCATAGGCCGTCTGCAGCAGGCTGAGGCGACTGGCTCGCCAGGACTGCAGGAATTCGCTGACCTCGGCGACGCTGGCCGCATGCCACGGCTGGCCGACGCCGGCCAGCATCAGCCGCGCCGGTGCCAGCACCAGCAGGCCGAACAACTCGCCGACCTCCTTTTGGGCAGCCAGCGAAAGCCCGGCGATCTCGACGGCGATGCCATCGACGGTCAGGGCCACCAGCCGGTGGCGCTGCACAGGGTCTGTTGGCAGCATTCCTTCAAGCATCGCGTTGCACAGCGCGCCGAGCATCTCGCGCTCGGCAACGCTCAGGCGACGCGCTCCGGCAGCGTTCAGCCAACCGGAGAGCGAGAGCAAGAGACTGCCGGCAAGACCGGTCCTGATGAATTGGCGACGGGACGGAATCATCGCAGGAGGACCCTCGTCAAGCGTTCGAACAAGTGGCGGTAAGGCGGTTTGAACAGGCCGATGCCGGACCATCGTGATTGCCGAAAAACACTCTTTCTGACCGAGAAGGCCTCGAAGCCGGCGAAACCATGATAGCAACCCATGCCGCTCGGACCAACGCCACCGAAAGGCAGGTCGTCCTGCGCAATATGCAGGATGGTGTCGTTGATCGTCACGCCACCGGAGACCGTTTCGTCCAGGATGCGTTCGATCTGCATCCGTTCGCTGTCGAAGTAATACAGCGCCAGCGGGTGCGGCCGGCCGTTGACGAAGGCAATCGCTTCGTCGAGATCACGATAGGGCCGTAGCGGCAGCAGCGGGCCGAAGATTTCCTCCTGCATCACGCGCAATCCGTCATCGGCTCCGAGCAGTGCCAGTGGCGGCAGGTGGCGCCTGATCGGGTCGGCGACGGTATCTGCTGCCAGATCGACAATCGTCGCTCCCGACGTCCTGGCCTCCTCAAGGTAAGCCGACAGGCGCGCGTACTGGCGTTGATCGACGATCGTCGAATAGTCTGCAGTCTTCTCGATGTCGGGATAGCAGGCGGCGACGACACGCCGCGCCTGCTCGATGAATGCCTGCTCCTGTCCGGCCGGCAGCAGCACATAGTCGGGAGCGATACAGGTCTGGCCGGCGTTGAGGCACTTGCCGATGATGATGCGCTCAACGGCGTGAGCAAAGTCGGCAGGGGCCAGCGCCGGGCCGATGATCGCCGGTGACTTGCCGCCGAGTTCGAGCGTCACCGGCGTCAGGTTTTCCGCGGCCGCGCGCATCACCTGGCGACCGACCGGCGTCGAACCGGTGAACAACAGATGGTCGAAGGGAAGCCGCGAGAATTCCCTGGCCACCTCGACGTCACCTTCGACGACCGACAACTCATCATCGGCGAAATATTTTCCAACCAGTTCGGCAAACAGCGACGCGGTTGCCGGGGTGATCTCCGACATCTTGATCAAGGCCCGGTTGCCAGCGGCCAGTGCCGCCGTGAGCGGCGCAGCAGCGAGAAAAATCGGATAGTTCCAGGGAACGATGATGCCGACGGCACCGAGTGGCTGATAACGCACCTCTGCCCGGCCGGGCTGAAACCATAGCGAAACCGGACGTGTCTGCGGCCGCATCCAGCGCCGCAGGTGGCGGCGCGCATGGCAGATTGCTGCGTGGCTTGGAAAAAGCTCGAGCAGGCGCGTTTCGGCTGTCGAACGATGGCCAAAATCGCGACCTATGGCGTCGGCGATCGCCGGCTCGTTGTCGAGCAGCAGCCGATCGAGCGCCTGCAGGCGACGCTCGCGTAGTGCCCGTCCGGGATGCGGATCACTGCGCGCAGCCGCCTGCAAACGGGAAAAGCGCCTTGCCAGGGTGTCGGGATGAGGCATTTGCCGCTCCTTTTCAGGGTTCTGTGGGATCGCAGTCTAAGCTCTGCAAGCGCTGCCTGTTAGGGGAAGCCCTCTAAACAGACGGGGTCCGCCGGAGCATAATCGGGAGCCATGGACAATCCGACGATCTCGATCGAAAAACAACGGAGCGCCACCGCCTTGCGGCAGCACCTGCAAGCGGCGAAGTCCCTGCGCCAGCAAGCCAACAGCGAGCCTGCAGCGGCGCGTGATCGCCTGCGCCTGCGCGAGTGGCAAGCCGGACGACTGGCCCGTACCCATGCTGACCTGCTGGCCAGCGCGCGCTTCGGAGACGCCGCGCAATTCTTTCTCTCCGACCTCTATGGCCCGAAGGACTTCAGCAGCCGCGACGAAGAGGTCGAGCGCATCCTGCCGCTGTTGATCAAGATGCTGCCAGGTTCGGCGTTGCGCACCGTCGCCCTGGCCGTCGAACTCGATGCGATCTCGGAACTGCTCGACTCGGCGATGGTCGCCGTGCTGTGCCGGCGCGGCGTGATCGACCGCATCGACGAAGACGCCTATGCCGCAGCCTACCGGGCGGTCGGCTGTCAGCCGGAGCGCCAGCGCCAGATCGTGCTGATTCGCGAGACCGGCGAAGCGCTCGACAGGCTGGCCAGGAAACCGCTGCTGAACGGCATGCTCAAGCTGATGCGCGGCCCGGCGCATCTGGCCGGACTCGGCGACCTGCAAGCGTTTCTCGAACGCGGCTTCAATGCCTTCCGCAGTATGGGTTCGGCCACCGAGTTTCTCGACTCGATCGAGCGCAAGGAGCGGCAATTACTGGGCAGGCTCTTTGCTGATGTCGCCAGCCCCTTCCTGCTCCAGAAGTAAATCATTGCTTTGCGTGCGCAAGCGGGCCGGGAATCAGGCAAGTGTGCTCCCGGCGATTGCCGGGATTCAGAGTTCAACCTGTACGCCTGGATTCATGACCGCCCATCCGTACACTTTGTGACACAAAACGATAAATACTGCACAGATCGGCTGCGTTTTTATCTATAGTATTGATCCTGTCGCCGGGGCCCTCCCCCTCCTCCCCTCCCTTCCCCCTGGAGCGCCACGGCGATGGCATCACCGGCCCGCCCAGCCCCCCTCTGTGCGGGCCGTTTTCTTTTGCCGAGTCCGCAACGGCTTCCACGGTCGCATCCCGTCGCCGGCAGTCTGGCCCGAGTGCTCCTCACCCCGTACAATGGGGGGCAACGCGTTTTCTTACCGAACATCACCACCAGGATTTCGATGAGCAGCAACGACCCACCCTTTTCCCGTCTGCGCCTGGCGGTGCCTGGTTCAGGTCTCTTTGGCAGACTGATCACGATCGCAGCTGGCGCGCTCTTGTTGGTCGCCGCCTTGATGTTTTCACTGCTGCTACTGGCCTTGTTGCTGGCCGTTGGACTGCTGGTCCTTGCCTACCTCAAGTGGAAAACCCGCCATCTGCGCAGGCATTCCGACGAGTCCCTGCGCGAACAGACGCAGTCCAGCCAGCCGAAGCCGGCGTCGGGCGGACGCGTGATCGATGGCGAAGTCATCGGAGACGCCGAATACGAGGCGCGATCATCAACCCGCCAACCGCCAACAGCCAATCTTCCGACACGCTGCAATCACCCGCCCAGACCAACGGTTGACCCTTGACCTTCGCACCTTGACCCTCGCCATGCAACCCGCCCGCTTCGCTCTCTTCCTGACCCTGCTCAGCGCCACTGCCGCCGCCCAGGTACCCGCCGAACGTTTCAGCACATGCCTGGCGACGCTGCGCGCCGAGTCTGCGGCGAAGGGCGTCTCGACCGCCGCCTTCGATCGCCTGACCAGCGGCCTGATGCCCGACCCGAGCGTTCTTGAATTCCTCGACTACCAACCCGAGTTCCGGACACCGATCTGGGATTACCTGGCTGGCCTGGTCGACGATGAACGGGTTGCCGATGCGCTGGCAATGCGCGAGAAATGGGCCGGCACGCTGGCCGTGTCGGCCGAGCGCTATCAGGTCGATGGGGATACGGTGATTGCCGTCTGGGGCGTCGAGAGCAACTTCGGGCGCAACTTCGGCAAGCGGCCGCTGCTCACCTCGCTCGGCACGCTCGCCTGCTTCGGGCGTCGGCAGGCCTATTTCCGGGGCGAATTTCTCAGCACGCTGAAGATCCTCGACCGCGGCGACATCGCGCCGGATCGGCTGGTCGGATCGTGGGCCGGTGCTTTCGGCCATACCCAGTTCATGCCCTCGACCTTCCTGCGCCTGGCCGTCGATGGTGACGGCGATGGCAAGCGCGACCTCATGGACAGCGTCCCCGATGCGCTCGCGTCGACCGCCCACTTCCTGCACAAGGCTGGCTGGCGCCAGGGCGAGCCCTGGGGTTACGAGGTCGTGTTGCCGGCCGGTTTCGACACCGGAGTGTCCGGACGCGGCAACAAGCGGCCGCTGTCGTCCTGGATCGGGCGTGGTATCCGCCGTGCCGACGGGCAGCCGATCGTCACCTCGGACGCTGCTGCCGGACTGCTTCTGCCGGCGGGTCCGCGCGGACCGGCTTTTCTGGTATTCCGCAACTTCGACGCGATCTACGGCTACAATGCTGCCGAAAGCTATGCCCTGGCGATTGCCCATCTCGCTGACCGGATCAAGGGGGGCAAGGCTTTCGTCACCCCCTGGCCGACCGATGACCCCGGTCTGTCGCGGAGCGAACGCCGTGAGCTGCAAACGCTTCTCGCTGGCCGTGGCTACCCGATCGGCGAAATCGACGGCATGATCGGCGCCAACTCGCGGCAGGCGATTCTGGCCGAACAGAAACGTCTCGGCCTGACCGTCGACGGCCGTCCAGGGCAGAAGCTGCTCGCTGCCCTGCGGGCCGTGCCGGCTGGCCGGTAACGGTCATGGCGATTTGAGACACACCGGATGATGAAAGTCATGACCGTTTCCCTCAGCCCTAACTCCTCTCCCGCAAGTGGAGGGGGGTTCGTGAGTCGCTGAAGCGACTTTGACATTAAAGACATGTCGCCTGCTCCGGATGCCGTCACCCCCAACGAAGGGGAAATCAGCATCGATGCCTCGCAACTGCGTCCGGGGGTGCACGTCCGTTTGCCGGTGCCCTGGGTCGAGCACCAGTTCATGTTCAACTCTTTCGTCATTGCGGATGAAGAACAGGCGCGGCTAATCGCCGCGATGAAGCTGCCACAACTGTTCTGCGACCCGACGCGTTGCAAGGTGCCACCACTGCTGCGACAGGAGGCACAACCGGGCACCGATCCCGAGGCTGACGCCGAGAAGAAGCGCCTGGCGGCGCTGGCGGCACAGCGCATGGCCGAGAAGCGTGCGCGTGCGCAAGTCATGAGCGAACTCAGGGAACGCCTCGACAAGGCGCAGCAACACTACCTCGGCGCCGCCAGGGAAGTCAGTGGCGCCCTCCAGGGCTTCCTGGTCCATCCCCGCGAGGCAGTCGAACGGGTCGCCAGGGTCAGCAAGGACACCACCACGGCGCTGCTCGCCGATCCCGACAGCGCGATCGTGCTGATTGCCGAAAAGGCGCACGATGACGGCCATGCCGCACACTCGCTGTCGGTCATGACCCTGGCGTTACTGCTCGGCAAACAGGCAAAAATCCCGGAACAGGCCCTGCACTCGCTCGGCATCGGAGCACTGCTGCACGACATCGGCAAACTTGGGATCAAGGCCTCGATCCTGCGCAACAACGAGCGCAACCGGTACGAGGAGCAGATCTATCAGTCGCATTGCCGTGCCGGCTACGACGCGGCAATGCGTGCCGGCAACCTGACGCCGCCCTTGCTCGAAGCCATCCTGCACCATCACGAGCGTTACGACGGTAGCGGCTTTCCGGATCGCCTGAGCGGCAACGCGATTCCCCTGTCGGCACGGCTGGTGGCGATTGCCAACCGTTTCGACAATCTCGTCAGCCCGATCGACCCGCGGCGCGCACTGTCCCCTTCAGAAGCCTTGTCGACGATGTGGACACGCGAGCAGAAGGCCTTTGATGCGGCCTTGCTGCAACTCTTCGTGCGGGCGATGGGGGTCTATCCACCGGGATCGATCGTGCAACTCAGCGACAGCCGCATCGGCGCCGTCGTCGGCTCGGCGCCTGCCGGCAAGCCGCTCTCGCCGAAGGTCATGATCTACGCCCCCGAGGTGCCGCGTCGCCAGTCGATCATCATCGATCTGGCGAGCGACGACGAGCTCAAGATCGATCGCCCTTTGCGCCTGCAGGAGCGCCCGCCCGAGGAACTCGATTACCTGCTGCCGCGCCGCAAGATCAACTGGTCCTACATGGCGCAACGGCCGTGATGAAACTGCCGCAACTGTTATAGTGACGGATCGTGGCTGACCTGCACGGACATGCTGACCGTTAGCGGTCTCGCCAAGCGTCACCCCGGAGCCAGCCGGCCGCTGTTCAGCGCGCTCGCTTTTCACATCGCGGCAGGCGAGATCGTGGCCCTGGTCGGCGAATCGGGCGTGGGCAAGAGCACGCTGCTGAACTGTATTGCCGGCCTCGAAAGCGCCGATCGCGGCGCGATTTGCATCGGCCCGCAGGCGCTGGACATCGTCCGGCTCGATGAAACTGCCCGATCGGCGCTGCGGGCGCGGCACATCGGCTTCGTCTTCCAGGCGTTTCATGTGCTGCCGACGCTGAATGTGGCGCAGAACATCAGCGTGCCGCTGCTGCTCGGCGGCGTGCCGGCCGGCGAACACGCAGCACGTACGCAGGCGCTGCTCGAACGCGTCGGACTTGCCGGTTTCGGCGAACGCTGGCCGGCGTCGCTGTCGGGCGGCGAGCTGCAGCGGGTGGCGATTGCACGCGCGCTGGTGCACCAGCCGGCACTGATCCTGGCCGACGAGCCGACCGGCAACCTCGATCCGCGCACCGCTGGCGAGGTACTGTCGCTGCTGCTCGAAAGAGTCCGCGAGCAGCGGGCCAGCGCGCTGATCGTCACCCATTCGCAGCCGCTTGCGCAGTGCTGCGACCGCATCCTGACGCTGACCCAGGACGGCCTGCAATGACCACGCTGGCCTGGTGGCTGATCTGCGCGCAGTTCCGCACACGCCGCGCGGCGACACTGTTGTCGATGCTGGCGATCGCCCTCGGGGTCGCGCTCGGCTACGCGATTCACCTGATCAACGACGCCGCACTGGCCGATTTCGCACGCGCCATGCAGACCGTGCAGGGCGATCCGGATGCGCTGCTGGCTGCCCGTAACAGTGCCGGCAGCGTTCCCCTGGAAACCATCAACGACCTCGCCCGCGACCCGGCAGTGCTGGTCATCGCGCCGGTGATCGAAACGCGCGTGCGCATCGAACCGGCGCGCACACCGGTGCGGCTGATCGGCCTCGACGTGTTCAGCGCCGCAGCGGTGATGCCAAAGCTGCTGCCACGTCAGAGCGATCGCGTCGCCGGCAACCTCTTCGACGGCGGCGTCTATGTTTCACCGGCGCTGCTCGGCCAGCTCGGGCTGCCGGCTGGTGCGGCGGTGACGCTGCGGCGCGGTGATCAGCACTGGGCCACCACGATTGCCGGCGACCTGCCGGGCACCGGACCCGACGACCTGCTGCTGGTCGCCGACATCGCCTGGGTGCAGGAACATTTCGGACCAGCCAACGCCGTCAGCGAGGGGCGCGTGCGCCTCGCGCCTGCGACCGACCCGGCGAGCTGGCGGGCAGCGCTGGCAGAACGGCTGCCGGCCGACCTGCTGCTGCGTGCCCCCGACGACGAAAGTGCGCGCGTCTCCAACCTGTCGCGTGCTTACCGTGTCAACCTCAACGTGCTGGCGCTGGTCGCCCTGCTGACCGGTGCCTTCCTGGTCTTTGCGACGCAACTGACGGCGGTCGCGCAGCGTTCGACACAGTTTGCACTGCTTGGCGTGCTCGGTCTCTCTCCACGCCTGCGCCTGCTGCAGGTCCTGCTCGAAGGGCTCGCGATCGGCGTACCGGGCTCGCTGCTCGGCCTGACTCTCGGTTACGCGCTGGCCCTGGCCTTCACGCAACTGCTCGGTGGCGACCTCGGCGGCGGTTATTTCGCGGGCAGCGCGCCGCGGATCGTTCCGCAAATGCTGCCCGCCTTGATCTTCCTGGCGCTCGGCTGCACCGCCAGCCTCGCCGGCGCGCTCTACCCGGCGCACCTGAACCGCGTGCAGCCGCTGGCGCAGGCGCTGAAAATCGGTTTCGCGCAACGCCCGCCGGCCGACGATGCGCGGCGTGTCAGGCGCTTGCTCCCGGTATTGCTGGCGCTGGCTGCGGTCGCCCTGACGCAGTTGCCACCGCTGTTCGAGCTGCCGCTCGCCGGTTATACGGCCATTGCTCTGGTCCTGGTGATCGGCATCGCCAGCGCGCCGCTGCTCACGCAGAACGTGTTTGGCGGGTTCGCCCGGCGAAGTTTGCCGGCGCCGCAACGGATCGCCATCCAGAATGTCGCGCAGGCGCCGCTGATGGCGCAGGTGGCGGCGAGCGGTCTGATCGTCAGCTTCGCCCTGACCGCCAGCATGGTGATCATGGTGTCGAGCTTTCGCGTCGCCGTGGACCATTGGCTCGACGAGGTGTTGCCGGCACCGCTGTATCTGCGCAGCAAGTCCACGCCCTTGCCGCAGGATCTGCTCGCCGCGCTGAGCCGGCCCGATGCGCCGTTCGCCCGTGTCGAGCCGAGCGCGCAGGCCGCGCTGACCATCGACCCGCAGCGGCCCAACATCGCGCTGCTGGTGCGCGAGATCGAGCGCAGCCAGCCGGAAGCGCGCCTGCCATTCACCGGGCCGGTGCTGGCGCCACCGGCGGGCGACATCGCCGTGGTCTGGATCAGCGAAGCGCTGCACGAGATCTACCGCATCGCGCCCGGCCAGACCTTGCGCCTGCCGCTGCTCGGACGCGCCATCGAGGTCTTCGTCGGCGGCGTCTGGCGCGACTATTCCCGGCAGTTCGGCGCGATCGCGATCAGCCGCGACGATTACCAGCGCCTGGGCGGCGATTTCCAGCCCACCGACCTCGCGCTGTGGCCGCGGCCCGGCCAGGAAACCGCTGCCATTGCCTGGCTCGCGCCGTACACCGGCCAGTACGGACTCGAAGTGGCCGACGCGGCCGAGATTCGCCGGTTGAGCCTGTCGATTTTCGACAAGAGCTTTGCCGTGACCTACGCCCTCGAAGCCGCAGCGATGCTGATCGGACTGTTCGGGCTGGCGGTGACGCTCGCCGCCAGCGTCTGCTTGCGCGAACGCGAACTGGCCACGCTCGGCGCGCTCGGTTTCAGCCGCCGCATGCTGAGCCGCGCGGTGATGCTCGAAGGCGCGCTGATCGCCGCCGTTGGCCTCTTGATCGGACTCGCCTGCGGCATCGCGATCGGTACCATCCTGACCCAGGTCATCAACCCGCAGGCCTTCCACTGGCGAATGTCGCTGCATATTCCCTGGCCGGCCCTGCTGGCAGGCGCCGGGTCGACGCTGGCCGCGGCCGTGCTTGCCAGCCACTTTGCAGCGCGTCAGGCGACGCGGCTGCCGGTGGCGCAGGTCCTGGCCGGCGCCCAGTAAGCACCGCCGATGCGCCGCCGCAACTTCCTGGCCACCCCCTTGCTGCTGCCGCTGCTGGCGCGCGCCGCGGTCGTGGAAACACCGGTCGCCTACCCGCCGGTGACGCCCGGACGCCGGCTCGAATTTCCGCGTGACCACGGCGCGCATCCGGATTTCCGGACCGAATGGTGGTACGTGACCGGCGCGCTGGATTCGCCCAGGCCAGACACCGGTTTTCAGCTTACTTTCTTTCGCAGCCGGACAGGCCGCGCCGAAACACTGCGCTCGCCGCTGGCCGCGCGCCAGATTCTCTTCGCGCACGCGGCGCTGACCATCCCCGGCGAGCGGCTGTGGCACGCCGAACGCGCCGCGCGCGCCAATCTCGGCGCCGGCTTTTCGAGTCTCGATTGCGAGGTCTCGATCGGCGCCTGGCGCATGCTTCGGCAGCAGCGCAGCGCGGGCGAAGTGTTCCGACTGCAGATGCAGAGCCCGCAGTTCTCGTACGACCTGACCCT
>DIME01000145.1:16654-51949 GCA_002425405.1 Candidatus Accumulibacter vicinus
AGCTACTACGTGAGCTGGCCGCAGTTGCAGGTCGCCGGGGAACTGGTGCAGGACGGTCGGCGGCAGGAAGTCAGCGGGCGTGCCTGGTTCGATCACGAATGGTCGACCGCCTATCTCGGTGATGGCGCAGTCGGCTGGGACTGGCTGGGAATCAACCTCGCCGACGGGGGCGCGCTGATGGCCTTCCGCATGCGCGATGCACAGGGACAGACGCGGTTCGCGCATGCCACCTGGCGGAACGCCGCCGGCCACCTGCGCCAGTTCGGGTCGGACGCCGTCAGCTTCACACCGCTACGCCGCTGGTTGTCACCGCGCAGCGGCGCCCGTTATCCGGTGCAGCTGGAAATCCGCTGCGGCGAGCACACGCTGCGGACGCTGCCGGTGCTCGACGATCAGGAACTGTCCACCAGCCGGCCGGCGCCAGTAGTGTATTGGGAGGGCCTGGTCAAGGTCGAAGGCAGCCTCAGCGGTCGCGGCTATCTCGAAATGACCGGCTATGCCGGCAGATTGCAGGTGTAAGAGGTGTGAATGACAGTGTTGGGAGGGACCGACAGGCTCACCCGCAAGAGGGAGGGGTGATCACCGATGTCAACGCATCTCGGTCGAACAAGGCGCTTCGACCAACACTTTCATTCTCACCCCCACGGATCAGGTGCTCGCCTGCGACCGGCCAAGCTGATAAATTACACTTTTTACGATTTAAACCGACTTTATGCTACCCGAACCCCTGCTACTGGAGCGCTGCCATGACTGTTGAACCGTGGGTGTCCGTGGACCAGATGGCCGCGCATCTGGGTGTCACGCGCGATTCAATCTACCGCTGGATCGACCGCAAGGCCCTGCCCGCACACCGCGTCGGGCGGTTGTGGAAGTTCAAGGTATCGGAAGTCGATGCGTGGGTGCGTGCAGGCGGCGCCGACGAACACAAGGATCAGGACTGAAGGGGGCGACAGTGGCATTCAACGAAGAAGAAACCCGCTTTCACCTCATTGATCCGGTGTTGCGCCGCAAGGGTTACGACGACCCGCAGCGCATTCGCTTGGAAACCCCTGCCCCAGTGGAGCCGACCGGACCGAAGGGTTGCCGCAGCAAGCGAGGAGGGCGAACCGACTACTTGCTGTGCGTGCAGGTGGGCGATATGCCCAAACCGCTGCCGGTCGCCGTGCTGGAAGCCAAGCGGTCAGACGCCGACCCGCTCAAGGGCATGGAGCAGGCCAAGGGCTATGCGGACTGCACGCGCTTTGACGTACCGTACGTTTTCGCTAGCAATGGCCACCTCTACGGTGATTTCGACAAGCCCAGCGGCATCCAGACCGGCCCGCATCCGCTGGAAGATTTCCCGTCACATCCCGACTTGTGCGCGCGTTACGCCAAGGACAAGGGCGTCGATCTAGCATCAATCGATGCCGCGCTGTTGTTCCAGGCCGACAGCCCGGCGTGGTCGGCCACGCGCTATTACCAGGACGCGGCCATCCGTGCCGCCTTCGAGAAGATCATCCTGGCACGACAGGCGGGACCGCCATCTGGGCATGGGACACGCGTGCTGCTCACGCTCGCTACCGGCGCGGGCAAGACCATCATCGCCACCAACCTGCTATGGCGCATGGCGCAAGCGGGTCTATTGCCCAAGCCCGTGCTGTTCCTGTGCGACCGCGACGAACTGCGCGAGCAGGCCTACACCAGGCTCAAGGCCGCCTTCGGCGGCAATGCCCGCATCGTAGAAACCGAACGACGTGGCGAGCGCGGCCACGGTGGTGTCAACAATGCCGCCGCCAATGCGCGCATCCACATCGCCACCTACCAGACGCTGGGCATCGACGAAAACGGCGACGGCAGCTTCCTCACCGATCACTACGGCGAGGATTCCTTCAGCGTCATCATCATCGACGAATGCCACCGCTCGGCATGGGGCAAGTGGTCACAGGCGCTGACGCGCAACCCCAATGCCATCCACATCGGCCTGACCGCCACGCCGCGCAAGCTCAAAGTCCCGAAGAACGAAAAGAAATCGAAGGACATCGAGGCTGCCATCGCCGCGGACGACGCGATCACCGCGCACAACGTCGAGTATTTCGGGGAACCCGTGTACGAATACACGTTGGCGCAGGCGCAAGAAGACGGTTACCTGGCCGCCTGCGAAATCGTCAAGCGCAAGGCCGACATCGATGCACGCATCTTCACCCGCGAGGAAATCCTCAAAGCGGGCGTCAGGGACATCAAGACCGGCAAGCCGCTCGCCGAGGAAGACCTCACCCGGAAGGAATACACCAGCAAGGACTTTGACGACGAACTGTTCATCGATCTGCGCACGCCGAAAATGTGCGAAGACCTGTTCAGGCTCTTGTGCGAAAACGGCGGGCCAGAACAGAAAGTCATCATCTTCTGCACCCGCGACCTGCATGCCGACCGCGTGGCGATGCAGATGAACAAGCTCTACGCCCAGTGGTGCAAGCAAAAAGGCCAGCCGCGCAAGGACGACTACGCCTTCAAATGCACCGCCAGCGGTGGCGCGGACAAGATCGAAGTCATGCGCGGCTCAGGCGAGCGAGCCTTCATCGCCTGCACCGTGGATTTGCTGGAAGCCGGCGTGGACATCGAGCGCCTGAACGCCGTGGTGTTCTTCCGCTACCTGCAATCGGCGATCAAGTTCTACCAGATGGTCGGGCGCGGTACGCGCATCCACGAAGAAACGCAGAAATACAAGTTCTGGCTCTACGACTACACCGGTGTCACCGACCTGTTCGGAGTGGATTTCATCACCCAGCCGCCGCGCCCTGGCGGCGGTGGCAGAAGTGATGGCGGTGACGGTGGCGGCGGTGGTGACGCGGGCGATGGCGAGGGGTCGCACGTCGCCGAGATCCGCGCACCATACGATGTCATCGTCAACGCGCAGGGCCGCTTCATTCTTGCCAACCGTGGCGGCGTCGCTACGCCAATCCCGGTGGACGACTATCGGCGCGAGGTCATCGCCCGTGTACTCGCCGAGGCGCACAACCTCGACGACTTCCGCGCGCTGTGGATCGAAGCGAAAAAGCGCCGCCAGTTGATCGACCACCTGCTGGGCGATCACTACGTTCCGGATTTGGTGCGCGATGCCGAGCAGATGGACGAGTTCGATTTGTTCGATGTGTTCGGAAAATATGGCTACAACGCCCGCGCGCTGAAAAGGCCCGAGCGCGGCGCGGAATACGTGAGCGCTAACGCCGCGTGGTTCGCGGGCATGGACGCCCAATCCGCCATCGTGCTCAAGGGCCTGGGCACGCAGTTCGCGCAGGGCGGCACCGATGCCCTGGAAAAGCAGGAACTGTGGGCCGTGCCGGAAATCGCGCGGGCCGGCGGGCTGGAGGCGCTGCGCGCGCTGGGCAAGCCGGTGCAGGTGATGCGGGACGCGAAGATGAGGTTGTTTGGGGTATGAGCGAGGTCGAACTGCGCGAAGTCGCTCAAGTTGTATCCGGTCAACACCTGCTCGATGGCCAGCACAACACATCGGGAAAGGGCATCGGCTATCTGACAGGGCCATCAGATTTTGGATTAGATAAACCGGCGATTTCGAGATGGACGGAAACGCCAAAGGCAATCTGTGAGCCAGGCGATGTGTTGGTTACGGTAAAGGGCGCGGGTGTAGGAAAGGTTAACTTTGCGCCGGATACAAAAGCCGCCATCGGCCGCCAGATCATGGCTGTCCGCAGCGACTCCACGCGACTTGACTCGAACTATCTTGCAGCTTTCCTTCAAGCGCAATTGTCGTATTTTCAGGAAAGAGCGGTTGGCGCAACTGTTCCCGGCCTATCGCGAGGCGATCTGGAAGAAATCGTTTTACCGTTTCCTCCGCTTTCCGAACAACGCCAAATCGCCGCCCGCCTGAAAGCCCAACTGGCCGAAGTGGAAATCGCGCGGCAGGCGGCGCAGGCGCAGGTACAAGAGGCGGACGTCTTGCGCGCAGCGGTTTACCGCGAGGCATTTTGCCATGTGGTTCCTGTCGCCGTTCCGCCGCACTTCGAGGACGCGCCAGATGGCTGGCGATGGCGCAAGCTGACCGACATTGCACGCTTGGAAAGTGGTCACACGCCCAGCCGACAACGCCCGGAATGGTGGGGCGGCGACGTATCATGGATTTCGCTGACCGAAATTCGCGCTCTCGATGGTCAGTGGGTGCAAAGCACCCAGCTTCGCACCAACGACCTGGGTATCGCCAACTCTTCAGCGCGCATCCTGCCGTGTGGCACGGTGTGTTTCTCGCGGACAGCCTCCGTGGGCTTTGTCACCCTCATGGCTGCGCCGATGGCAACCAGCCAGGACTTCGCCAACTGGGTGTGTGGCGATGGACTGGAGCCTGAGTTTCTGATGCATGCGCTTATCCGGTCGCGCACGGAATTGCGCGACCTCGCCACCGGCGCGACCCACAAGACCATCTATATGCCGACGTTGGAAGCATTCCACCTGTGCGCGCCTGGCATTACCGACCAACGCCGCATCGTCAGCCGTCTAAAACCCCAACTCGCCGAAGCCGACGCCATCGCCCAAGCCGCCGCCACGCAACTGGCCGAGATCGAATACCTGCCGCAGCGTCTCCTCGCACAGACCTTCAACCACGTGGAGGCCAGGCCATGACCACCGATCCCCAAACGGTCGATTCCACCGACTTCGCCACCATCGCGCAACTGATCGCCAGCGCCCGGCAACGCGCCGTGCAGGCGGTCAATACCACGCTGATCGAGTTGTATTGGCAGATCGGTGAGCACATCAGCCGCAAGATCGCCGCCTCGGAATGGGGCGACGGCGTGGTGGATCAACTGGCCCGCTATCTGGCCCAAACGCAACCCGGTCTGCGCGGCTTTACTCGCGCCAACCTGTTCCGGATGCGGCAGTTTTACGAGGCCTACGCCGCCGACGAATTTGTCGCACCGCTGGTGAGACAAATTCCCTGGACGCATCACCTCATCATCCTGAGCCAGAGCAAACAAGCGGAGGAACGGGGGTTTTATCTGCGTCTGGTCGCTCAGGAAAAGTGGAGCAAGCGGCAACTGGAGCGCCAATTCAAGGCGGCGCTGTTCGAGCGCACGGTGCTGACACCAGCTAAAGCGTCCGCTGTGCTGTCACAGACGCATCCGGAGGCAATCAGCGTTTTCAAAGACAGTTATCTGATTGAATTTCTCGATCTTCCCCAAGGTCATGCCGAAGCCGATCTGCATCGCGGCCTGCTCTCGCGGCTCAAGGACTTTTTGATCGAGCTGGGGCGTGATTTCTGCTTTGTCGGCAGCGAGTATCCGGTACAGGTCGGTGGGCGCGACTTCGCGCTGGACTTGCTGTTTTTCCATCGCGGCTTGAACAGCCTGGTGGCCATCGAGCTGAAAGTCGGACGCTTCGAACCGGAATATCTGGGCAAGCTGAACTTCTATCTGGAAGCCCTGGATCGGGACGTGAAGAAGCCGCACGAGAACCCCGCCATCGGCGTGCTGCTGTGCGCAAGCAAGGATGACGAGGTGGTCGAGTACGCCCTGAGCCGGAGCACTTTGCCCGCGCTGATCGCTGAATACCAGACCCAACTGCCCGACAAAGCCTTGTTGCGGGCAAAGCTGCATGAGTTTTATCTGCAAAACACACCAACATTGACCGGGGACACTGACTGAACATGGCCCGCCTGCAGACATCCGAAAAACCACCCAAGGCCATTGCTTCCACGCAGTCGCTCTCGGCCTTCGTCAAGAGCATCTGCGACGTGATGCGCCGCTCCAACTGCGCCAGCGCCTTGCAATACGTGCCGGAACTGACGTGGATTCTGTTCCTGCGCATCCTCGACGCGCAGGAAGCGCGCGAGGCGGAGCAGGCCGCGGTGCTGGGCGCGGAGTTCTCTCCCGCGCTGCAAGCGCCCTACCGCTGGCAAGACTGGGCCGCGCCGTGGTCGGATAAGGCCGATCATCCGCAAGCTTCGGACGGCAAAGCGCAGGGCTGGAAGCGCCAGGAGCTCTTTGCCGCCGGTGACGGTCGGCTGTTCGACTTCATCAACAAGACATTGTTGCCGCACCTGCACGCACTGGATGTGGACCCGCGCACGAATCTGCCGAATCCAGTGGCGACACCGAAGCAGCGCATCATCGGCCGCATCATGACGGCGGTGGAGCGCGTGCGCGTGGATGACGAGGCCAACCTGCGCGACATCCTCGATCGCGTGCATGAGATCAGCATCGATCACATCGACGACACGCATTTCTTCACGCTGTCGCAGGTGTATGAAGACCTGCTGCTGAAGATGGGCGAAAAGAACTCCGACGGCGGCCAGTTCTTCACCCCGCGCGAAGTGATCCGCGCCATGGTGCATACCGTGAACCCGTCGCTGGGTAGGACGGTTTATGACCCGTGCTGCGGCACCGGCGGCTTTCTCGCCGTGGCCTACGAGCACATGGTGCGCAAGCTGGGCAATGCGGCGGCCAGCACGGATATTGAAAGGCTCAAACACGACACCTTCTTCGGGCGCGAGAAGGAAAATCTGGTGTTCCCCATTGCGCTGGCCAATCTGGTGCTGCATGGCATCGACCAGCCGAACCTGTGGCACGGCAATTCGCTGACGCGCCGGGCCACCTACGCCGCGTTGTTCCAGCACGCGCCCGCCCAGTTCGACGTGATCCTGACCAATCCGCCCTTCGGCGGCAAGGAGGGCAAGGACGCGCAGAAGAATTTCGCCTTCGAGACCGGCGCCACGCAGGTGCTGTTCGTTCAGGACATTCTGGCTGAACTCGCGCCGGGCGGTACCTGCGCCATCGTGCTCGATGAGGGCTTGCTGTTCCGTACCAACGAAAGCGCTTTCGTCGAGACCAAGCGCAAGCTCACCGACGAGTGTGATCTGTGGGCCATCGTCAGCCTGCCGGGCGGTGTGTTCTCCACGGCGGGCGCGGGCGTGAAGACCAATCTGCTGTTCTTCACCAAGGGCAAAAAGACCGAACGCATCTGGTATTACGATTTGTCGTGGGTCAAGGTGGGCAAGAAAACGCCGCTGACGCTGGCGCACTTCGGCTTCGGCAAGGACGGCGAGGCGCTCGGCGATGACGCCTTGCCCGCCATCCTCACCGCCGATTTGCAGGCTGATTCGCAAGCCGACGCGGAGAACTCTGGCAAGCCTTTTCCCAGCTATGCCCGGCAACTGGCCCAACGCGATACGCCCAGCGGCGACAGCCGCTATTCGTGGACGGTGGACTTTGCCGTCCGCCGCGCCCAGGCGCGCGAGGCCATGCAGCCGCTGCTGGACAAGGCCGCCGAAATCAAGGAAGCCGTGGTCGATCGGAAGGAAGACCTCAAGCGCCTGAAGAAGGGCAAGGCCGATGAAAAAAAGATCGAGACGCTGGAGGCGGACATCCGCGAACAGGAAAAAGCGGCCCGCGATCTGGAAGCCGAGTCTGCCGCCATCGACGCAGCGGTGTTCGATCTGAAAGCGGTCAACCCGAATGCCGTGACGGTCGTGGACGAGCGCACGCCGGGCGAGATCATCGAGAGCATCGCGGCGCAGGGGCGCATCGTTACGGATGCACTGGCACGCTTGAATACGTTGATGACGGTGTCGCAGATGCCGGAGTGAAAGAACGATCACAGCCTCCCAAGTACTCTCCGGTACTTTTGGGTGGCGTCAAACAGCGGTACAATGGCCATTCGACCCTCGGATCATTAAGGATTTGGCATGGCTCAGCAACAAGACTCTTCACGGGCGATTCTGATCATTACCCTCATCGTTGCCGTTGTTCTGATCGTCATCATCTGGCCGCTTTCCATGATCGGCAAAGGCCGCGTCACGGCGGGCGCCGGTGATGAGCCGGAAGGCCGTATTCAGCCGGTGGCGAAGCTGGAATTGGCGAAAGCCACTGCGGTGAAGAGTGACGGCAAGCCGCGCGACGGCGCCACCGTCTATAACTCGGTGTGCATGGCCTGCCACGCCAGCGGCGCAGCCGGCGCACCGAAAGCGGGCGACAAGGCGGCCTGGGCTGCACGGATGGGCGCCGGTACGGCGGCGATGGTCACGAGTGCCATCAACGGCAAGAATGCGATGCCGGCCAGGGGCGGTAATCCCGATCTGAGCGACGCCGAGGTCAAGGCGGCGGTCGAGCACCTGCTCGGTCTCTCCAGGTAAGTCAGGTCGTGCGCCGGCAAACCGGCGCACGACAGCCAAACTATTTTCCCTTGTTCAGCATCGCCTTGAGCGCTGAAAAGCGTTCGGCGTTGGCCATCCTGTCCGGTGCGGTTTCGCTCCTGCCACCCGAGAAGCGCAGGTCCTCGCTGCCCATTTCGGCGATGAATCGCGATGCCTGACAGGGAATCACTTCCCGACCCTGCTGGCGCTTCTCGGCATAGCTCAGGTGCAGTGATCGCTGGGCGCGCGTGATCCCTACGTACATCAGGCGGCGCTCTTCCTCGGTGCGGTTTTCGGCCTCGGCATCGCGGTGCGGCAGAATGCCTTCCTCGATACCGATCAGGAAAACGTGCTTGAACTCCAGGCCCTTGGCAGCGTGCAGGGTCGACAGCCGAACGGCATCGACGTCGGCGTCCTGCTCGTCGAGCCGATTGATCAGTGCGATGGTCTGGGCGAGGTCCAGCAGCGTTTTCCGGTCTTCGTCGCCCTTCCTGCTCAACCAGTCGCAGAATTCCTGGACATTGCCCCATTTGATCTGTGCCGTGCGCGCATCATCCTGGTCGTACAAGCACGCTTCGTAAGCAATTGCGGTGAGCAGCGCGGTGATCACCTGTCCCGCCGGCTCGCACCCGGCACGTGCCTGCAGGCGCTCGATGAATTCGCAGAACTCGAGCAGGGGCGCCAGCTGGCGTGCCTGAACGCGCGGCACGAAACCTTGTTCGCGAGCGGCAGCAAAGAGTGAAATCCGGCGTTCGCCAGCGTAGCCGCCGAGCGCCTGCAGGGTGCTGCTGCCGACGCCACGCCGGGGTGTGCTGACGGCGCGGAGGAAGGCCGGATCGTCGTCGTGGTTGGCGAGCAGGCGCAGATAGGAAGTGATGTCCTTGATCTCGGCCTTTTCGAAAAAGGACTGACCGCCAGACAACAGGTAGGGGACGCGCTGCTGGCGCAGGAATTTCTCGACGGCACGGGCCTGGAAATTGCCACGGTAGAGGATCGCATAATCGCGGAATGCGCCCTGATGCTGAAAGCGGTGCGCCTGCAGCTTCATGACCACCGACTCGGCCTCCTTTTCCTTGTCCTGGCAGACGTTGACGGTGATCGGATCGCCGTGGCCCAGTTCCGACCACAGTTTCTTGTCGAACAGTTTTTCATTGTGCGAGATCAGGGCGTTGGCCACCTTGAGGATGCGTACCGTCGAGCGGTAGTTCTGTTCGAGCTTGATCAGCTTGAGATTCGGGTAGTCGCGCGGGAGCCCCCGCAGATTGGCGATGTCGGCACCACGCCAGCCATAGATCGCCTGATCGTCGTCGCCGACCGCCGTAAACGCGGCGCGTGCTCCAGCCAACAGCCTGAGCAATTGGTACTGGCTGGCGTTGGTATCCTGATATTCATCGATCAGCAGATAACGCAGGCGGTTCTGCCACTTGTCGCGCACTGCCGGATGGTTCTCGAAGAGCGCCACGGGGAGCGCGATCAGGTCGTCGAAATCGACCGCCTGGTATGCCTGCAGGGTTGCCGAATAGCTTGCGAAAGCGTTCGCGGCGAGAATTTCGCTCTCGTTGCGGGCCTGCTTGCGCGCCTGGTCGGGTGAGACCAGCGCGCTTTTCCAGTTCGAAATCAGCGACTGCAGCTTGCGGATGGCCAGCTTGTCGGTGCTGCCGGCAAGCTCCGAAACGATGCCGAAGCAGTCGGTCGCATCGAGGATCGAAAAACTCGGCTTGTAGCCGAGAACGCCTGCCTCTTCGCGCAGGATGCGCACCCCGAGTGCATGAAAGGTGGAAATCGTCAGCCCCCGCGACGGCTTGCCGGCGAGCCGCTTGCTGACCCGTTCCTGCATTTCCCGCGCGGCCTTGTTGGTGAAGGTGATCGCGGCGATGTTGTCCGGGCTGAAGCCGCAGGATTCGATCAGGTAGACGATCTTTTCGGTGATCACGCGCGTCTTTCCCGATCCGGCTCCGGCCAGAACCAGCAGTGGACCGTCGAGGTAGCGGATGGCTTCGCGTTGCGGGGGGTTGAGGACGGAGGTTGCGGACATCGCGGAAAGGAGCTGAAGCGGGGGGCGATTCTAGCACACGCCGAACGCTGCGACGCGTTTGCCGCCCGGCCGATTTGCCATTACCGGGGGCATGCCTGTAGAATCGCGCCGGTTTCCAGAACCACGACCGGCAGCATCCGATGTGGTCTGGAAAGCCAGTTAAACGGGCGGTCGGGGCTTTCCCAGGCCGCATTCTCGATGAATATGAAGGGGGTAGTGCATGGCTGAGCAAAAGCTGGGTAATCCGGCTGTAGTAGGTCTGGCTGGTTTCGGTCTGACGACCATGGTGTTGCAGTTTCATAACGTGGGATGGATGGGATTGGGTCCGGTCGTCTGGCTGGGTCTGATTTTTGGGGGGCTGGCGCAGATGATCGCCGGGCTGCAGGAGATGAAGACCGGCAACAACTTCGGCTATTGCGCCTTCACGGGCTATGGCTGCTTCTGGATCGCGCTGGTGCTGCTCCTGATCGGCAACCACTACAACATTTATACCTCCAGCAAGACCGACGTCGGCTGGTTCCTGGTTGCCTGGACACTATTCACGGTGATCCTGTGGATTGGTTCGATGCGCGTCAGCAGCGCGCTGGCACTGACCTTCACCCTGTTGCTGATCGGCTTCATTCTGCTCGACCTGGCGCACTTCGGCTATCCCGACCTGACCGTGGTGGCCGGCTATGAACTGATGGTGACCGCAGCGATGGCGTGGTACATCATGGCGCACATCATCTATGCCGATCTGTTTGGCCGTGACGTTCTTCCGGTCGGCAGGCCCTGGATCAATTGAGGCTTGTGGACCCGGCATCCGGGCCTGATCGAGTGACCACCAGGGGGAACGTTCCATATTCTGAACAGAAGGAGAAGCGTGTGATGAAGTTTGCAAAAACAGTTGGATTGATGGCGCTGCTGCTGGCCTATGGTGCTGCCCATGCCGCCGCACCGACCGAAGCCGATGTGGCAAATGCCGAAGAAACGGTCAGCAAGGTGCGCGCAGCCGCCAGGTTCCTGCACGACAAGGGCTCGTCAGCCTATGCCGATTTCAACCAGAAGGACGGCAAATGGGTTTGGAAGGACAGCTACGTGTTCGTCTACGATTGCCGCAAGGACAGGATGATCGCACATCCCATGCGCCCTGACCTGGTCGGCAAGCCGATCCTCCAGATTACCGACAACGCCGGCAAGTACATCTTCAAGGAACTTTGCAAGGCCGGCAACGAACCGCGTGGTGGCTGGGTAGAGTACAGCTGGCCGAAACCCGGTGCCGGACGTCTGTCTCGCAAGATCTCCTATGCCATGACTGCAGATGTTTCGTTCGCTACTGGAATCCAGGTCAGCGCCGGCATTTACGATGAGGGTATCCCACTCCCCGAACTTGCCAAGGTCCTTGAAAGAATGTCCGACCCCTCAAAGTATCCGGCCATGTAGTCGTTTCAGCAGAATGGAGGACCCCGGCGAGCCGGGGTCCATGCTTCAGGACTGCGGTCCAGATGTTCCTTGGAACCTCCGGGCCGCAGGGGTACGACTACTCAAGCAGAGGTGTTGATGCGGGTCCCGACGGTTTGGCCGTTGAGATTGACCGTTGGAGCCGGCTCTTTGACGGCAGCGCCGCCATCGTCCGCGTCCCCATCGTTCCCGACATCGCGCCCTGCCTGTTGAGCCTGGACGGCTTCGGCTTGCGCCTTGACTGCCGGGCTATACGACAAATTGCTACTGCTGGAACCAATCGAACTGACAGACATAGGCTATCTCCGGTGAGGCAAAGCTGGTGCGGAATGCACCATCAATGATCACGGCACAATTCGAGGATTCTTGAATTTTTCAGCCAAACTGGGGAGCGGAAGCAGATTACACTGTCGGCGTAGCCCCCGGCACAGCTATCGCGAAATCCCGAGAACGCAGACCACGCCATTGCATTGAAAGGAGTGTTGCATGGACAGTCTTTCCCTGTTTGCGGCGATGATCGGCCTGCTCGTCGGCGTGCTGATGGTCTGGCTGGTCACCCGCAACCGAACATCCGGCGCCAGCGATCAAGGTCAGGCAGAGCGCGCCGTCGAACTTGCCACAGCCAGAGAACGGCTAAGTGCCCTCGATGCCGAGCGCCTGCAGCTCATCAGAGCGCACGAAGAGTTGAAGGTACAGGTCATCGAGTTGCGGGATACCCTCGATGATGTCTGCAGCGAGCGTGCCCAGCTCAGTGAGCGTGCCTTGCGCGTGCCGGTGCTTGAACACAAGCTCGCCGAAGTCGAACGGATCCTTGCGGAAACGCGCCAGCAGGCGGCCAACCTGCGCGAGGACTCCGGCCGTGTCAATGCAGAACTCAGGGCCGAACGTGCGACCGTCGGTTCGCTCCGCAGCGAATTGCAGGGCGAAAAGGCACAGCGGGCAGCGGCCGAGCTGCGCGCCAATCGTCTTGACAGCGAACTCGCCGAGCTGACGACTCGCCTCGACGTCGAGCGCAGTCAGGGCGAAGAAAAGCTCAACCTGCTCCTGCAGGCCAGGGAAGTTCTTGCCAACCAGTTCAAGAGCCTGGCCAACGACATCCTTGAAGAAAAGGCGAAACGCTTTACCGAGCAGAACCAGGCCAACATCGGCCAGTTGCTGGAGCCGCTGAAAACAAAATTGCAGGAGTTCCAGGGCAAGGTCGAAGAGGTTTATGTCCAGGAAGGCAAGGACCGCACTGCCCTTGCCGAACAGGTCAGGCATCTGATGGACCTTAATCACGCGCTGAGTCAGGACGCCAAGAACCTGACGCGGGCGCTCAAGGGCTCTGGCAAGGCACAGGGCAACTGGGGAGAACTGGTGCTCGAGCGCGTCCTCGAAGCCTCCGGCCTGCGCAAGGGGGAAGAATATGAAGTCCAGGAGAGCCATCACCGCGCCGACGGCTCGCGCGCGCAGCCGGATGTCGTCTTGCATCTGCCCGAGGACCGCCACCTCGTGGTGGATGCCAAGGCGTCGCTGACGGCCTACGAAGACTACGCTTCAGCCGAGGACGAGGGCGATCGTCAGGCCGCCATCAAACGCCACCTCGATTCCGTTCGCACGCACATCAAAGGCCTCTCGGACAGGAATTACCAACTGCTTTACGGGCTGAAATCGCTCGACTTCGTCTTGATGTTTGTTCCCATCGAGCCCGCCTTCATGCTTGCCGTCACGCATGATCGCGAGCTGTTCATGGATGCCTGGCAGAAAAACGTGCTGCTGGTCAGTCCTTCGACGCTGCTGTTTGTCGTTCGCACCGTTGCGCACCTCTGGCGGCAGGAAGCGCAAAGCCGCAACGCGCAGGAGATCGCCAGGCGTGGTGCGGAGCTTTACGACAAGCTGGTTGGTTTCGTCGTCGATCTGGAATCGCTTGGCAACCGTCTCAAGCAGGCGCAAAGGGATTATGACGAGGCGCATGGCAAACTCACCGGTGGGCGTGGCAACCTCATCCGTCAGGCCGAAATGCTCAAACAATTGGGTGTCAAGCCGAGCAAGGCGTTGCCGACGGCGCTGGTCGAAATCGCCGGGGAGGGCAGCGGGGAAACGGCAGCGGTAGTGGCCATCCCGAGAGTCTAAACTTCAGGTAAACTCCAGCACAAGGGTTGGTCTTACAAGCCCCCCAAACGGTTCACATCAAGGATGCAAATGCCAAACTTCCACCCGATTTCCACCGACCGCTACGCCAACAAGCGCTGGCGGCGCGTTGCGGGTTATTCTTTCGCTGCCCACGAGGCGATTGTTCCTCTGACGGCTGGTGAATTTCCGCGCGCGTTGTTGAGCCTGCCCATTGCCTTTGTCGAACAGAATGAGACCTTCATTCCTGTTGCTGTTCTGGGTGTGGCAACAGGCAGGAATCTGTTTGTCACACCCGACGGTCGTTGGGCGGGAAAGTATATTCCGGCTGCTATTCGTAGTTATCCTTTTTGTCTTGCCAACAGGAATGAAGGTCAGCAGGTGCTGTGCATCGACGAAGATTCAGGACTCATTGGCGATGGCAGCGAGGGAGAACCCTTTTTCGATGATGCAGGCGGACCCTCGTCGGTGATTCAGGAGGTCCTCAATTTTCTGACCCAGATCGAGAACAGTCGGCAGGTCACCGTCAACGCCTGTGCGGTACTGAAAAAACACGCGCTGATCAAAGCCTGGCCAATTACTGTCAAGACCCAAACTGGTGACCAGCCGGTTGGCGGACTCTTTCAGATTGACGAAGCCGTTCTTAACCAGTTATCGGCCGAAGCCCTTCGGGAAGTCGCCCAAGCCGGTGCCCTGGTCATTGCGTACTGTCAATTGCTGTCGATGCAGCAGTTGCCTGTGCTCGGCGAGTTGGCTGAAGCCCATGCCAGTGCGGCCGCCCACGCGGCAGCGCATGCTCCGGCTTCTGCTGCTGGCCAGGAACTGACTCTGGACTACTTGAACAAGAACGAGACGCTCAGTTTTAGTGGGCTGCGTTAACGTAAAAGTCGCGTCAGCGACTCACCATGGAAGAGATATGGCCGAACTGGCGGCTTCAGGCTACCACGCTCGCATGATTGTGCCCGTACAATCAAACGGGATTGTCGGTTCTCTGCAGCGGGGACGGCAAGGTCGTCCGGCTGTTCCCGGAGTCTCCCGCGTGACCGCAACCGCCGATCCGAAGAGAGGGCCGTGCCAGGCGGCCGATCAGCCGCGCGGATGGTGTTGGGCGTGCAGGATCTTGAGCCGTTCGCGGGCGACATGGGTGTAAATCTGCGTCGTCGAGATGTCCGAATGGCCCAGCAGCAGTTGCACGACGCGCAGGTCGGCCCCATGATTGAGCAGATGCGTGGCAAAGGCGTGCCGCAGCACGTGCGGTGACAGGCGGGCAGGATCCATTCCGGCTTGCAGGGCGTAGCGCTTGATCAACTGCCAGAAAGCCTGCCGGGTCATCGCCGAGCCGCGCCCGGTCACGAATATCTCGTCGCTCTGGCGTCCTGCGAGCAGCGCCGGTCGGCCGTCGCCCAGATAGCAGCGCAGCCAGTCGCACGCCTGTTCACCCAGCGGTACCAGGCGCTCCTTGCTGCCCTTGCCGAAAACACGCAGTACGCCCATGTCGAGGTGAAGTTCGTGCACCTTGAGGCCGACCAGTTCGCTGACGCGCAGGCCGGTGGCGTAGAGCGTTTCGAGCATTGCCCGATCACGCTGTCCGAGCGTCGTGTCGAGCCGGGGGGCAGCGAGCAGGCGCTCGACCTGGACTTCGGAGAGCACTTTGGGCAGCCGCGAGGATTGCACCGGCATGGCGATCTTCAGCGTCGGATCACTGTTGCGCCGGCCCTGCGCCACCTGGTACCGGTAGAAGCGGCGCAGCGTCGACAAGTAACGCGCCTGCGAGGAAGCGCGCAGCGTTTGCGACAGCATCGCGATGAAACGCATCAGGATCGCTTCGTCAACGTTGCACAGGCTGCCGAGTTGCTGCTCCGCCAGCCAGATCGTCAGTTGCAGCAGGTCGCTGCGATAGCTGTCGAGCGAGGCTCTGGCCAGACCGTCTTCCAGCCAGAGCGTGTCGCAGAAGCGATCGATCTCGGCAAGGTCGCCAGGATCGGCCTCAGCAGCCTTCATGTACCAGCAGCCAGCGCTTCACATCGAGCAGAAAACCGTCGTTCTGATGAGCAAAGCCGCCCAATCTGCCGCCCGTCGCCAATACCCGGTGGCAGGGAACGACCACCGGGTAGGGATTGGCAGCACAGGCCTGACCGACCGCCCGCGGTGCGCTGCGCAGCGTTCGTGCGATCTCGCCATAGCTGCGCGTCTGGTGTGTCGGAATGGCCGCGATCTGCTGCCAGACGCGGCGCTGAAAAGGCGTACCCGCAGCGCGCAAGGGCAAGACGAAAGGGTATTCGGCGTCCGCCAGGTAGGCGCACAACTGGCGTGCCACTTCCGCAGCGAGCGGATTCCGAGGGGCAATTTCGCCAGTTGGCGGAAGAAAGGCGATGCGATGAATTTCTAGCTCGTCGCCGCACACGCCGAGGCTGAACACCGCAGCACTGATGATCGCCTGGAAAGCCGGTTCGGCTGGATCGACCCGGGGGCGCATCGTAGTGTCCTGCAACGGGCTTCAGGAGGTCTTGCCGAGCAGCGCCTGCTTCAGGTCATCCTGGACCGGCTTGTTGCCGAGCCAGATTTTCAGCAGTGCCTTGTAAAAATCGTCGCCGGCGAGGTCTTTGCCCTTGACCTGACCATTGACGGTAAGCCGTGTCCCCGTCTCCGGCAGCCAGTCGATGAACACGCTGGTACCCGTCTTGGGCTCTCCCGCAGCCAGCAGGGTATCGGAAAACTGTTTCAGGCGATCCTTGAGGCTTGCCATTTCAGCTTCCGAATGGTTGTTGGCGACGCCTTCCTGCAGCGCTTCGACGAACTGCTGCGCCGAGAGGTCGCGCAGCAGACTGATCGAAATCCGCTTGCCACCCTTGGCGGCCAGCACCGCCGCGGCGTCGCCGCTTTTCTCCGGCAGATAGAGGGCCATCGCATAGACCTTGAAGACGGCCTTCTTGCGCAGGCCAGCGCCATTGACCACCAGTTCGCCGGAACCGACGCGCGTCTTGTCGTCGAATTTGACGCCGGCAACTTCCACAGCCGCCGCGAGGTTGAAGAACAGGGCGGCAACCGCCGCCACCAGCAGATGTTTCATGACGTCTCCTTTGGGTCACATGCTCCGGCGGGTCTGGTCAAGCCCACCGCGGCGCCCGCCCGCTGCCGCAGTGCAGTGTTCATGTGCAAGTCGCGTGAGCGACTGAAGAATCAGGCGCGCACCTCGCCGTGACCGAGAACGATCCATTTTTGACTGGTCAGCCCGTCCAGACCGACCGGGCCACGCGCATGAATCTTGTCGGTCGAGATGCCGATTTCGGCACCCAGCCCGTACTCGAAGCCGTCTGCAAAACGCGTCGAGGCGTTTACCATCACTGAAGCCGAGTCGACTTCGCGTAGAAAGCGCATCGCCGAGGTGTAATTCTCGGTGATGATCGCGTCGGTGTGATGCGAACCATAGCGATTGATGTGTTCGATCGCTTCGTCGAGTCCGGCCACTACCTTGACCGAAATGATCGGCGCCAGAAACTCGCAGGCGTAATCTTCTTCGCTTGCCGCTCGTGCTTCCCTGACGCGGTCGACGGTTTCCGGACAACCGCGAATCTCGACTCCCTTCTGCGTCAGCATCGCAGCGATCGGTGGCAGCAGGCTGGCGACGACCGAACGCGCCAGCAGCAGCGACTCGGCGGTATTGCAGGTGCCATAGCGCTGCGTCTTGGCGTTCTCGACGATCTGCAGCGCTTTCTCGGGGTCGGCGGCATCGTCAAGATACACATGGCAGTTGCCGTCGAGATGCTGGATCATCGGCACGCGGGCCTCGGCCAGCAGGCGCGAGATCAGTCCTTTGCCGCCGCGCGGAACGATCACGTCGACGAACTCGCGCATCCTGATCAGGTGACCGACCGCGGCGCGGTCGGTGGTCTCGATCACCTGTACGGCATTGGCCGGCAGACCGGCGCTGGCGAGCCCTTCCTGTACCAGCGCGGCGATCGCCTGGTTGCAGCGGATCGCCTCGGAACCGCCCCGCAGGATCGTGGCGTTGCCGGACTTCAGGCACAGGGCCGCGGCATCGGCGGTGACGTTCGGGCGCGCCTCGTAGATGATCCCGATCACTCCCAGCGGCACGCGCATGCGGCCGACCTGAATGCCACTCGGCCGGAACTTCAAATCACTGATTTCGCCGACCGGGTCGGGCAAGGCGGCAACCTGTTCGACTCCCTCAGCCATTGCCGCAACGCTTTTCGCCGACAGCGCCAGGCGATCGAGCAGGGCCGGTTCGAGGCCGGCGGCACGCGCTGCAGCCAGGTCATCGTGATTGGCGGCAAGCAGCGTGTCGCACTCGCGCCGGATCGCCGTGGCGATGCGGTAGAGCGCAATGTTCTTGGCCTGGCTGTCGGCACGTGCGATCAGCCGCGATGCGGCGCGGGCATGGTGGCCGACGGTTTGCATGTACTGCTCGATATCCATGAGACTTCTCTGTTTGGCGGAAGAATCGATTATAGCCACCGTCTGCGTGCATGCGTCAACGGAACCACTGCAAAGGAATGCACTCTCAGACCTATTGCCATTTGTCTGCGCCGATCATGAACAAGAAACTGATACTGCCTGCTGAAGTGAAAGTTTGCGCGACCTGCAGCTACTGGGATGGTGAGCGGATGGTCGATACCGAGTTGCGCCTGGTGGTGGTCGGCGAGGATGGTCAGGGTGAATGCCTGGTGCAGAGCAAGTTCAGCTGCGGGCTCAATGACGTGCGCCGGGAAACTGCCAGTTGCGCATGGGAACATCTGGCACCGGACACCGCGTCAGTCGACCTGGAAAGCGACAACGGCCGTTGAAGCTCGACACCGCGGTGCCTCAGGCGGCGGTGATGCGCAGGCCCAGTTGTCGGAACTCGTCCCAGACATCGCCGCCAGCGATGCCCTTGATCATCCGGTCGATGCGCGCGGCGTGCACCAGGGCGGCGGCTGCGCGCTCGCCGTCGACCCTCTGCAGCGCGCGTTTGATCAATCCCTGGCGCGCGCCCCATAGCCGTGCATCCTTCAACAGTGCGTCCAGCGGCTGGTCTCTCGCGAGTCCCGCACCGATCTGCGCCAGCAGGCGCACTTCTTCGGTCATCGCCCAGAGCACCAGGAGCGGTGCTTCACCTTCCTGCTGCAGGCCATCGAGGGTACGCGTCAGGCGCGCCACATCGCCGGCGAGCATCGCTTCACGCAGGCTGTCAAGGTCGTAACGGGCGACGTTGAGCACCGCCTCGCGAATCTGCTCCAGGCTCAGGGCGCCGGGCGGGTAGAGTACCCCGAGCTTGAGGATTTCCTGATGCGCCGCCAGCAGATTGCCTTCGACCCGCTCGGCAATGAACCGCAAGCCCTCTGCGGTAGCGCTTTGCTGCTGGCGGCGAAGGCGGCCAGCCAGCCACGCCGGCAATTCGGCCAGTGCTGGCGAGAGCAGCTTGACCACCGCCCCGGTGCTGGCCAGAGCGCCCATCCAGGCAGATTTCTCGTCCCGCCAGTCGACCTCGCTCATGGTCACCAGCAGCAGCGAATCCGGAGAGGGACGCGCGCAATACTCCTGCAGGGCCGCACTGCCCTCGCGTCCCGGCTTGCCGGTCGGGACGCGCAGGTCGATCAGCGTGCGACCCCCGAACAGCGACATGTTTCCTGCGGCATGGTAGAGGTCGTTCCAGTTGAAACCGGCGATCGCGGTAAGCACTTCGCGTTCGTCGAAACCGCGTCGGCGGGCTGCGGCGCGGATGGCATCGGCCGCCTCGATGATCAGCAGAGGTTCGTCGCCATGGACCAGATAGACCGGCTGCAGATCGCGTTCGAGATGTGCGGCGAGTTGATCGCCCTTGAGGTGCATGCCCGGCGACCTTACTCGGGAGCCGCCGCAAACACCGGTTTGCTGGCCGCCAGCCGGCGCATCAACTGCTGCACCAGGTCATTCTCCATGTCGCGCCAGAGCAGCTTCTCCTCCTGTTGCTTGGCCAGCACGTTGGAGTCATCGTAGGTGAGGTCGCGGACCAGTTCGATGCTGCTCGGCGCGACCAGGTCGCGGCCCTTGTCGTCGGTGATCCGATAGGTGTAGAGGTAACGCAGGCGTAGTTCGCTGACACGGCCCGTGCTCGATACCGAGAGAATCACCCGGTCACGAGACTCGGCTCCCGGGACCAGGGTCGCCTGTGCGTCGCTCGCCGTCAGCGCCACGCGCGTCGTTCCCGAGGCGCGGATGGCACGCTTGAGGCTGACGGCGATGACCGAATAGTCGGGCATGGCAATGAAAAGACTTTCGTAAGGCAGCGAATAAGCGCCCCGCAACTGGAAACCGCAACCGGCGAGCAGTATCAGCGCCAGGCCCAGCCCCACGGAATATAGCGCTGCACGCATCGGATGCTTTCGCAAAGTTTCAGGTGACGATATTGATCAGGCGACCGGGAACCATGATCAGCTTTCTGGGCGCGGTGCCGGCCAGATGCTTCTGTGCCGCTTCAGAGGCCAGCGCAGCGCTTTCGATGCTTGCCCGGTCAGCTCCCGCCGGCACCCGCAGGCTGCCGCGCAGCTTGCCGTTGATCTGCAGTACCAGTTCGATTTCGTTCTGCACCAGCGCGCTTGCGTCAGGTTTCGGAAAGGCCTGGCCGGAGAGGGTGTGGCCGGGTCTCAAGGCCGCGTAGAGCGCTTCGCAGATATGCGGCACGATCGGGTTGAGCA
Source organism: Candidatus Accumulibacter vicinus (assembly GCA_002425405.1). GTDB lineage: Bacteria > Pseudomonadota > Gammaproteobacteria > Burkholderiales > Rhodocyclaceae > Accumulibacter > Accumulibacter vicinus. The sequence goes on from DIME01000145.1 coordinate 37,029, forward strand.
TCAGCGTCACCGCTTCGAGCGTTTCCTGTCTGACGGCGCGCCCGGCGGCCGAGTCGTCGGCGATACGGCCATAAGCGTTGAGCAACTCCATGACTGCGGCGATGGCGGTATTGAACTGCTTGCGCCGCCCGTAATCGTCGGCGACCTTGCCGATCGTCTGGTGTAACTGCCGACGCAGGCCCTGCAGCTCGGTAGACAAATGCGCAGCCGGGGTCGGCGCCACCGGGCCAGCCGAGACATGCTCGTAGACGATTCGCCAGAGCCGCTTGAGGAAACGGAATGCCCCTTCGACGCCGGCGTCGGACCATTCCAGCGACTGGTCCGGTGGACTTGCGAACATGATGAACAGGCGCGCGGTATCAGCGCCGAACTGTTCGATCAGCGCCTGTGGATCGACGCCGTTGTTCTTCGACTTCGACATCTTCTCGATGCCGCCGACGATCACCGGCAGGCCGTCGGCGCGCAGCGTCGCGCCGACGGCTCGGCCACGTTCGTCATGCACGGCGTCGACCTCGGCGGGATTGAGCCATTGTTTCTTGCCATGGCTGTCCTCGCGGTAGAAAGTTGGCGCCACGACCATGCCCTGCGTCAGCAGATGGGCAAAGGGCTCGTCGAGCCGGTGCTCGCCAAACAGGCCGAGGTCGCGCATCAGCTTGGTCCAGAAGCGCGAGTAGAGCAGGTGCAGGATGGCGTGTTCGATGCCGCCGATGTACTGGTCGATGCCGCCCGCGCACCAGTAGGAGACGCGCTCGTCGACCATCGCGTGATCATTGTCCGGACAGCAATAGCGCAGGAAATACCACGAGGACTCGACGAAGGTATCCATGGTGTCGGTTTCGCGCCTTGCCTTGCCGCCGCATCCGGGACAGGTCGTCTCATAGAATTCGGGCATCCTGGCGAGTGGCGAACCGGCACCGCCAATCGTGATGTTCTCCGGCAGGACCACCGGCAGGTCCTGGTCAGGGACCGGCAGGTCGCCGCAGGTCGCACAGTGGATGATCGGAATCGGGCAGCCCCAGTAGCGCTGCCGGGAAATTCCCCAGTCGCGCAGGCGGAACTGGACCTTCTTCTCGCCCAGACCTTTGGCGGCGAGGTCGGCGGCGATGGCTTCGACTGCCGTCTTGCAATCCAGGCCGTCGTACTTGCCGGAGTTGACGCAGACGCCGCGCTGCTTGTCCGCGTACCATTCCTGCCAGCCATCGAGCGAGAAGGTCTCGCCCGCCACGGCAATCACCTGTTTGATCGGCAATCCGTATTTTCTGGCAAAGGCGAAGTCGCGCTCGTCGTGCGCCGGCACCGCCATCACTGCGCCGTCGCCGTAGCTCATCAGCACGTAGTTGCCGATCCATACCTCGATCTGTTCGCCACTCAGCGGATGCGTGACGAAAATGCCGGTCGGCAGGCCTTTCTTGTCCATCGTCGCCAGGTCTGCTTCGGCGACGCCACCCTGTTTGCATTCCTCGACAAAAGCCGCCACCCTGGGGTCGCGCGCTGCCGCGTAGGCAGCCAACGGATGCTCGGCAGCGACGGCGCAGAAGGTGACGCCCATGATGGTATCGGCGCGCGTCGTGAACACCCACAGCAGACCCGTCTCGCCATCGAGTTGATAGGGAAAGGCGAAGCGCACGCCGACGCTCTTGCCGATCCAGTTCTTCTGCATCAGGCGAACCTGCTCCGGCCAGCCGTCGAGATGGTCGAGGTCGGCCAGCAGTTCCTCGGCGTAGGCGGTGATCTTCATGTAATACATCGGGATCTCGCGCTTCTCGATCGGCGCACCCGAACGCCAGCCACGCCCATCGATGACCTGCTCGTTGGCCAGCACGGTCTGGTCGACCGGGTCCCAGTTGACGGTTCCCAGTCTCTGGTAGATCAGGCCCTTCTCGTACAGGCGGGTGAACAGCCATTGCTCCCAGCGGTAGTACTCGGGCCGGCAAGTGGCGATTTCGCGCTCCCAGTCGACCGCAAAACCCAGACGCTTGAGTTGCGTCTTCATGTAGTCGATGTTGGCGTAGGTCCATTGCGCCGGCGGCACATCATTCTGGATGGCGGCGTTTTCCGCGGGCATGCCGAAGGCGTCCCAGCCCATCGGCTGCAGGACATTGTAGCCGAGCATCCGGTGAAAGCGCGCGAGTACGTCGCCGATCGTGTAGTTGCGCACGTGCCCCATGTGCAGCTTGCCCGAAGGATAGGGGAACATCGACAGGCAGTAGTACTTGGGCCGACTGGCGTCCTCGAGGGCGCGCGCCGCGCCGCTCCGGTTCCAGAAGTCCTGAGCAGCGATTTCCACGTCCGCGGGTTGATACTTTTCCTGCATGGCCGGTCACAATCCAGAAAGAGGCTGAAGCGCGGATTATACGCATACGTGCTTGCGCTTGCCCTGATCGGGAGATTGCGAAGCGGCTCAGTTCCGCGGATCGGGCACGAAGCCGCCCGGAAAGGGTTTCGGAAACGGATTCGGCGTCGGCTGTTGCCGGGGCCGTGGAATGATGCCCTGGGCGAGCAGATTGGTATAGCTGTCGTAATGAATGGTCAGCACCTCGGAGGGCGCGTCACTGGCACGTCGAAACTCGGTGTATTGCGTCGGCGCGCTGATGCGTTCGCCGTGGCCGGTGCCCAGACGACCCTGACTCTCCGCCAGCTTGCCGGGCGCTGGCGAAGGCGTCGGCGCAACCGCCCTGGCCGCGGCGTTCGACGACGCGCTATCGGCAGCAGGAGCCTCGTCACGCTCCCGCGACGGCATCGTGACCTGCGGCGGCGGCAATGGCTCGGCTTCCCGATAGACGGCAACGCCAACCACACCGACGTTCTGTGGGCGGTCGGTGCGGCCGGCATAGCTGTCGGCAACGCTGGTGAAATAGAACGCGGCCACATCGTCCATGCTCTTGCGCCAGCCGGAGATCTCGGCCGATTGTCGCGCCACCAGGACGTAACCTGATTGTGAGGTGGCGGCAGTCTGGCCGCTGAGCGCATTGATGCCGTCAACCGAGAGCACGGTCAGCACACGACCGGCGCTCTTGTTGCGCAACATCACCGCGTAGCGGTTGCCGGGAGTCCCGACCACGTACAGGCGGCCGTGGTGGCGATAGACTTCCAGCGTCTGACCACTGCTGCGGTCGATGATGCCGACATCGACCAGTGCGCCGGCGTCGGCGATGCTGATGCAGCCGGCCAGCGGCAGGGCAGCGAAGAGGGCGGCGAGTTTTTTCATGATGGACTCCTTGGGTGATGTAATGACCATGTAAACGCCCGCCGCCGGTAAACGGGGTCAATTCATTGACGAAATTCGTCCGGTAGCGGGTAATCCGGGTTCGCCCGACGAAACTCCTGCAGTTGCCGTTCGGCTTCAAGGGTCTTGCCATCGCGCCGCAGTGCACGGATTTCGTCCAGCCAGACGCTGGCGCTGCGGCCGTTTTCGGTCTTGGCCAGTGCCGATGCTGCCGCTCGCTCGGCTGCAGGAGCTGAGTCGAGACGCCTTGCCGCCTGACTGTCGCTGACCGCGGCAGCGGGCGAAGGAGCGCTGTCCAGCACGGCTGGCGCCGCCGGTGCTGCGGCGGGCAAGGACTTGCGCGATGGGGTCGCGGCCAGCCCTGGTTCGGCAACGAGGTCGGATTGCAATGGACGGTCGCGCTCGCCAGTGCTGCCCGAGGGCTTTGCCAATTTGGCCTGCGCTTCGCTGGGCTGTGGAGATCGCGTGGCCGGCCTGGCCGGTTCAGGCGCGGCAGTGGAACCCGCCTGCTCGCGGACGCCACGACTCGGCGCCTCATGTCGCGCTGACGGGGTTTCCTGCTGCAGGTTCGGTGCCGGCGGCAGACCGCCTGGCTGCCGCTCCTGCAGCAAAGCCAGGGTGATGGTCAACAGCAAGGTCGTGGCAAGGGCCAGTGGTGTACGCCAGCGCAGCCACCAGGTGTCGCGATGTGGGTGTGCCGGCGATTCTGCCAGTGCCGCCCGTGCCGCCGCGAGAATGCGCTCGTCCGTGGCGCGTGACGGCTGCTCAGTCGCATGCTCTCGATATAATCGGGAGAGTTGCGGATCGCTCGGAGAATCCTCGGGGCGCTCGGTCATAACAGGTCCTGCAGCGAGTGTCTGAGTTTGGTCAGCGCATAGCGCAACCGGCTCTTGGTCGTTTCACGGCCGCTGTCGGTGGCGACGGCAATTTCCTCCAGGGTCAGCCCACCCTCTTCGGCGAGCAGAAAGACTTCGCGCTGGGTTGGTGGCAACGCTGCCAGCGCCAGGTTGATCCTTTGCGCCGCATGTTGCCGCTCGTGCAAGGCGTGCGGCGTCTCATGGCCGGGAGCCGGCAGGCAGGCAATCAGGTCGTCGACCTCATCCTGATCGTCAGTGTTCGGTGCCAACTGTGCCAGCGCTGGTGACGAATGTTTTCGGTAGTGATCGATCAGCCGGTGGCGTGCGATCCGGAAAACCCATGTCGAGAAGCGGGCCAGCGGCTGGTAGTCGGCGCGGGCCTTGACCACCTTGATCCAGACTTCCTGATAAAGTTCTTCGGCCACTGCCGGGTCACCGCATTGCTGCGCCAGATAGCGATAGAGCGAGCCGCGATAACGACGATAGAGCGTCGTGAACGCATCTGTATCACCCGCACAATAGGCCAGCATCAGTCGTTCGTCACTCAAGTCTGCTTGCATTGCGGCAGTCTAGCCGCTGTGCGAACAAACGCAAGCCGGCTCCACAGCTCGCGCAGGTTGCGCTGGGCACAATGTTAGAATCCCCTCCTTTCCCCTGGTCGCAAGGAACCGTCAATGAACAGGCATTGTATCTGCGCTCTTTTCGCCATGCTTACCGGGAGTCTGCTGCCGCAGGCAGCAAGCGCAGTAACGGGAGCCGACGCCATCGTGGACGGAGTGCTGATGCCTGCCTGGCTTGAGCGACTCGGCGTCCGGCAGGAGCTGACACCAGGGATGGTTCTGCAGAATCGCGATCGGGTGATCAGCGGCCCTGGGGCACGGGTCAGAATCCGGCTGGGCGATGGCAGTACGGTCGCAATCGCGGCCGACAGCCGCCTCGACCTGAACGCGCTTGGCGTACGTGCAGCGCAGGTGTTCACGGCCGCTCTGGATGTCCAGCAAGGCGCGGTGCGTTTCAGCACCAGCGCCTTTGCCAGGAATTATCGGCAGCGCGCTGTCAATCTGCGCGTTGGCACGCTGACTGCGGGAATCCGGGGAACCGATGTCCTGGGTAGAGTCGATGCGGAAGGTGACCGCATCTGTCTGCTGGAGGGAAGTATTGCGGTGCTGCACCCATTGGCGGAGGCACTGCAGATCGATGCTGCGCCAAGCTGCTACCTGGCACCAAAAGGGGATGCACCGGCGCCGATCGAGGCAGTCACTGCCGGCCAGCTCGCATCGCTGGCAGCGCAGACCGCGCTACCGGCGGCGCCCCCCGTTGCCGTGCGAACAGGCACGCTCCCGGCCGCCGGTCGCCACCCTACGCGTCGCGGTCGGTGGGCAGTCGAACTGGCAACGCTCAATAGCGAAGCAGCAACCTTGTCTTTGTACGACCGAGCACGTGCCGCCGGTTACCCGGTCCGGATCATGCCGCGAGCAAGTGCCGGCGGCGGCTACGATTACACCGTTCGTCTCACACAACTGCCGACACAGAGCGAAGCGAACGCATTGGCGGTGCAAATTGCAGATTCGCTGCAGATTGCCTTGCCGGTCGTGGTGCGTCACTGAGTCAAGCCTGCCGAGGCTCTCAGGCAGGGTGATGCGGACCCGGGAACATGCCGGTCCAGTTCGACAGGCCCAGTCTCATGATGTTCTCGAGGGTAATCATGTTCAGTTTCGAGATCCGGTTCTGGTGGCGCCACAGCCAGGAAATGCAGCTCCTGGTCCCGGCCGTTTGACGCACCACAGAGGACGTGCCCTCGGCTTCGGCGAAGTCGATAAAACGTTCCACAGCCAGGCGATAAAAATCCGAACTGTTGCAGCAGCCGGCGATGATTTCGGCTTCCCCAGCCGCACGGCGCCAAAGTTTGAGCGCAAGTTCTTCGCTGATGCCCGTTTTGTGGGCGATCCACGGCAAAATTTTTGGTGCTTTCATACAAGTACTCCTGAAAAACTGGCGATGCCAAACACTGCAAGCCGTCAACCGCGACCTTGTGAGCCAGAGTATTGTTGCAGCGCAGCATCATTATAGTGAGTGTTCATCCAAAAAGTTAGGCTTGTTTTTCAAATTTTTCAAATTTATTGGCCAGCCATGATCAGTAACGGCATACCCATGGAAAGTCTGATCGCTTTTTCTGCTGAATTAACACCCGAATCAGTGGTTGGCAGGGCCATTCCGGCCACGTCGCCAATCCTTGATCCGATGATAGCCTAGCACTGTCGCACGCGGCACGCCGTGAGGAAAGCCACGACGATACGAGAAATCGATGAAACGCCTGCTTCTGATCCCCGCCAGAAATCTCTGGCTGTTCGCAAGTTCTTGACGGACAGGCCATGGCCGGGAAGATACCGGCCTGACTTAAATCCGGTTTCTCTGGAGTTCTGGAGGTGGACCTTCTATACTGAGAGGATAATAAAGGATACCCATTGGTGACAAGAGGAGACTTGTGATGACCATGTACATTCCCGGCATGCTGCCGGACGGGCTGTTGGTCGATTTGCCGGAAGTCGACGCTCAGCATGAAGAAATCTTCAACTTCATTGACTTCCTCAAGACCAGCTGCTTTGAACACCATCACATGCCGGTCGACGAGTTCGGCAAGCTCCTCGATTACTTCGCGATCCATTTTGCCACCGAAGAACGGATTGCCGAGGAGGCGGGACTGGATTTCACCGACCATGCCAAGATCCATACCGATACGCTGCGCCTGTTGCACAAGGCTCTCGGTGAAGTCATCAACGGTGGGCAGGACGCGCATTCCTTCCTGCGCTTCTGCGAGTACTGGTTCGAACGTCACATCAGGGAGGATGACAAGCTGTTCATCTCTGCCCTGCAAGGCGGCGATTACGATCGTTCGGTTGGGCAGCGGCACGCTGCCAGCCCATGCTTTTCCGCTCAGGCCTGATTGAGCGCGAGAGCCTCGACGGCGGTACCAGGAGCCCGGTGGACAAGGGAAGCAACGCCGGGCCGTGCCCATTTCCGTTTCCGGCGAGCGGTTATTCGGGAAATCCGGCCAGCAACTGTTCGACGATCCAGCGTGCCTCCGCCTCGCTCAGGAAGCGCTGCCAGGGCGGCATCGGCGTCCCTGGCCGACCGTTGTAGATCGTAGCCACCAGCGAATCGACCGGTTTGTTCTGCAGCGACTGCGGTTTCAGCGAGGGTCCAAGACCGCCTTGCAGCGTCATGCCGTGGCACGAGCCGCAATCCTGGCGGACCAGATGCACGAGTTGCTTCTGGCGTTCGGCGTTCGGCGGCGGTGCAGCTTGCGCGAGCACGGTCGGCGAGCACAGCAGCAATACCAGAAAAAGGCAAGATGGCATGATGAGGCCGTGAGTCAGTTCGCTGCTTCGGCAGCGCAGGCAACAAAGGTGAAAAATACGTCCGGATTCCGCCATTCTAGCGGAAGACCTGACCCCTGCCGCTTGCGGGCGAGGGGAAGTTCGTCAGTCGCTGATGCGACCTCCCCCCTTAAACTCTGGTACTGACGACGTTTCCGACAGATGAAGCGCCGGGCAGGTTGCGGGCGAAGGCCAGCAGAAAGTCGGAAAGCGTCGCATTGCTGCTGCTCCCGCCGGCGGCGCTCAGGAGTTTCTGGAAGCTTTGCTGCAGCGCGTCTGCTGAGGAGTCGGACGATCCGGAGCCGGTCGAACTGCCAGGTGACGATGCCAACGTCTCGATCAGTCTCTGCATGTCCGACTGGATATTGTGGCGCGGGTCATCGGGGCTACCCGCGATCCTGCTGTTCGTGTCTTTCGTGGCGGCCCGGACGCTTTGAGCGTGCAAGGCAGCCATCAGGGTGTCCATGAATACGGCCAGAGCCTGTGCCGGATCCTCGGCCGAGGACGAGGCCGAAGCTGTAGCAGCAGTCTTCCCCGACGCACTCGAACTGCTGCCGACGCCGATTTTTGCCAAAGCCTGGGTAACCGCGTCGAGCATGCCAGCGCCGGCGGGAGGGCCGACGGGCGGGTACGCCTCGGCGCTGTTGCTGGCTTGCGCAGCGTTCGTTTCGCTGCTGCCGATCAGTTGACCCAGTCGGGAAATCCAGGCGCCGGCACTCAATACGCTGCCAATCAACATTGTCTTGTCCTGATAAAAAGTGGATCATCCCGGTCAACTGCTCCTGACCACCTGCGGTCGCGACGCACTTAAGCGCCGCGCTGCGATTTGCACGGCCACGCGAGCAGGCAAAACCGACCCGAGTGCCGCAGGAAGAAAAGCAATTTCTGGGCCAGACAGTCCTGAGGATTTTCCGACTGTACGCTGATTTCCGCGCCATACGCCGGTTGCAGGGATACAAATGCGCCCGCAAGCCTGGTCGCTGACAATGGGGGAGGCCGCGCCCGACATCATCACCACCACCTGAGGCAGCGGCTACCGGCAATCTTTGCCGTCGTTGCCGGTCAGGCCCATCCGCATGTCCCCGTCTGCGGTGTGACCGATTCACTCGTCGCGATCGCTGCCAGCGTCAGCGTCGCTGCTTCGATCCTGGTATCGGCTGCGCAGGGCCATGGCCATCTCGAAGGCTGCCTGCGTGAAGCTCAAAATTTCGGCAAATTCCTGGTCGCTAAGCGTACGTGCAGCGTCATTGCTGCGATAGATGTTGACGAACTGGTGTTCACGAACGGTTTGCAGCACCAGTTTGCCGATGCCCAGTTCTTCGAGACTGTTCCACACCTCGGGATGGGTCGTACGGGTAAAGCGCATCACGAAGCCAACCGGGTCATTGCGACCGAAAACCGCTGCCAGGCGCAGAATCAGTTCGAACGACAGGGCGATGCGGCCATTCTCGAGGGCCTCGATCAGCGAGGGATCCTTCAAGTCGATGGCGGCACCGACTTCGGCGATCGTCAGTCCGGCTGTCTCGCGCATCGAGCGAATCGCTGCACCGGTCTTGGCCCAGGCAGCAGGTTCAGCCATCCCCGGCAGCACCGCCCGCACGACTTCGCTGGCCGCGTCGATCGGATGCCCATCCTGCAGCGCCCGGCTGACCTTGCCGGCGGTCTGCAGGGCGCGACCGGCAACCCCGCTGGCTGCGCTGATGTCCAGCAACCTGCCGGCCATCGCACGCACCTGATCGACGAGACCTGGCTCGGTGGGTGAGGCAGTGTCGGGTTTCACCCGGGCGTCCAGCTTTCTGACGATGCGTTTGGCAGCAGCGTGCTTGCGTTTTTCCGATGGTGAAGGGGGGTTGGTCATATGTCATCCTGATTGGGACTGGTGCGGGAATTTCCTTGCGGCATGAACCCCGTTGCGGGCGACGAACTGTACGTAGCCATTGTAGTCACAACAGACACCAAAGCAATCCCGGAACCGAGGATGACGACAAGCCTCAACATATCCTGTTGACAGCGTGGCTACTGGATGTCGGGTATTTCCACGTGCAAGGCGAAACTCTTTGCGACCGGCTCAATTCGGGCAACCGCATCGTTCCGATCGACGGAGGTCCGGGTTGGGCTGCAACGGGCCATCGTGTCTGGCGCACCAGGCGATGCCCGTAATGCGATTCGGGCGATTCGACTGGCCTGTCACCCCGTTCCTGTGACTCGGGTCTGATCAAAAAATCTCAATTAACAGAGCATGTTCGCAACTAATACGGATTCCGGGCCTCGAACTTGACTTGGTGGCGTTGCCCGGTCAAGATGCCTTGTCGGCAGTCCGAGAAACACGGTGTCCGGTGCCCCACCATGCCAGAAAGAACGACCAGTGGAGGAACGAGATGATGTTTGAGGATCGCTATGCTGCCCCGATCTTTGTCGGAGAATCCCCGGCCTTCCGCCAAGTATTGTCATTCATCGCCAAACTTGCCCGTTGCGATGCACCGGTGCTCATCGAGGGTGAAACCGGGACTGGCAAGGAACTGGCGGCGCGTGCCATCCACTATTCCGGGGCACGCGGCAGCGCCCCTTTCGTTCCGATCAACTGCGGTGCCATCCCCGACAATCTGGTCGAAAGCGAGTTGTTCGGACATGTCCGGGGCGCTTTCACCGATGCCCGAGAGGCACGCAGCGGGGTGGTGGCGCAGGCGGAAGGCGGGACGCTGTTCCTCGACGAGATCGAAGCCCTCGGGGCACATGCCCAGGTCGCGCTGCTACGCTTTCTGCAGGACCTCGAATATCGGCCGGTGGGCGGCTCGGTATCCCGGCGTGCCAATGTCCGCGTGCTCGCTGCCAGCAATACCGACCTGGCCGCACTGACCCGTCAGGGCGGCTACCGGCAGGACCTGCTGTTTCGTCTCAAGGTGCTGGTTCTCGACATGCCGCCGCTGCGCGTGCGTGGGGATGATGCCTTGCTGCTTGCCGAGGCTTTTGTCGCGCGCTATTGCAGCCGCTATGGCCTGCCCGCGATTCCCATCAATCCGCACAGTCTGGCGCACCTGCGCGGGTATGACTGGCCGGGCAATGTGCGTGAACTGGAGAACATGGTGCACCGGGAATTGTTGCTCAACGAGGGGGAAACCCTGTCTCTGAATATACCGTCGGTGCCGCCGTTGTGCGGCACGACCGCAGCACCGGTGACCGAACCCGTTCAGGTCACGGATTTCCGTCAGGCCAAAGCCGAAGCCATTGCTCGATTCGAACGATCGTACCTCAGTCACCTGCTCGCCACCACCGCCGGTAACATCAGTCTGGCCGCGCGTCTTTGCGGTCAGGACCGCAGCCGGCTCAACAAGCTGGTTCGCAAATACGGACTCGCACGCTCCAGCTTCACTGAGGACGCGACGGCCCAGTGGGCCAAGAACGCTCTCGAAAGCACTTGACTTAAGCGTTCGGCGCCCAACCCGCAGGCGAAATTCAGCTTCGTTCCCGATCTCCCCGGCATGGCATTGGCGCAGGGCGGGTTCGCAAGCGCGGGTCATTTTTGACCCAGTGTGTCCGAAGCGCCCCGCATTGCACCGCCACAGCGCTTCGCTGCTGCAAGGTATGCGATTGATTCATAGAAAGAAAAATGAATCTGGTGTGACTGGCACAGACCTTGCTGTACTGAGTCAGCATTCTTGCCGATGCGGGGGGGTGAATGATCTGGAAGGGAAATGGCGCCACAGATGTGGAGACGGCAATCCTGGCTTACCTGGCGGCGCATCCGGACGCGGCCGATAACGCTGTCGGAGTACAACAATGGTGGTTGCCGCGCCGCTTGGTCGACGCTTCCCTGCATGATGTCGAAACAGCGTTGGCGGCAATGACCGAGCAGGGGAGGCTGACGGAGATTCGGCTGCCCGACGGCAGCGTCATCTTCGCTTCCGGGCACGCCAAGGAACGAAATGATGGATGACTGGAGCGAGGCAGGCGCCAAGGTGAATGTGAATGCCACCTGGCGGTTGTCGGTGGCGACGGCGAAAGACAAGGCATGGCAGGCAGGGAGTTCCCAGCGTCGATTGCAGACGCTCGGCCCGGGTATCCGAATGTTCTAGGAGGCACACATGGTGCAAGTGACTTATCCAGGCGTCTACATCCAGGAAGTGTCGAGCGGGGTGCACACGATCACCAGCGTGGGCACCTCGATCACCGCGTTCATCGATTTTTTCCGCGAAGGGCCGACGGACGCGGCCGTCGAGATCTTCGGGACGGCCGATTTTCAGCGTATCTACGGCGGCCTGGACGATCGCAGCGAGGCCAGCTACGCGATCGCGCAGTACTTCCTGAACGGCGGTAGCTCGGCCTTGGTGGTGCGGGTCGCCAACGGCGAAGCGGCGGCCGGTGCGGCGCTGCACATGCTGCCTGCGCCCGACGAGGTGTTGCTGGCCGAGGCCGCGAACGCGGGGCTGTGGGGCAACCATGTGCGCATCGATGTCGATTACGCCACCGTCGACCCGGAACACACCTTCAACCTCGCGATCACCCGCTATGACAGCAATGCGGCCAACGCCAAGCCGCTGGCGAGCGAGCGTTACCTGAACCTGACCATGGACACGACGCAGCCGCGGTATGCGGTCAAGGTGGTCAACGACAGTTCGAAACTGGTCAAGCTGCGTGCCGGCAGCGCCGCGGCTGCAGGCAAGCGGCCTGCCGCTGGCGGCACCCTCGGAGCGGCCATCAGCCCGGCGACGCTGGCCGCTCTGAATGCTCTCTCCGGCAAGCAGTTCAAGCTGACCCTGGGCGCGCTGCCGACGCGCGATGCGACGCTCGTGGACTGGTCGGCAGGCGGGAAGACGGTGAGCACCCTGGCGCAATTGCGGGGCTATATCGAGCAGGCCATTCGCACGTCGGTTTCCGGCACGACGAGCGTACCGGCGCCATTGGCCGGGGCGACCGTCGAAGTGGTGGGGACCAATCGTCTGCGTGTGTTGACGAGCAGGACCGCGACGGCTTATTCGCCGACCGACCGGCTGACCATTACCGACTTCAGTGGCGCCGATACGACCGCGGGCGATCTCGGCTTCGACGCCGCCGCCGTGGTCAATGTACAGCAATACCCGCTGGGTTCGGGCGCGGCGGGTGGTCCGGCAACGGTGATCGCCGCCTTGGTGGTCGGCACCACCGGCAGCGACGGCACGGCGCCCGGCGCGACCGACCTGATCGGCAATCCGGCGCTCAACACCGGCATTTACGCGCTCGACCGTGTCGACCTGTTCAACATCCTGTGCATCCCGCGTGCGGTGGCCGACGGCGTGGCCGAGACGGATACCCTCGCGATCTACAGCGCAGCGCTCGCTTTCTGCGAACTCAAGCGCGCCTTCCTGCTGATCGACGTACCCACGGGCATCGACGAGACGCAGGAGGTCAAGGACTGGCTGGACAGGTTTGCCGGGCTACGCCACCGCAACTCGGCAGTATATTTCCCACGCACGCAGGTTCCCGATCCGGTCAATGATTTTCGTCTGCGCTCGATCGCCGCCAGCGGCACGATGGCCGGCATCTACGCCCGCACCGACAGCCAGCGTGGTGTCTGGAAGGCACCGGCCGGCATCGAGGCGGTGCTCAACGGTGTGGCGCAGCTCGATGCCAAGCTCACCGACGCCGAGAATGGCGTGCTCAACCCGCTGGCCATCAACTGCCTGCGCACCTTCCCGGTATATGGTGGCGTGGCCTGGGGCGCACGCACGCTGGTCGGCGCCGACCAGATGGCCTCGGAATGGAAGTATGTGCCGATCCGCCGCCTGGCGCTGATGCTCGAAGAGTCCTTGTTCCGTGGCACCAAATGGGTGGTGTTCGAGCCCAATGACGAACCGCTGTGGGCCAAGATCCGGCTCAACGTCGGCGCCTACATGAATTCGCTGTTCCGCCAGGGCGCTTTCCAGGGTGCCACTCCGAAGGAAGCCTACTTCGTCAAGTGCGACGGCGAAACCACCAACCAGGACGACCGCAACAAGGGCATCGTCAACATCCAGGTCGGCTTTGCGCCGCTGAAGCCCGCCGAGTTCGTCGTCATCAGTATCCAGCAGATCGCCGGCGATCTGTAACCCCGCGCGGAGAACCAAGTCATGGCCAATACCGGATTCGTTGTCAACGCCACCCGCGTCGACCCCTACAAGAACTTCAAATTCCGCGTGCTGTGGGATGGCAAGACGGTCCTCGGCGTCTCCAAGGTCGGCTCGCTCAAGCGCACCACCGAAGTCGTCAAACATCGCAGCGGCGGGCAGAACAGCTATGACCACAAGTCGCCCGGTCGCTCCAGCTACGAAGGCGTCACACTGGAGCGCGGCATCACCCACGATATCGAATTCGAGAAGTGGGCGAACGCGGTGCAGAGTTATGCCGGCGATGCGGCGATGGACCTGGCCGGTTACAAGAAGGACCTGACGCTAGAGGTGCTCAACGAGAAGAGTCAGGTGGCGCTGCGCTATTTCCTCTATCGCTGCTGGGTCAGCGAGTTCGTCACCTTGCCCGACCTCGATGCGAACGCCAACGCGGTTGCCATCGAGCACATCAAGATCGAACTCGAAGGCTGGGTGCGCGACGTCGATACGCCCGAGCCGAACGAAGCGGGTTGATGTCGGATCGGGCGGACGGAGCCGCGGCATGAACGAGCCCAAGGCCACGTTTACGGCGCCTGCCGCACAGCGCTGCTGCGCGCGAGCCTTCGGCAGCGCTGCTTGCGACCTCGACATCGCCTTCGACGTCGTCGACCGGGCGAGCGCCGTGACCGCCTTGCTGGTGAGCTGTGTGTCGGACACGCAGGGTCGTGCCATCGGCATCGACGAGCCCTGGACCTGGACTCTGAATCAGCGTCTGCAGGCACTGATCGCGATGCGCCTGGCTGCGGGCGACGCCATCATCGAGTTGCAGGTGGCGTGCAGCGCGTGTGGCGAAGCCATGGCTCTCGACCTGGATCTGCGCACCTTCGCCGGCGACCCGGCAGCGCCGCGCTTTACCTGGTATGACGACGACGGCACCGAGGTGTCGTTGCGCCTGCCCTGCGCTGATGATCTGCGGCGCTGGCGGCGCGACGGTGTGCTGGCGCAGGAGACGCTCGCCGCATCGCTGATCGAAAGTGTCGCCGGGCAAGCGGTGGGCGCGGATCATCACCCGCCGGCAGGCTGGCTGAGTGCGCTCGACGATGCCTTCGCCGCGCACGATCCGCTCACCGCCCTGCAGTTACAGACCCGCTGCCCGGCCTGCGATCACGACCAGCCGGTCGCCTGCGACCTCGAAGCATGGCTGCTCGACGGCTTCGCGGGCACGCAAGCGAAAATGCTCGAAGAGGTGCTGCAGCTCGCGTCTGCCTTCCACTGGAGTGAAGCGGAAATTCTCGCGCTGCCGCGCTGGCGTCGCGCGCACTACCTGCAGCAAATCGCTGCCCGGGGCTGGGCATGAGCGGCTATTTCGCGAGACTTGCCGCACAGATCGATGCGCGTGTCG